>CAYTRQ010000245.1:0-8684 GCA_964440025.1 uncultured Polyangiaceae bacterium | reverse complement strand
GAGGGCTGAGTATTTTTTTGAGGAAGTTCATCGGTCTAACGGGGCCTGGTGTGCGACCCTCAACGTGGGAGCGCTTCCCCTACCAAAATTCAGGGGACACGGCCAGCCGGAGGGGATTCGTCGAGGTTCGCATTTCCCATGGAATGCGCTGGCCTTTTGAGCCCTCTGGGGGCCTTCTCGGCTCTCCCCTCGATTTCCCCTCTCTCTTAGTGTATATTTGACACTCATAGAGAGGACCTCTAGCGTCAGCTGAATGAAAGCCGCTATTCGTCGCAAGTACGGACCTCCCGAGATCCTTGAATTGCAAGAGATCCCCGAACCCACTCCGAAAAAAGGGGAGGTCCTTGTCGCCGTCGAGGCGGTTTCGCTCAATGCTTCTGATTGGGAATGTTTAACTGGAGTTCCTGCGTACGGACGTCTCTGGGGACCCATCCGACCGATCCACAGGATTCTCGGCTCCGACGTGGCGGGAAGAGTCGTGGCGGTGGGAGAGGGCGTCGAGCGCTTTGTGCCGGGAGACGAGGTGTTTGGCGATCTCATGGGAAGATTCGGCGGATTCGCCGAATACGTATGTGCGCCGGAAAGGATGCTCTTACCCAAACCGCGGGAATTGACGTTTGCACAAGCTGCGTCGCTTCTCCAATCTGGCGCCATCGCCCTGCAAGGTCTCCGCTATCAAAGGCCAACGGTTGCTGGCGACAGGGTCCTCATCAACGGGGCGGGAGGGGGAGCAGGAGTATTGACTGTACAATTGGCGAAGTTGCGTGGCGCCCAAGTGACCGGCGTGGACCGAGCGGAGAAACTGGAGCTCATCCACTCGTTGGGAGCCGATCAGGTGATCGACTTCGAGCAGCAAGACTTCACGGAAATGGACAGTCGCTATGACTTGATCCTCGATATTGCGGCTCATCATTCGATCTTCTCACTCAGGCGTGCTCTTCGACCGAAGGGGCGGTACGCCATGGCTGGAGGCTCGATGAGCTGTTTGTTCCAGGCGCTATTTCTGGGGCTTGGGATTTCCCTGACGAGCAGTATGAAGATGGGCGTTTTGATGCTGCAACCGGGTCACGACGATATCGCTCAGCTCATCGAGCTGGTCGGGACGGGCCAAGTCGATGTGGTGATCGATCGAAGCTACCCCCTTGGCCGGATCCAAGAGGCCCTGAGCTATCTTGGAAGCGGTCACGCACGGGGAAAGGTAGTTGTCGTCCCGACGTCGTGAGCGTTTCAGAGCATGGGCGAGAGATGGGCCGAATTGGCGCTACCCAAGCTCCTCGGCATAGTCCACCATGTGCAACGGCATAATGAGCGTGCTGAGGGCGTTCATCAAGTGTTTCTGAATGCGCTTGTAGTGACGGGCGCTCAGAGCCAGTGGAACAGCCGTCCCAGCTGGTAGGCTCGATTGGGTAATTTGATTGACCAGCCGTTCGCAGCGATCGGCGACGGCCTGTCCTTGTTGAATGAGGGGGCGGGCACGACTGGGCTCGATCTTTTCCAGAGCTTCACGAGTCTGGGTGAGGGACGTTTCCACATCGATTCGGATTTGTCGGAGGATGTCGAGCTCTTCGCAGTCTTGCAGTGGACGTTCGACGAGTTCTGCCGCCTGAAGAATGTTTTTCGCATAGTCGCCGAGACGCTCCACATCCTTGATGAGACCGGCGATGACGAGGAAACGAGCCCGTTCCGTGGCGGTGGAGAGCTCCAGCCGGCCGACCAGTTGCTTGCGAATTTCCTGCTGAAGTTGATTGATCTGCCGATCCTTCGCGTAGAAATCTTTTCGGTCGACTTCGGCGCAGCCGCCTTCGAACAGACAGCTCCCTGCTTCAACAACCAGCTCCTGAGCCAAGTGCATCATTTGTGAAAGCTGCGAGGCGATCACTTGGTCCGGATCTTCTTTTCTGAATAAGGCGAGGATCTCGCGAATCATAGCTTGGCTCCAAAACGCATCCCACGAACGCCGTATTGCTTGTCTGTTCGCATCCCCTTCGGGATGCGAACTAGGAAAGAAGGGGCGCTCCCCGTACGAATATCCGCCATATCAACAATCCCAGAGCAGGAAGACCATAAAAGAGGAGCACCACGTAGCTGAGGGCCCGCAGTTTGGATTTCGTGGCCACGTCCGCGATCCAACGCGAAAGTCCAAGAGGTAGCGCCCGGATACGACCCAATGGGTAAATCAGCGTGGTCCCGATAACGTTGAACATCAAGTGAACGAGGGCGATTTGCACAGCGAAGTGGAGCGTTTGCCCCGGGGCTGCAGTTGCCGCCAGCAACGCCGTGAGAGTCGTTCCGAAGTTCGCTCCCAGAACGATGGGAAAGATCTCTTCCAGGGTAACGATGCCGGTCCCAGCAAAAGGCACCAATACGCTGAGTGTCAGAGAGCTCGACTGCACGATAGCCGTTATCAGGGCACCAACGAGGAGGCCCACCCAGGCTGTCTTGTTCAAAGCACCGCGGAGGGCGCCTTGCAGGCGCCCTCCGGCCACCTTGCGTAGCTCCCTGACCAACAAACTCAGCGCCCCAAACAGAAGAACCGCTGCGAGGATCAATACCAGTGTTGCCGCCAACGAATGAAACGGAGAAATGTGCTGGATCCATCGAATGGCCGGATCGAGGACCGCACTGGTCGCCGTGGAAACGGGGTTCGGTATGGTGGCTTCGGTCGTTCGAGGGAGTGCTTGAACGAGAAATCCGGAGAGATGCTCCAGAAAACCGGTGAGCAGTTCTAGAGGGAGGAGAAGGCCCACGGCGATGAGATTGAAAAAGTCGTCGCAGGTACCAGCGGCAATGGCTCGCTTGAACTCCTCGGGCCTGCCAAGATGACCAATGGAAACCATCGTATTGGTGACGCTGGTTCCGATATTCGCACCCATGATCATCGGGATCGCGTGAACCACTGGTAGTGGGTTTTCTGGTGCGGCCACGAGTCCGACCACCATGGAGGTCGTGACCGAGGAGCTTTGCACGAGAGAGGTAGAGAGGACACCGATGGCAAGTCCGACAAAGGGGTTTTTGGTGGCCTCGAAGAAGTCATCGAGCACTTCCTTCCCCAGCATTTCAAAGCCCTCACCCAGCGCCTTGACGCCAAGCAAGAACACGAAAAGGAGAAGCAACACCTTGAGGGCATACAGCCAGTTGGAAAGGGGCTTGGTTTGCTCTCTTTCGATGAAGGGCGGACGAATACCGCTGTCTTCTTGAGGAGAGATCATGTGAAGACTGGTGTAACATTTGTTTTGTCAAAGCCTCACCCCGATTCGATTCTTCGATGGATGCGCAAAAACGCCACACCTGCCGAGTGGGCTCGCTCATTCATCTCGGGGCGGTCGTCCTTCCGAGTTGAGGAGGTACGTTCTCATTGTAGCGGTATCGAGACTCCGCATAGAGAAAAGCGCAATGGCTTTCGTTGTTCCTTCTGATCGTGAGGAGTCGCCGTTCATATTGCTGGAGGCCTCCCGTAAGAAGTGCCTGGGCTCCCCGTACCCCAGTATAGAGCGCATGGAACATCCCTTGGGCCAAAAGGGGGTCGAACGTTTGAGCGGCGTCGCCGATGGCAATAAAGTCGCTGCCTATGGGACTGGTGAGCCAACTGGGAGATGCATCCACCACGGTGCTCTCCGTCCATTGGGTTTCCTGAAAACGATGGGAGAGGTGGATCGTTTGGGCTAGCCCTTGCTCCCACCGGCGATGGGAGCGCACAATTTGCGATTGGTCGGGTGAAGTGCAAAAGACCGCTACGACACGCTCATCGGGCAAGGGAGCTCCATACCACCAGCCGTGGGGAGTTGCCTCGACGAGAGTGCGCAGATCGCGCCCGGGGGTTGGAGGACCTTCGCTGGGGAGTACCACTTCGGTTCCAGGAAAATGTGCCTCGCTTCGACCGGGATGGTCTTTGGGGAGAGGAGACAGCCCCCAGCTCGCTCGCCCGATGAGCCGGGAGCCGAAAACACGGCGTACTCCTCGCCGGCGGGCCACGACACTGCGGCGTCCCGAAGCGTCGACCAAGAAGTTTCCCCTCTGGCGCCCGTCCCATCGCTCGGGGCGTCGCTGGGCTCCGCGGGCCAGGGCTCGCTCGAGAATGGCGTCCTCGAGCAGTCGCCGGTCGACGAGCCAGGCGCCGCCTTCAGGATCTTCAAAGCCGTCTCGCGTCTGGAGCGTTTCGTCTGTCCAGGAGGAAGCATGTCCCGTGCAGCGTAAGCTAGGAATCGTGGCGAGCACGTCCGCGAGATCCAGGTCTTGCAGAAGCCGCTGGGCCGCCGGGGCGAGAGATTCTCCCACGAGTGGTCGGCAAGTCCTCGGTGGTCCCGTGAGCTTCACCGAGACGCCCGCGCGCAAAAGCGTGTGCGCGCAGGCTAGTCCTGCCAAGCCGGTGCCGACGATCTCAATCATTCATGAACTCCATCAATCAGGTGCGCTGGAGCCTGGTTCGCCTCCGGTTCGGGAGGCGAACCAACGAGCAACGTTCTCGAGCCCATTTCGCCACCTCGAAGGTTCCCGCCGAGGCTCATCTGTGGGCGGGTGAGGCAAGCCTCGAAGGAGCCTTTTCTACGGCTGGATTCGGTGCGCCCCGTTGTTTGCGGGCAGCGCGCCGACGCGGGAGCCCCTCTGGGGTGATGTGCCGGCGTTCTAGCGACCCCGGCGATAGACTTGTCCGGCTTCCTCCGCTTCTTGTCGGTTCGTCCAGCCGGCTCGGGCCACACGTGCCTCTTGTCCTGTCGCGGCTGCTGCGACGCGAGCCTTTTGCTGCGAGTGGGCCTGTCGGGCCAAAGCCGCCGGTTCAACCGATGGTTCCGTGGGATCGGGCCCTTCGTGAAGCATTTCGACCCACATGGATCGTGGCAATTCAGGATCCTCCGTTGCGCCATCCTGTCGAACCACGATGCCCTGTCTGTCGAAGTGCTCCACCATCCACATCGCCGCTGGTTCGACTCCTTGAGGGAGCTGCCGGAGCCAGCTCGACCGGTCGTGAAATGCCGCGATCCGCTCGGTACGGGATCTGTTTCGATCCGTAGCGATCTCGTAGTCGTCTTTGGAGAGAACTTGGTTGGGAACTCGCGCCGGCCAAAAAGTCGGCAGGTAGGGATCGTAGTCGGTGTCGTAGCCACTCCGGCAAAACGCTGTGTCCATCTGCCAAGGAAGGGCCATCCAGCGCGTCAGATCCCCTGGCCTCTGCCCATACAGTGGTCCGCCCACGGAAAGGGCAATTTCAGGGGTGAGCCGATCTCCATAAGAAGGGGCCGGCCCTTCGGCATGCCGGATCCGCAGTGGCGAGGTAAACATGCTCTGATGACGCATGGGCCAAGTTAGCTCACATCCTGGATGGAACGCGTCCGCTAGACAGAAGTCGAGCGCCGCACGATCGAGCATGGCCGGTTGTTGCTGGGTGGGAACCTCATCCAGATGGCGTGCCGGAACTTGGCTTTCGTCCCAATCAGCTATGAAATCACCTTCTACCCATTGGTCGAGCAGCCACGCCCAGGTCGTGGGCAGCTCCAAGTTCTCGGAGGGCGCCAACGTCGGGCCGGTCCCAAATCCGTCTCCGTAGATCCATGGCCATGTTCCTGGATCCGCGTCGCCCGCCATGGCTCTTCGAAAACTGTTGGTGATGGTACGCCGGAGTTCTTGATAAGGATCGCTGATCTCGGTTTGACCTCCCGAGGTGACCTTCGTTGGTGGGTTGGCGAGCTTGCGGATCAGATCGGTTTGAGACTCGAAGTCCAACGCTCCCCCGAAGCCGAAGAAGGAGGCAAAGCCTGCGTTGACCCATTGCAGTCCAGAGAGGCGCTGTAAAATGGGAAGAATGTCGTGGGTAAAGCTAGGACATTCGGGGAGCGGAAGAAGGCCTTCGCGACGGGCCACATCCACGCGAAGATCATACATCGTGCGCCAGCCTTTGACGTCAGGGGCGTAGTTAGGAGGAGCCACGACGACCCACGCGGGCTCGCAGGCAATGGAGCGCCCACCGAGTACGACGCTAGCGCTTACAGGTCCGTCGGAAGTGTCGTCGTACCAGCCGTCCACGTTGTTGAACTGGTCCTTCCTGATGGGGAGCCCTTGAGGGGAGCCGCTCTTTCCTCGGCCACCAAGGACGATGAGTCGACCGTCTGGATCGGTTCTCAACTCTCCTAAATCAACAACCTGACCCTGAAACTTCCCGGAATCGAACGCTTGGGGGGCGGCCGACGCTCCTGAAATGGATCGAGGGCCCGGGCGGATGGCAAGTTGCTCGCGTTCTTCAGGGTTCGTGATCGAGGCGTTGCGCAGAGGAACCGAGGTTCCAACGGCCTCTGGAATGTCCAGCGCGCGGTCGAACTGAAACCATTGGGCCTTGAGATTGGCAAGCTCGACTTGCCAAGTGATTTGGGCGTCGGAAGCAGTGAGCTCTCGCACGACTCGTCCCTGGGCGTCATAGCCATAGACGCGAAACCGGGCGGCCTGCCGCTTGAGTTTGCCGGTCGGATCGCGATGCTGCTCGATTTTGGCTGGCGGAGGCTCGGCAACCTCGGGACCAATGAACCAACCTTCTTCACTGTTGCCCACACGAGCAACACCGATGGCCGGGTGGATCGCGCAGCGGACGATGCGGGCATCGCCGTCTGGATAGGGATGAGGAGGACGAGGCTCCTCGGGTTCGCCGCGGGGCGTGCCATTCGTATCCCGGCGCAGGTCCGCACTCGCGGCGTAGGCGACTTTGCGGGCCTGCGCGATCGAGCCCAGGGGCTCATGCGCTTCGAGAGTGCGCCACGGATTGAAGGCGAGGTTTTCTCCGTATTCGGCTTGCCCGCGGCTGGCGATATCTTGTCGAGGGAGTTCGAGGGTCGCCACATGGTGGAACGGAGCTTCACTCGTCGGCCAGCGAACGGTGAGCTCGTCAGTGGGGAGCGTGTTGCTGAGCTGCACCATGCACTTGAAGCGTGTCGGGCTGCGAACCAGCCGCTCGTGCAGTTCCTGGGCCAGAGTTCCTTGGCGCTCGTGCGTCGTCTCGTCGTCGGGTGCCTCCGGCAAAAGAGCCATCTTGCAGGCTTGGTTGGCCCCAAAACGGAAGGGGATGACGCTGAAGTAGGAAATGTCGAGCGTACTTCTGACTTCCTTTTTCATGTCATGAAGAATGCCAGCTGTTTTCGGATGGTCCTTCAGCCACTCGTCTGCCTTTCCAGCGAGGGAGGCTTGCGTGAAGGAACACATGGCCTGCGCATCGTCGACGAAAAAGACGTCGTGGTTCTGAAAGAGCAGATCGACCGTGGAGCTCTTTGGATCCAATCCCGGCAATCGAGCTCCTGGCACGTCGAACAGCTTGATCGCGATGCCGCAGGTACTCCCCTGCTCGGAAACCGAATCGGGAACGTCGCTCGACAATCGAACCCATGCTGGAAAACTGCGCTCCTCGGCGAACAGGCCTACCCGTAACTCTGGCGCCAGATGGGGCTCGATGGAAAGCGTCGCATGAGCGACGCCGTGGAGACGAAGAAATACGGGTCTCCGAGCCGGATTTTGCCCTCTATCGATGCGCCCTTGCTGCACCTGATCGACAAACATCTGCCTGAGACATTCGATCGGATCATTTTCACAATCACATGCCATTTTCCCTCCCTTGCAGCCTCTCGTGAGCTGTCGTGAGACCTTCCGCCCGCGCTTTCGGCGCGCGGTGAACAAGCCTTCGAAGGAGGCTAAGGAGGGAGCCGGGGGTTGACCAGAGATTGATTCATCGGGCGCTAGTCCTCCTTTTGGAGCGCTTCGCTGCCCGACAATGAGCGCCGATTGCCGTGACGCCGGGCTCGGAGCGTTTCCGATCGGCTGTATCTGGTCCAGGACACGCCGGGGGTGGGAAAGACGACGCTGGCCCTGCAGTTCCTGCTCGAGGGTGTCGAGCGCGGCGAGTAACGCTTTTCGAGCGCCATTGCAGACGGCACACTGCTTTCAGCCGAGGCACGGCAGGCAATCGAAGACCACTACGTGGACTGTGAGATCGAGAGCAGCCTGGATACTGCTTGACCACTCGGTTCAAAGCGTCACGTACAGATTCAACCCCATCGGTGCGACGCTGGACCGAGCCGTCCGAGCGCCGAGTGAACGCTCGCTCGACCTGCTGGACTTGTTCAAGTTGCTTGGGCAAGTCGGGTTGGAGAATTCGTCTCTGTGACCTTGCCAATACCGCAATCGGTCGTCGATTCACTCTCGAATAACTATTGGGACCTCATGATTCGACTCGTAATCGACGCCCCCGATCTTGGTGCGCCCTATCTGCTGGACCATCTACGTCTCACAACCACGCTCAGAGCTTCGGATCTTCCTCAAGAAGCCGTTCAGGACATCTGCTCCAAGGCGTGGATTGAGCTTGCAGATTGTTTGACCGAGATCCGCCGCATCGGATGCGGGAATGCCACCGTTCTGCACCGCGAGCAGGAGCAACTCGAGGCCCCAGAGGATCTGGACGCTTTCCTTAGTGCATCGTGTTCGAAGTGCCGTGTCGTTGGTCACGCATGTCATGTTCTCGCAGCAACCATGAGGCAGAGTTTGTCCTGGAATGAAAGCTTTCCGCCACCCGTGGCGGCTGCAGACAGCATCGCGAACTCGGGTTCGAAGACCTTCAGTCCGAGGTCTGCTGCCTGACTCGTATCGATCTGGTCAACCTCTGCTAGTGCTGCGACCACATAAAAGTGGTCGGTAGGGAGACCACTTTTCTCTGG
>CAYTRQ010000244.1:0-8691 GCA_964440025.1 uncultured Polyangiaceae bacterium | reverse complement strand
ACTTCTGGGAGGGCTTCGAAACCGCTCGAAACGTGAGTTGCCGAGGCACTAGCTGGTGGGATGGTCTGGGTGGTTTTTTGCAGGCTGCCCACCTTCTCTTTCGAGGGACTCTGGCTTTCGACTGCTCCGATGATCTGCGCATCGCAGTCGATCATTTCCGCGATCTGGGGCTCGAGGCGATGGCTGCGGCCGCCTGCGTCGATGCTCGTGTCTCCGCAGTGAGGACAGCGCGTGACGGCGATCTGGTAGTGGGGACGGCCGGCGTCGACGGCCATGTCAATCGATGAGTCGACTGGGGAGAGGACTGAAGCGCGCTCATCGACGCGGGCGGATCCCTCATGTGGGGGTTCCTCGACTCCCGTTCGTTCGTTGTTCGGCTGACTGGAGCTGTTTTCACGTGAGGGTTCCTTGGCGCCCGCTCGTTCATGGTTCGACTGACTGGCGTTGCCCTCATGGGGAAGCTCATCAGAAGCCTCGGGCTTTGGACCTCCAGCCAGCGCCCGCCGGGCGATCTCAAAGAGAAGCGTGTCATCGTCGATCGCCTCGTTGCCGACTCCACCGTCCCCGATGCCGCCCAAGTCCTGGCGCACGGTCGGCGGTGGCCGGGGGACGAATGAAAAAGCACCGCGTACTGATCACGGTCAAGACCTACCCCACCCTGTCGGGCAAGTACGGTGAAACTGTGTGTACGGCGGGCGTTCGCCAGGATGGCACGTGGGTACGGATGTATCCGGTGCCGTTTCTCTCCAAGTGACATGGAGGAGCGATTGTGGCTGGGCGTTTGGGGGAAGACTTCCAGCTCCGCCATTTCGGCCAGAGCAGCCTCGGCGAGGCAGTGGGCTGGGCTCGCCCGGACGACTACCCCCCGAGGAACAACCGGACCAACAAGGCGCTGCGAGCGCTTGGACACGATGTGAAACTTTTCTCATCCTGATGGCGGTCGTAGACGATGGGGCCAGACTCGATCACAGGCACTTGATTCTATACTTCAGCTGGATCTTTTTCTTTCGACCCGTGAGCTCGGGGATTGCAATGATGCCGTTCGAGATGGCGCGGCGAACCGCCTCCGCTACATCGTCGTTCCACACATCAGGATGTTCGAGAAGTGCTGCGCAGACTTCGGCGTAGGTGGTGAAAGAAGCGAGTCGCTCTTCAGCCCAGACCTGGTTCTCAGCTGTCGCAGCCCCACCAGGGGTTGAACGTGTGCGTCGTCCATTCGATCGATGAGTTGCTGGCCACGATGGCAGGTTAAGCCGTGGCGCAGGTACCCCTTGCCCTTGCACACGAACACCTTACTATTCCCTCCCTTGCTGGCGCCTCTGGCGGATGGGTTGCAAGGCTAAATGGGGGCCGACCTAGCCCAAATCGGGCGGGTTTCCCTGCTGCTCACCCGCTGCTGCGATGATCTCCACCAGGTTCTCATCGCGGTGCACGTAGTAGTACAGGTGGCAGTGCACCCGCTTCATCAGGTACCGATAGACAGGCCTTCCTCGGTGGTAGCAGAAGATCTCAGCAGCAGGGGGATCTCTGAGCGCACGCCGGGCCTCCTTCAACTCCTCGGCAAATGCCGACTTCGCATCGCGATGCGTTCGCCACCAGGCGCGGCGCTCGCGCACCTGTGCCTTCGCTGGCCCCGAGATATCGACTTTCATCAGTCGATGTCTTTGCGGTCCAGATCTTCGACCTCGTCGATGAAGTCGTCCAAGGTCGACTTGTCACCGGACTCCAGTGCGTTCGAGCCTTCCTCGAGCTGGGCCTGTAGCTCATGTCGTTGCTCGTCAGTCATCCCATCGCGAGAGATGATGTGCAGCTCGACCTCTGCACCTTCTGGCAAAAGGATTGACTTGTCGACGACCACTTCGCCGTTTTCGATGCGGGCTTTCAATGCCTCCATTGCCCCGCAGTCTAGCATGCTAAGGCGAGCCGTTCGAGATAGCTCTCGAGAACGAAATGCTTGAGGAAAGTTTGCCCTCGATCGCGATAGAATTCTGCGTTCCTCAAGGCGCTAACCCATCGCCTGCAGTGGAAATTCATCCCACTCGCGCCCATCGAGCTTGCGGCCGGAGCGCTTCTTGGACAGGCGGACGAGCCCGGTTGGTCCCGAGCCAGACATTGTCGGGCCAAGAGTTCCCCCACGGCACGAGGCGCGGAGCCTTCGCAGGCCGTTTGGTCAATAGCAACCAATCGAGATGGGGAGTCTGTTCGATCAGTCGCCAGACTCTAGCGCGCAATGGAGCTTGCTCCTTCTTCCCCTCGAAGACATCCGCCATGCTCGCGCAGAACACGCGCGCTCGACGTGATCGCTTGGCGGCCTGTGCGTTCCATTTCAGGGGCTCTTGCCAGTGCTCCTCAGAAAGTGTGCGAATGCTGCTCTTTGGCCCCCAGATGGAAAACCCGAACCGACGAGAAATCGCCTCCGCATAACAATTGTCACATGCAGGAGAGACCTTGGTGCAGCCCCACCAGGGGTTGAACGTGTGCATCGTCCATTCGATCGATGAGTTGCTGGCCACGGTGGCAGGGTACCCCGTGCTGGTCTAGTAAAGGGGGTGAAGCCTGCACTGCCCTTCCGGGCAAACTCGCTCTCAGTCGAGGGGCTCAGCCGGTCGCGAGGGCGGTCGAGCATCTTCGCATTGGTGACGCTCACGCCATCTCCAGCGAAACGTACGCCAATCCGAGGTCACGAAGGACGAGCCGGTGCTTCTTCTCGTAGAAGCGGCTCATCACTTCTTCACCCGAGCCGTCGAAGTTCATGCTGTCGGGGCGCTGGAGCCTCACGAACCCGAGACCATGATCGAGCCTGACGGTGAGCTTGGCGCCGTTCTCCCATTCGAGGAGCAACTCTCGGCGGTGTTTGGCGTGGCGACCCTCGACGACCTTGGGCTCAACGCCGGTCAATCGCTGGATCGCCTGCTTCTGCTGTGCCTCACCTTCAAAGTCATCGCTGGACCGCAATGGCCTTTGTCGTGGGCTGGCTTTGGTAGTGATAATGGCGCCGACGGTCTTCTCCCCTGATGTGTCGAGCTCGCTAAGGACCTCCGACAGCAGCGCTACGACCAGTGGAGAGCAGACGTACTTGTCCTCGTACCTGAAGGCGCTCACCGGACCGGCGGTCTCCAATACCGTCTTGAGCTTCGGCTCAGCCGCGATGAGGGCGCCGAAGAACCTGTGTCCGAAGCCCCTGAGGTTGCCCTCCAGCGCCCGACCGAACTTCAGCTCCTTGAAGGTTCCACGACGCGATTGTTCGACAGGCTCGAGCTTGTGGATCTCACCACCGATTGCTGGCAGCTCTCCTTGGGCCATGTGCGACACAGCACCCTCGGGAGCGGAGTTCCAGGCTTCGCCCGGACCTAGACGGGAGCTTCCCGCAACTCGGTACGACTGGGTCGCAAGCTCGAATTCCAGGAGCAGATGCAGGTCACCGACCTTCTCCGCCTCGGGGATAACCCTGAGTCTGATCCCCGAACCCTCAAGATAGGCCGCTACCAAGTTTCTCTGGTCCCACTCGAGTCCGTCAATCACGGCCTTCGGCAAGACGAGTTCGATCTCACAGTTCGCCCCGGCGAGTGCGCGAAGCTGCGCCCAGCCCGTCCAAGAGGCAAAGTCCCACTGCTCGGCAGGAGCCGAGAGATGGACCCGAATCCGACGCGCCGCCTTTCCGTCGCCATACCGAGCAGTGAGGAGCTTCGGAGAGTCGTACTCTGCCCGAGTGGAGTCACCGAACACCGCGCGCTCCCGAGGGAGACTGAATCCGTCGAGCGTCTTGTCGTCCAGGAATTGGAGGGCGCAGTGGCGGTCGAGCAGTGGTTCGACGTCCTGAGTCGAATAGCTGAGTAGACAGTTGTGGCAGCTACTGTCGCAGCCTCCGTCCTTGCTGCCTGTGCATTCGAGAAGCCGCCTTGCTCGGTGGAACAGGTCCTTGAATTCCGCCGGGAGCGAGGAGACATATCCCGCGCCACCGTCGGCAGTGTCGTACAAGATGATCGATCTGTATCGACTGCCGTCCTGCCCCTGGTAGTCATTGATGGCCCGCCCGATCTCGCTGGGTTCGACCTCCAGGAGTTCAGCCGCTGCGAGCTGAAGAGCCACCGAGAGCGTCATGGCCAGACTCCGGTCCTCGAGCTGTTCGCCGGTAGTGGGATCCTGAAACCCAAACTCGAGAACGTCGGTCGTGATACTCGCCCCGAGCTCCACATTGCGTTGCTCGGAAAACGTTCCTGCATAGCCGGTGCACTGACCCGCATCGTCCTGATCCCTGGCTCCGCGCAGCGGGCGGTGACCCACAAGCGGGCTCTTGCTCGAGGCGTCAGCCCAACTGTGCTCCGCAGCAACCCGGCCGCAGCGCAGACACAGAGCGTATCCGCAGCGAACTGGTCCACGATTGCGGAACACGATGTCCCCATCGTGGCTGAACCGGAAGCGACCTAGCCGTGGGGCTGGGAAGGACTTCCAGTCGTCGGTGTTGGCCGAGATTCGTGTCTCGACGCCGACGGACCCGCGTGCGAGCGACAAGTTGGTCGACGGCTTCGAGAGGAGGTCGACCGCGAAGCCGCTCGGACGCAGGTACTTTCGAGCCTGCACCTCGTTCCCACATGCCTCACAACGCTTGACCTCACCGCGGATGCTCTTCACCGTACCACATTTTCCGCACCGGTAGTGGTACCGAAGGTCGGCAATGCCCTTCACATCCTCGCCGGTCGTGGGGATTTGCCAGTTCAGGGTGACGCCCTCCGACTGGTACACCAAGCCGTCAAGAACGATGCCCGCGCCGGGAGCATATTCTCGTAGCGCGACCGTCAACTGGCGTGTGGGGAAGTCGCTATAGGTGCGCTCTGTCGACTCACCAGCGGCCTTTCGGGCGTCCCTTTCCTTGCGCTTCACCTGACGCTCCTCAGCAGTCAGGGTGACTAGGGGCACGACATTCAATGGGAACCCGTAGGAAGGGAGGAAGCTCGAGTTGGCCAGATTCGCCAGCAGAAACTCCTCGCGGTGGCGCTTGAGCTGGATCTCGATCGACCGCCGAGCAGCCACCAAGGTGCTGTCGTTCTCGTCCTCGCCCAGTGCCCGAAGCTGGGTCTCGAGGACAGTCTCTTCGCTTCTCCATCGTTCGCCTCGGGTACGCAACTCAGTGCCCGAAAGCGGTAGAAGCTCCTCGGGAGGAATGTGTCCAAGAGGTGACCCCATGAGCAGCCGGCGCACCGCAGCCATCAACTCGGAATCGTGACGTGCGGACGTTTCGAGCCACTCACCGTATCGATCAGCACGAGAATCCTCTCCGGCGAACAACCACTCGGAGGACAGCTTGTGGCTCTCGGCGGCCATCTGATTCACGAAGGCGGAGAACAGAAGAGAGTTGATGTGACGTCGGACGATTCGCTCGCTGTTCAGGGCGACGCGTGGCGCTCTGATGGGGGCGCTGAACGGCCACAGAGGGTCCCGATAAACAGCTAGCTCGTGCGGTCGTGCTCGGCACATGGTCAGCGTGACCGCCCTGGGCTGCCCGGACCGACCGGCGCGCCCTGCACGCTGGAGGAAGTTTGCCGGCCCTGGTGGCACGTTGTTCATCGTGACCGCCGAGAGGCTTCCAATATTGACCCCCATCTCCATGGTCGTGGAGCAAGAGAGGATGTTGAGGTCCTTGTCCTTGAAGCGCTTCTCGAGCTGACGAAGCCGGTTGTTAGACTGCTGCGCAGAGTGCTCAGCAGCTCCAAAGTACGCAGGGCCGCGGGCAATTCTGTCGCTGAACTCGAACCACACGCCGAGCTCTCGCAGTTCACGAACGTACTTATCGCTCTTCAGCCAGGTCTCGGTTGCCGCGAGTTCCGCAGGAGAACACTCGAACGGTCCCCGGAGTCGAACCGCTGGTGGCTTCGGGAACACGACCTTGCGGCACTCGTAGAGCGAGCGGTCGCGCGACATGTCTTCGATGAACGGCGTCACTCCGAGCAGGGTCGACGTGAGAACACGACTGGTGATGGGACACACGTAGGCGTCCGTGACTGTCCGCAGAAGTAGGCGGTCTCTCAGGTCGAGCTGAAGCCCAAGCCCATTGTCGCGCAGGAGGGAACTCACCTGCTGCTCACCCTCGTTGGGCGCGCCGAGAAACTCCGCGACCTGGGAGTGAGCCCCAAGAAGAGGCTGCCCACGCGCGATGCCACGGTCACCAACGACGTGGAAGGAGTTTCTGGATTGGGAGGGGCCGAGTAACGGCGGCGCGGCCACTGCTGGTTGCTGAGGCTTGTCGCTCGGAACCGTACGGAAAGTCCAACGCAGACACCGCCCGCCTCCAATTACGCAAACTACGGCTTTACTGTGTCATCGGCTGCCTTTAGCAAGCGGGCATTCTCGACTTTTAATAAAGGCAGTGTTTAATATATTGGCAGAAGGTACCTGTATTGAAGCCTCGTCGAACCATGAGCCCGCCACCGTCAGATGAGCATGCCCGTCGCGGCGGCACCTACATCGAGCAGCCCAATCAGTATCGCGCATTCGTCCCTGCGCGGCTGCCCCCCGAGCCTCCGGTGGACCTCGACCCAGGGCTTCAAGTCCTGCTCTCGCAGGCAGACCGGGCCGTGGGGGACCGTTTCGCCCGAATATTACCCGGGTAAAAATGCCGAAGTTGCTATTTTTACCCGGGTAGAAATAGCAAAACGACCCGGTCGCTGCAGCGGCAACATGGTGCGTCCACGAGAACCTAGCTAGACTAGCTAGCATGGCTGATCCGGTGAACATGCACGAGGCAAAGACCGAGCTCTCTCGGCTCGTGGAGCGAGCCCTCAAGGGGGAGGACATCGTCATCGCACGGGCGGGCGTTCCGGCGGTTCGACTGGTGCCTGTTCGCAACCGGGGGACACGCACCTTGGGACAGTGGAAGGGCCGGATCGAGATGAGCGATGACTTCGATGCGCCGCTTTCCGAAGAAGAGCTGACCGCCTGGGAAGGGCAATCGTGAGAGTTCTGCTCGACACCCACGCGTTGCTCTGGGCCTTGGCCGACGACGAGCGACTTTCGCCGAGCGCACGCGAACTCATCGTCGACGAAGCCAACGACATCGTCGTCAGCGCCGTCTCGGCTTGGGAGATCTCGGTAAAAACGACGCTCGGCAAGCTCAAGGCTCCAGTCAACCTGCGCGAGGCCATCTCCCAGGCGGGTTTCACCGAGCGGCTCATCGGCTTCGCAGACTGCCAGCGTCTGTCGCATCTTCCTGCGCTCCACCGCGACCCGTTCGATCGAATGCTCGTGTGCCAAGCGCTCGAGGATGGAGCGCCCCTTTTGACCAAGGATCGAATGATTGCCCAGTACCCGGTGCAGACCATTTGGTGAGAGGGTGAGAGGGTGAGAGAGTGAGCGCGGCGGCGAAATCGGCGGCGGTGCCCTACCCCTTCTTGGCCGCATGCCGGGCGCTCAGCATGCGCGCGTTGACGTGCAGGCCTTCGTGAAAGCAGTCG
The DNA here is from genome assembly GCA_964440025.1 of uncultured Polyangiaceae bacterium. Taxonomy (GTDB): domain Bacteria; phylum Myxococcota_A; class Polyangia; order Polyangiales; family Polyangiaceae; genus NIC37A-2. Next base: position 1,243 of record CAYTRQ010000244.1, on the reverse strand, counting down.
AGGATGGTGGTGGGCGCGGGTGACGGCAAAGCCGAGATCGATGTCAGCGTGCACGGTGTCGCCGTCGATGACGTCGGTGATGCGCGCTGCATAGAGGTAGGTCGGATCGGTGGGGCGCTCGATGGCCGTGGGGATGCCGGTTTCGGTAGCGAAGAAATCGTCGATGGCCGCCGATAGATCGCGCGCCGACCAGCACTCTTCGATGGCGGCGGCCTCGAGCTGCGCGCGCTCGAAGTCGACCGCAGATGGGAGTCCTCCCCCTGGGCGCGCGGAGGCGGTGGGGACCAAGCGGCCGTCTGGGTTCTGCGTTGGTGCCGCGGTGCCTCTGGCCGGCGCCGCCGAGCACGGCCTCAGGGGGAGGCGGGGCGAGCGCAGCGAGACCCGGGTGGGGGCTGACCAACGAGACCGACGGAGGGATACGACGATGGGACCTGACAAGAACAGACGAAGCGCGGCGCAGCTCCTGTTGGCACTGAAGCAGCGGCTGCCGGAACTCGAGAGGCTCCTCGAAAAAGTGAGCGACCACTGGGGCGAGGAAGACGGCGATGCATTCGACGTCGAAATCACGGATTACCACTGAGAGGAACAGGAGAAACCGGTTTTGAAGAGAAACAAGATGCGTCCTATCCCCCCGGGGAAGTGCTCCGAGAGCAACTCGACGAACTGGACATGTCGGCCAATGCGCTTGCGACTGCGCTTCACGTTCCAGCGAATCGAATCACCGGCATCCTGAACGGCACCCGCGCTCTCACACCTGAAACGGCGCTCCGTCTTGAACGGTTCTTCAAGGGAACGAGCGCTCAGTTTTGGCTCAACCTTCAGACTGCTTTCGACTTGCGAAAAGCGGAGTTGGACAAGCCGAGTGATCTGCGTGCGATCAAGCCGCTCAAGGTGGCTAACATTTAGACTACAAATAGGTGAAGGCCGGACGTTGCAGAAACCGCCCGGCCTTCGACTCTACAGGGAAATGGAACTTCTGAAGTAAAAAAGGCAATAGCACCGCACTCGTTGCCTGGAAGCAGGGAGAAGGCTGCAAGTGCCGACGGGATGTCGGCATTCAGAGGTCACTCGGGCGCTGAGCGACCGGGAACGCGAAGTGCTGGAGGGCAGCGCCCGCAAGGCTCCCGTTTGCTTCCACGCCAACCGCAACGCCTTCGCCCAAGCCTGCAAGGAAGCCGAACTGACCGAGGTGTCACGGCTCGGCGTATCTGATCAGCGCTGGTTCGGCGAAGGTGATCGGGGT
>CAYTRQ010000243.1:6330-8698 GCA_964440025.1 uncultured Polyangiaceae bacterium | reverse complement strand
CACCTTCCGAGTCTTCACGTCTCTCGGCTGATCGAGCGAGCGGTGCTCGTCCGCTTCGGGGCGAAGGTGCAGCGGAAAGGGGGGCCGAAACCCAACAGCGGCCGGCTTTGAGGGACGCCGCTGGCGATCGGCTCGCCTCCTCGTCATCTCAGCGTTCAGCCGACATCGATGAAGCCGTTCCTCCGGCATGGAAGCATCCGCTAGAGAAACTCGAGCCCTTTTATTCCAGCTTGGAACAGCTTCGAGCAGGGGGGCGGGACAAGCCTGTGCGCATTCTATGGCTCGGCGATTCTCATACCGCTGCGGATTTCATGACTCACCAACTCCGCAAGCATCTTGTTCGTTTGGTGGGTGATGGGGGGCCAGGGTTCGTCCGACTCGGCTTGGATGGTTACCGCCACGATGCCGCCATCGTGGACAAGAGTGGCCGCTGGAGAAAGGAGCCGATTCTCCCCGCTCAAAGGACACGAGTCCTTGATGGGGTCTTTGGTTACGGAGGCATCCGTACGATTCCCCTTGCAGGGGCAAGTGCCACGGTTGAGCTCCGCAATGCTCGGTCCGACGCGTCTGTCTCATGGCGACTGAGCTATCGCTTGCCCAAGGGGGCCGCGCTCCGGGTCCAGGTGGGAGAGCAGAAGTATCTGCTGAGCTCGGAGCAGTCCGCGAGACGTTTGGGCTCGCTGGGGCGCAACGAGTCGAAGGAGCTCGGAGCGGAGTCGGTGACATTTGCCCCTCCACCGCAGCCACTGGAAGAAAGCGATCCAGAAACTCCCCCGGCACTCAGGACCTCGACGATTTCCGAAGCAGGTCTTCGGCAGATGAGTTTCCGGTCGAGCGGGGATGCAACACTTAAGGTGTCGCATGTGGCCGGCAAGCCGGAGCTGTTCGGGGTATTTGTTGAATATGATTCCCCAGGGCCCGTGCTCGATACCGTCGGGATCAACGGCGCGCGGGCTGCCACAGCTCTGGCCTGGGAGTCCGAGCAGTTTTCCCAGGAGGTGGCTTCACGGCAGCCCTCGCTTGTCGTTCTTGCCTTTGGCACAAACGAAGCGTTCGATAATACGGCCGTGAATCGCTATCACGATCACATTGTCGAGCTGGTGGCTCGGGTGCGTGCAGGCGTTCCGAAGATCCCTTGTTGGGTGGTTGGCCCCCCCGACGCTCGGGGCAAAGGAACGGCTTCTCGATTACGTGTAGGACAGATTGCCAGGGTGCAGGCTGCCGCTGCAGCCGAGGCGGGGTGCGCTTTCACGAGTGCCCAGGAATTAATGGGGGGGGAAGGAAGCTTCAGAGAATGGACGAGGGCTCGCCCCGCGCTGGCGCGGGGTGACGGTGTCCATTTGACGATCTCTGGCTACCGGGAACTTGGCGATCGCCTGGCCCACGCTTTGCTGCCTCCTCCGGGAGAACCCTCTCCCGAGGAGGGGGGAGAGCCGCAGGATCCCACGCTCGAACCCGGCTCCCTCGCGCGGAAATCTACTGAGACAGCCGAAAAAGGTCCTGAGTGACCGGGCCCACCACCGGGCACAGAGGAGAAAGCTCGGGGACCGAGGATCTCCCCCTATTGGGGCTTCGGACTTCGCGAGCGTTCTGATGACGGTTCTGTTTCTTCGGTATTGGGGGCTGGCTTCTTCGAGGATTGTGCTTTCTGTTCCGCAAGGTAGGCATCATAGCGTTTCATGAGAGCGCGATAAATCCAGTTGCCGATGCGGATTGCTCCCACTCCCGTGGGATGAGTCATGTCGGCCTGGGCGAGTCCCCGCCGGACCCATGAAGGCATGGAACCCCAGCCCCCCATGGCGTTATAGGTGTCGAAATAGGCGCATCCAAGCTGCTCGGCGGCTCGTCGTTGTTCCTCCACGATGAGTTGGATGATCTTCATGCTTGTGGTCAGGCCTTCCTCTACTCTGGCTCGGTCCATCGCCCCGATGATCAAGCAAGATGAATCCGGAAGGGCCTCTTGCCCCTGAGCGATCACGGCTTTCATCGTTTTGAGATACTTGTCCATTGGATAGGCGTATCCGTCACCGCTTTCGTTGGCTCCGAACTGGTAGATGAGCAGATTGGGGTCGCGCCACTGAAGTTCGTTTTTGAAGTGCTCATCGTCCTGTTTGTCGAGGAAGCGAATGCGAGCGCCCTGAATCCCTAGAGCGTCGAGCACCACTCCAGGACCATCGCGCTCCATCACCACGCCAAACGTGCGCGTTTCTCCGCCGCGAAAGATGAGCTCGAATCGGTGGGGACCATCCGGAACCGAAATGGCGTACCTTTCGACTTTCTTTTTTTTCGCGTCGGTTTCGATGTCCGAGTGAGGCTCTCCATCCACTTCGATGGAGATGGTGCCACCGCCGGGCTGAGTAAGATAGGA
>CAYTRQ010000243.1:0-6320 GCA_964440025.1 uncultured Polyangiaceae bacterium | reverse complement strand
CCTCGAAATGGGACACCTTGCGGCCGAAGTTGCCCTTCTCTGCGGTGCCGAATTGAGCTCGGAGACCGGAATAAGCACGGAAGGTGACACCTCCCAGGCCGTACATATCGTCCTTCGTCAGCGGACCCACGATTCGGCTTGCCCGGAATCCGCTTGTCGCGAAGTGGAAGACGTCGTTGTGAAAATAGGCCGGCCAGGCCTTGGCCATGAGCAAGAAACCGTGGCCTGCGTCTCCGAACGTCTCCTGAAGCTTCCTTCTCAGGGTGCCTGAGACGTAGTCGCTCACGACGATGGAGTCACCGAAGTGGGCGATCCTGGTGATTGCTTCGTCGCGTTGGTCCTGAGTTCGGCTCAAAGCGTCGAAAAAATCGTCGAGTGAATCGCCGGTGGGATCGACGATGGGGAGCGGTGGTTCCTCCGCCGCGATTTTCGGCAAATCCAGAGGAGCTTCTTGTCCTCCAATCGGTCCCCGCGCTTCGACCTGGCTGAGGTCCTCCGGCGTCGCCATGGCGTTCCCTTGGACCCCTTTGCCGAGCTCGGCTTCGCCGACCTCGAGGACGGGGGGAGCGTCGGGTGGACGAGGCTCTGCAGCCTTCTCCGTTGCAGGAGGACCGAAAATCCGTGCCGCTTGGAGCGGTTCAAGCTCGGTCAGGCATCCCAGGAAGGCAACCACCGCGACTGCTATCACGGGCTTGGAGACGATCGCCGGCCATGGCCTTTTCAGAATGGGACCGCGAACTTCAACAGCCATTCACCCTCACCTACTCAATCACCCGGCGTGATTTTCGAACAGGGGAGGGGGTGCCGTCGGTCTCCGCTTTCGTTGTCGGTTGGAGATCGTCTCGAGGAGAATCCTCGGTTGCCGGGGTATCGTCCGAGGTATCAACTGGAGACTTCTTTGCGTCCACCTTCATGAGAGCCACCATCGCAGCCTGCCGCTGGTGAGCAGAGACTGTGTCAGCTTGGCTGACTTCACGCAAAAGCCGGCGCTGTCTCTTGGGATCTTGCTCCTCCATGGCAGAACGCATCATCGCCTCGGCCCACGCGGATTCAATGGCGATGAATTCCGGCGTGTTTTTGAGCTCGGGGTGCGATTCGGCGAGTTGCCGAGCTTCTTCATGAGCGCGAAATACATCGCCTTTCTGATGAAGCCGCACGGCCGTCCCGAGGGCCGAATCGACGAGCGTCAGCTCTCTTGCCTCTTCCTGGGCTGGAATCGTCTCGTTTGAAGATGTGCTTCCGGGCATGCCGCGAAAGAGCAAAAACAGCACGATCAAGATCAACAGGGCTCCGGCCGCCGCCGCGATGAGAGGGACTCCCAGGGGGAGTCGGGCTTCGCTTGCTGGTGGGGGCAGCGAGCTGCCACTCATCGCAGCAATACGCTCTCCCTCGGCTGCGTCCACGTGGAACACCTGCCCCTTCATGATGTACTTGAGAACGACATCCCCTAGTTCGACGACGTCTCTCCCGTCCAAGACAGCCCGCGGACGCTCGTGGCCGTTGATCCGAAGACCGTTGGCACTTCCTTTGTCGATAATTTCGAAATGCTCTTCGTCGAGCCTTCGTACTTCGGCATGAATGCGGCTGACCGATCCGTGGTCGATGCGGAAGTCGCAGTCATCGTCCCGGCCAATGAGGTAGCGGTCGCCCTCGAGCGCATACTCGGCACCTTGTTCTGGTCCGATCAGCACAACGAGACGGTGAGGCAGTCGCGAGGAAGGTGGAATCGTGGAGCCTGTTGGATAGGGACTATGGCTCTGTTCCTGAGTATCGAGTGCCTCATCTAGTACTTCCACTCGGTAATCACCGAGCTGGATGAAGTCCCGATGTCCGAGTGCTTGTTGACCATGGATTCGTACGCCGTTGACAAAGACTCCATTGTCGGAGCCCAGGTCCTGAATAGAAAAGCTCGACCCACTACGTCGAAGCACCGCATGCTTCCTGGAGATGTTCCGCTCCGTCAGGCGGATGGCATTGTCTTCCGAGCGCCCGATTCGGTACTCATTACGGACCAGATTCACCACCGTCTGTTGGCCCTGGTCGTCAGTGATAATCAGCTTCCACATGAAACGGTATGCGGCTCGCGAGGAAGTTCTTTCGTACCTGAAAGGACGCCCAGGCGTCTAGTGCCGCTTTCGGTGAAAAATGGCGCGTCGTCGCCGCGGTTCGGATTGCCTTCACGAGGGCGGGAGCTCCAGTGGGCCCAACCCAGCTGGGGTAGGAGGGGCGGCCCTCCAGGCCCATTTGTCCATTCCTGCCCGGCAACCGTTGTTTTCGTTGTCTCGCATTGCTCGCGCAGTGCTCGTGTCGTCGAGCGAAACGCTCTTTATTGCTCCGTTTTTGAGCGCGTCCATGAGCAGCGAGGCTCAACGGTCATGAGTGGCGTCGCGCCGAAGCGCGTCATGGAGGACCGGGCGGAGCGGAGCAAGCAGGTTGCGCTGGCGAGTGGGGTAGGTGCGATTGGTCAACAAGACCGTGGTCAGCTGCGACTGGGGATCGCACCAAAAACTCGTTCCAGTAAAGCCGAGATGGCCGACGGTGCCACTCTCGGCGAGCCGGCCGGCCATCGTATTGGATGCAGCGATCCCGTCGAATCCCATGCGTAGACTTCCTCCCTGGCGAGGTGTCAGGGGAAGCTTGGCGGGATGGGCTAGTGGACCCTCGCCGGCTGCGGCCCAAGTGATCAGGGCGCCAAATCGGAGAACGCCGGCCAAAGTTCCGAACAGACCTGCATGTCCAGAAGTGCCCGTGCCGCTGAGCGCCCAGGCGTTGTCGTCGTGAACGACCCCTCGAATTTCTCCGCCTCGCTCAGGGAGGATCTCGGTGGGGGGCGTCTGAGCGCGAAAGTTGGCGTCCTTTCGCGCCCATTGTCTGGCTGAAGCGATTTCGATTCCAAGCGGTGCGGCGATCCAGGTGTCGACCAGCTCATCGAGAGGTTGCCCCGTGACGCGCTCAAGCGCGGCTCCTACGAGGATGTAGCCGAGATCGCTATAGAGGGCTGGGAAATTCGCTTGTGAAGGGGAGGGTGATCTGAAGGCTCGAGCTGTGGTCAGTAAGAGCTTCTGCTTTGATATGCTTGCTCCGGCCCAGCTGGCTTTGAAGAGCTCTCGGTGCGCTTGCATCCCGGCGCGGTGAGAGAGGTGCTCCTCGATTGTGGCTCGCCCACCGGGAGTTCCGCGGAGCGCCGGCAAGAATCGGTCGATTCGATCAAAAAACCGGAGTGCTCCCGAGCGGACGAGAAGAGAACTGAGCATCGCGATGCACGGCTTGGTCAATGAGGCGAGATCGAACAGCGTCCGTCGTTGGGCCGCGCCCGCGTACCCCATTTTGGATCGCCAGCCTTCTGCATGGGTCAGACACCATCCGGCTGCGCAAGCGGATGCAACATAAGGGGGGTGCAAATGCTGGCGGAGCAAGGCGCCGAGGTACTTGTCGGGCTTCGGATCCAAAGGGGGTAGATGGGGCGTTATCGGGGCCAATGTCAGGGAGTGTATCGTGGCTTTCCGCGACAGTGGAGCGAGTTTTGACTTCTCCTCTTTTTGACCTCTCCGCGAGCAGCCAGCTATGATGAACTCAAGTGCATCGCATCACCCCATTGATTTCTGGCACCGGGAGCATGGCGCACCGCCGGACGGATGAGAAAAGGCCGATTCGAGCCTGTCTCGCCCAAGGGGTCGGCATTCACGGGCCTCCTAGGCGGTGATGAGCTGCTTTTGAGCGGTTTGCGTGGGCGCAAACTCGACAATCAAGGACCTACATGGCGGAATTTACCTGGGAGGCGCGCACGCGCACCGGCTCGATCGAGAAAGGTGTGATGGACGCGGCAGATGCTGCGGCCGTTCAGGCGAAACTGAGGGCGCAGCAGCTGACTCCCGTGAAGGTCAAGAAAAAGCTCAGCTCCATGACGCTCAGCCTGGGATCCTCGGTCAGCGTCAAGGACCTCGTGACTTTTACACGGCTTTTCTCGACGATGATCAATGCAGGACTCCCCATTGTTCAATGCTTGGAGATCCTTTCAGGCCAACAGTCCAATCCCGCGTTCAAGTCCGCGCTTTTGGATATCAAGGCGCAGGTGGAGCAGGGGTCGACGTTTAGTGAGGCGCTGCGACGTCACCCGAGGATTTTCGACGATCTCTTCGTCAACCTCGTCCAGGCCGGCGAGGTGGGTGGCATTCTGGACTCGATCATGGGGCGCCTATCGACCTACATTGAAAAGCGAGCCAAGCTCATTTCTCAGGTGAGGGGTGCCCTCACCTACCCGACGATTGTTATCGTCATCGCGGTTGGCGTTATGGCTGTGCTCATGACTTTCGTCATTCCAGCTTTCGAAGAGATGTTCAAGAACTTCGGGGGAGGGCGCGAATCGTTGCCGGCCATTACGCGCTTTATGCTGGCGCTCTCCGAGACTTTTGTCACCTACAGTTGGCTCATCGCTTTGGTGCTCATCCTCGTGGCGGTCGGAGCGATACAAGTCTATCGGAATCCAAAAGGGAAGCGGTTTGTCCACAAGACGTTGCTGACGCTGCCGATGGTCGGACCGACCATGCAGAAAATCGCTGTGGCGCGCTTCACTCGGACGCTGGGAACTCTGCTCCAATCCGGAGTTCCGATTCTCGACTCGCTGGAGATCTGCGCGAGGACCTCGGGAAATGTGGTTATTCAGGAAGGCGTGATGGCGGTCCGCCAGTCGGTGAGCGAGGGGCAGAATATGGCCGAACCCCTTGCGAGGGCTGGGGTTTTTCCGGAGATGGTCTCGCAAATGATCTCCGTCGGTGAACAAACGGGCGCTCTGGACCAGATGCTCAACAAGGTCGCTGACTTCTACGAGGAGGAGACCGACGTTGCCGTTGCTGCGCTGACTTCTTCTCTTGAGCCGATTCTGATGGTCGGTGTGGGGGGAATGGTCGGCGTAGTTCTCGTGAGCATGTACCTGCCCATTTTCTCGATAGCGGGTAGTGTCGGCGGCTAATCCGGGAGCCATGGGGATCCCGAGCGACTTTCCGATCTCGACCTCGACTCGCCGTGTTCGGGCGGTGGCGATCGGGAGGATTGTCGTTTTTGGCGGAGCCTTGGTGCTCATGGCTTTCATGCTCACGAGGCACGATCCAACGTTTAGCTACTCTCTCCGTATTTTAGCCGTAGCAGCTCTGGTGGCGGGCGGATCCTCTGGAGTCCAGTTGTGGCTCGCCAACAGAAAACAAATCGTCCAGCAGCTTGCGATGGGGCAGCTGCTTCTCGATCAAGTCATTATTAGCGTTCTCGTCTATCTGAGCGGAGGCGTGGCGAGTGGTGCGACTTCGCTCTATGGGCTCAGTTGCCTGGCCGGGGGGTTGCTGCTTGGTGTGCGCGGCGCGGTCGCTGCGTCTTTGGCTGGTGGGGTTTGTTTTAGTCTTACGGTGCTGCTTTCCCAATCGGGAGTGCTCCCTCCTCCTCCCGATCAAGTGGTCAACTACTCCCATCTGTCAGGGGGGCAGACGACCTACTACGTTGTCGTCAATGTCCTGGTTTTGGCGCTTGTCGCTCTTCTCGTGAGCTATCTCGCCGAGAGAGTCACACGCACTTCCGGGCAGCTCGTCGAAGCCAGGCTCCGCGCCGCTCAGGCGGAGCGCATGGCCGCCATGGGACGCCTCGCTGCGGGATTGGCGCACGAGATCCGTAATCCTCTGAGCTCCATTTCCGGTTCTGTGCAAATTCTCAAGGCAGGTTTACAGAATTCCGAAGATCAGCAGCTGTGCGATATCGTTTTGCGTGAATCTGGCAGGTTGGAGGAGCTCGTGTCGGACATGGTCGATCTTGCTCGGCGCAGAAGGCCCGAACTTGCTCTGATCGACGTGGGGGAGCTCGTTTCGGACGTCGTCGAGCTGATGCGCCGCTCGGGCCGAGCGGAGGGGGATGTTGCCATTCGGCGCCTAGGGGTTGAAACGGTTTGGATGTACGCCGATCCGGCGCAGCTCAGGCAGCTCGTTTGGAACCTCGTGCGCAATGCCGTGCAGGCCAGTGCCTCGGGAGGTGAGGTTCGTGTCGAAGTGGCGGTCGATCAGCGCGTGCGGCTGACCGTGAGTGATGACGGGGCGGGGATTGATTCGGATGCAATGACTCAACTTTTCGATGCCTTTTTCACGACGCGTTCGCAGGGGACTGGAATCGGCTTGGCGGTGGTCAAACGGATTGCCGACGATCACGGTTTTAGTGTGCATGTACAGAGCGACGAGGGGGAGGGCGCCCAATTTCACGTGGAAATGAATCGCCCGGAGAAGGCGAAAACCTAGTGCTGCGACCCCATAAAAGTGGTCGGTAGGGAGACCACTTTTCTCTCGAAA
>CAYTRQ010000242.1:0-8713 GCA_964440025.1 uncultured Polyangiaceae bacterium | reverse complement strand
CGGGTTGCCGGTTCCGGCAGCGAAGATGACCACATGGCCTCGTCTCAGGTGGCGCATGGCTCGTCGCCGGATGTAGGGCTCTGCGACGCTTTTGACCTCGATGGCTGTCATGACTCGGGTGGGAACCGAGGAGCGTTCAAGCGCATCCTGAAGTGCCAAGGCGTTGATGACGGTCGCTAGCATGCCCATGTGGTCGCTTTGGCTTCGGTCCATTCCTTGGCTAGCGCCCTTGAGGCCGCGGAAGATATTTCCTCCGCCGACCACGAGACCGATCTCGACCCCGGTCTGCCGCACTTCGGCGATTTCGGTGGCCGTGGAGCTCAGAGTCTCCGGGTCGATTCCCGTTCCTTCTCCTGAGGCAAGTGCCTCACCGCTGAGCTTGAGCAAGACGCGCCTGTAGCGCAGCTTCTCGAGAAGGGAAGGATCAACGGCCGGCGGCAGCGAGTCCCGAGTGTCTATCTCCACGGGGTAGCTTGTTACCCGTGAGTGGAAGTCGCCGCAATCCAGGCGGGTTGACCCGCGGAAACGGCGGGCACTATCTGTAATGGGAATGACCGCCCGCCTGTCAGAAGCTGTTCTCTTGGCGCCCTCGTCGAGCTGGCTTGTCGTGGCGTTGGCTCTGCTCTTGTCAGGGTGCAGGGAAAATCCTGACAAGGAGTCCCCAGCCTCCACTCCTCGTCAGGAAGCAGACCGGCGTGATCCCGTGACGGGTCTTACAGAGGCCGAGGCTGCCGAGGTGCTGGCGCAGGTGGGAGAGACCAAGATCACCCTTGGTCAATATGCTGCCAGTCTGGCACGCATGGATCGGTTCGAAAGGCTTCGTTACCAGAGTGAAGAGCGACAAAAGCAGCTGCTCGACGAGATGATCGAGGTGGAGATTCTCGCCCAAGAAGCCCGGAGGCGCGGCCTTGATGAAGATCCAGAGGTGCAGCTTCGGTTACAACAAGCATTGCGCAATGAGCTGCTCGAGGACTTGCGTCGAGCTCTTCCCGAGCCTGAAGAAATTTCCGAGCGACGAGTGCGCGACTACTACGAAGAGCACCGAAGCGAATTGAGAGAGCCGAGGCGACATCGAGTGCTGGCTATCGTTCTCTCCGATCCGAATCTAGCCAGCCGCGTGGCCCAGGAGGCGACTGGATCGAGCGGTGAAAAATGGGGGAAGCTGTTTCGAAAGTACTCCGTGAGGAGGCCACCCTTGGGACCAAGCGATCCCCTGGAACTGGCGGGAGATCTCGGGTTTGTTTCGGCGCCGGGAAAGAAACGCGGGGAGAACGATGAGGTGCCGGAGAAAGTACGAGAGGCTGTTTTTACCTTGGATGAGGTAGGAGATGTGGCCCCCCAGCCCGTGCCCGTCGATGGATTGTACTACGTGGTCCGGCTAGGAGGAGTCAGCGAAGCCCGTGACCGCAGCCTTCGTGATGCGGACGCGGCGATCCGCGCCGAGCTGTTGCGCCAGCGCTATCTCGAGGCCGAGCGGAAGCTCCATCGAGAGCTCGAGAAGCGCTATCCGGTGGTGATCGACCGGGAGGCGATTGAGCGGCTTGCGGCCGAGGTATCAGGCAAGCAATGAGTGACCGGTCCCGCTCGCTCGCGCTCGCAGAGGAGGGGCCCCGAGGTTGGCAGGCCGAGCTTCAGGGCTCCCTGCGCACGGCCGATGAGCTCCGCGCCGCACTCGACCTGTCTGAACGGGAGTACCAGGCGGCCCTGCGAGCACAACATGCTGGGTTTCCGATCGCGGTGACTCCCCACTATCTTTCTTTGATCGATCGATCCGATCCGCATTGTCCATTGCGACGGCAGGTGGTGCCTGGTCCCGAGGAGGGACAGCCCACCGTTGGCGATCTGCGTGATCCGCTTGGAGAAGAGGACCACGAAGTCGCCCCTGATCTCGTTCGGAGGTATCCCGATCGCGCTCTTCTGCTCGTGAGCGATCGATGTGCCGTTTATTGTCGCTTTTGTACTCGCAGCCGCATGGTGGGATCCGGAGGTGGTCCAAGATCGCTCGCGCGACTCGAGCCAGCTTTTGACTATCTGAGGAGCCATCCGGAAGTCAGGGACGTGATTATCAGTGGAGGAGATCCCTTGGCCATGTCCACACGGCGATTGACCGGCATCGTGCAAGCGCTGAGGGAAATCGAATCCGTGGAGACCATTCGTCTTGCGACACGTGTTCCAGTCGTTCTCCCGTCGCGCATTACAGGCGAGCTGCTCGAAGCACTCAGGCCCTATCATCCCCTTTGGGTGATGACCCATTTCAATCATCCTCGCGAGCTATCTTCCGCGACTCGCGCCGGACTCCGTCGGCTTGCCGATGCAGGCTTTCCAGTGATGAATCAAACGGTGCTCCTGCGAGGTATCAATGACCAGGCCGGCGTCCTGACGGAGCTCTTTCGGGGACTTGTCCGCGAGCGCGCGCGTCCCTACTACCTCTTGCAGATGGACCCGGTTTCTGGGATGGGTCACTTGCGGACATCCGTTGATCGAGGCCTCCAGCTCATGGAGGAATTGCAGGGGCGCCTCAGCGGTATTGCGCTTCCCAAGTTCATTCTCGATGCCCCAGGGGGATTTGGGAAGGTCCCCTTGGCCCCTCAAAGGGTGGTTTCTTTCACGCGGGGTGTGACGCGTGTTCGGACCTACCGGGGAGTTGAAGTGGATTATTTCGATCCTCCTTCCCACGCCGAGCCCGACTGATAACCGGTTGGGGGGCGGGCGCCCTCGATTCTGCGAGAGACTGAGGCATGATGACCTCTATGCGCAGATGTCTGCTCATTGCAGGGACTTTCCTTTTTTTCGTCGGTTGTGCGGCGGCGCCTCGTCAGAGCGTGGCTCCGGAGCCCTCCCCCCAGAGGAGCTCATCACCCCCGCCGAAGCTGACGCTTGAGCAGGCGCGCGAGAATCTGCACGCGACCCGTTATGAAAAGGCGGAGGCGCAGCTGCGGCAGCTCGAGGAAACGGGCAAGAAGGAAGCGCGCCTTCTCTTGGCCTCGCTGCTCATCGAAACCGGCAGACTGGATGAGGCGTTGGCTTTGGAGCTTCCCCATCGAAGCAGCGCCAGAGCCGCTCGCCTCGTCGCCACAGCTCACCGCAACCGGGGAGAGCTGGAGCGAGCGCTGGAGGTGCTCTCTGCGGCGGATTCGAAGAACGCCACGACTCCGGAGGATTTGGAGCTCCGCCTTTTGAGGGGAGAGATTTTCATTGAACAAGGGAAACGAGCCAGAGCGGAGCGAGAGCTCATGCACCTGATCGAGGCTTACGGAAATGGCTTTTTGGAGGATCTGTCTTCGAGCCAGCGGGGGCAGGCTCTCACCTCGATGGGGCGGGCCGCTCATCTGCTCCGAGCTCCTCGGGATGCCAACGAAGCTTTCAACGAAGCCGAGGAACTCGGACACCACACGACGCGACTTCTTCTCTACCGAGGCGAACTTTTTCTCGAGAAGTACGATACAGCGCACGCGAGCGAGGTGGCCGGTGAAGCGAGAGAGCAGGCTCCTCGGCATCCCGATGTGCTCGTTTTGGAAGCCAACATCCGCCTGGCCGAGCGTCTCGCGTTCGAGGAAGCCGAGGAACTTGCCCGGCAGGCTTTGAAGGTCGATCCGTTTCATCCAAGAGCTCACTATGTGCTGGGTAGTGTCGCTTTGAGGGACTTGGACTTCGAAGAGGTGGCAGAGCACATCGATGCCGGGCTTTCCCGAAATCCGCGTCATTTGGAGCTCCTTTCACTACGGGCCGCAGCGCGCTTTTTAGCGGAAGATGAGCCAGGATTTCAGCAGGCGCTCGACCACGTGCTCGAGCTTTCGCCTGGTTATTCGCGTGCGCTCTACATAGTTGCCGAACACGCGGAGTGGGAACATCGCTATGAAGACATGGAGCGCCTGCTTCGCCGAGCTGTGCGCCTCGATCCCAAGGATGGGCGGAGTCGCGGCCGGCTCGGCCTGACGCTCGTGCGTGCCGGCTCCGATAGCGCCGGAGTGGTCGAGCTCCGGGCGGCGTTTGCGCGGGACCCCTTCAATGTGCGCGTCAAGAACACCCTCGAGCTCTACGAAACAATCATTCCCGAGAACTACGTGGAGCACCGTCGAGGCCCCTTTCGACTCCGCGTTCCCAAGGAGGAGGAAGAGCTCCTCATGCGCTACGTCCCGGAGCTTCTTTCGGAAGCGTACGCAGTCATGAAGGAGCGCTACGGCTATGAGCCGAGGGCCCCGCTTTCCATCGAGCTCTATGGCACCAGGGATCAGTTCGCGGTGCGCACAAGCGGGCTTCCTCGCACTCCCATCCATGGCGTGTGCTTTGGAAGAAAGCTTGCCACGATGAGCCCTCAGGCATCCCCAGGTAATCTGGGGATGACCCTATGGCATGAGTTGGGGCATGTATTTCACATCGGCCTTTCCAAGAGCCGGGTTCCCAGATGGCTCACTGAAGGTCTGGCGGAGTGGGAAACGGAGCATCTGGAGCGCGGTTGGAGTCGCGAGCTCGATCGAGAGCTCTATCGGGCTTATCGGGCCAGGCGTCTTCCTCATCTTGGCTCGATGAGTCGCGCTTTCACTCACGCAAAACGCATGCAGGACGTGGCAACGGCCTACTACGCTTCGGGTCGGATTGCGCAGTGGCTCGTCGAGAGTCGGGGAGAAGAGACGGTTGCGGAGTTGCTCGCCGCCTTCGGTGAAAAGCGTCTTCCCAGCGATGTCCTGCCCGCGGTGTTGGGTGCGAGTCTTGAAAAGCTGGACGAGTCCTTTCGGAGTTGGTTGGAGGAGGAGCTTTCACGTTACCGAGGTCAGTTCGTGTCCCGAGAGACTCGGCTTTCCGTTCGGGAAGCCCGTGCCCGCTGGCAGAAGAAGCAGTCCCCACCGAAGAGGAAAACGCAGCTTGCTCAGGCACTGTTGAAGAGTGGCGAAAAGAACCAAGCGGTCGAGCTCCTCATGGAGGCCAAAGACGCCGATCCCCAAGCGGCCTACACTCTGGCCGAGCTGCGACTGAGTGAGGAGAAGTTTGGCAGGGCCCGGGCGCTTCTCGAGGAAATGGTGAAAGAGGGCCACGATGGCTACGAGCCTCGTCTGCTGCTCGGAAAGGCTCTGGTGAAAGAAAAGGAATTCGAATCTGCGTTGGAGCATCTCGAGAAGGCAACGGAGTTCGATCCGAGTTCTGAAGAACCTTGGGCCCTCCTCGCGGCTGTTCAGCATGTGCTGGAGCGGCCCGAACCAGAGCTTCGCGCGGTCAGGCAGTGGGCCGCGCGGGCCGAGCATGACGGGCCGGTTCACCGTCGTCTTCTCGAGTTGCTTCTCTCTCAAAATGCCCTTGAAGAGGCACGAGCGGTCGTGGAGCGAGCGATTTGGAGCGATCTGGGAAATCCAGAAACTCATCGGCTTGCTGCACGAGTATTCAACCAGAACAATGATTTGAAGCAGGCCGAATTCGAGTGGGAAAGCGCTCTTCTCTGCCAGCCCAGGCCGAAGACCAAAAGGCAGGTGGTCGAGGAATGGACCGCGGCTTTGGAGCGGCGGGGGCTATTTGGACGAGCAGAGGCGGTGAGGAAGCAGTGGGGAGACGACCGAACGCATGCGCCATGATAGATCGCGTGCCGAATCGCTTCTCCTCGTTGCGCGAAGTTTTTTGAGTCGGGAACCAGGCAGCGCGTGCTACCGCTGATGAAACGCAAACATGGCTCGGACCTCCAAATCTCTCGGAATCGTCTCTCCTCCAGAACAAAAGTACGCTTGTCGCGAGTGCCCGGCGCGCTGTTGTCGTTCTCCGTGGGGGATCCCGGTGAGCCCCGAAGAGCGAGAGCGCATTCTGGCAGACGACGAGGCTCGTGATCGTCTCAATGAGCGTGCGGAAGCGGTGCTGCGGGCTGGGATCCTGCCGATGCGCGAGCAGGAGGGAAAGCTCTCTTGTGTCTTCCTCTACGACGATCTGCTCAGTAGCCTGCAAAAAAAGCACGGTCATACTATTATTCCTGCTCCTTGTCAGGCTTATCCTTTCGGCTTCTCGGAAAATGAAGAAGGCCGCCCCGTTGCGCTGCTTTCCCGCTACTGCCCTTCGATTCGCGATGATTATGGCGAACCGGTTCGTTCGATCCTGCCAGAAAAGCTCCAGCAGGCTGGCGGTGCCCGTCCGCTCGCGGAGAAGATGGGACTTCGCTCGGGGCGCGTTCTGAAGAAGAAACAGTTTGCTCAGGTGGTGGAAAGCTGGCGTCAAACGCTCGGGCGGGCAACCTCCACGTCGGATGCGTTGGTGCGGATCTACGAGGAAACCGATGCTTTTGATGAGGAGCTTCCTCAGAAGGTTCCCACCGACGCGGACGTCCAGCAGGCGTTGAAGAGGGCGACGGAGCGCCCATTTCGGCCAGTCCGGCCAGCGGCCGGGGGATTCAATGCTCGCGTCTTTCTTGCCTATTTTTTGGGGGGGCTCTGCTATCCTGCTCGAGTCCTCATGCCTCATCGAAATGAGAAAGTTGGATGGTGGGAGCGCGTTCGAGCATTCGGAAATCGGTTGGCTTGGTTTTTTGGTGTCGGTCGAGTCGATCTCTACCTGGTTGACCGCCCGGTGCCGCTGCGCCAGGCACGGAAGGTGACTCCGGTACTCTCCGGGGAGCTGAGTCGCCTCGTCAGTGAGTATCTTTCGGAAGTGCTGCTCCGCAGGCAAGGGATGTCGCGGCAAACCTACCTGACCCGTGTCGTTGTCGATTTGGGTTTGATGGCCGTATTGATTTCTCAGTATGCCCGAGCGGCGGCGAGCAGCGCGGGCAGAAGGGAACCGACGGAAGCTCAGGTCAAGGAGGGCATCGGCATTGCCGAGCTCCTGTTCTCTCACCAATCCGAAGGCGCCCAAGGCGCAGTGTTGCAATCGCTCAGGTTGAAGTTGATGTCGGATCCAGAGGACTTTCGGCGGCTGATCGGCAGCGAAACATCCAGCGACTGATCGCAGCTGGAATGACCCAAGTCAGCCGGACCTCGTTGGGACCAGGCCTTCTCGTCCATGGCGTCTTCGACTTCGGCGAACGCTCAGGTAGCTTGGGGCTGTGCATCTCGACGACTTGGAGCAGCGACTTCTTCGCTTGCAGGAGCAGGGCCTGCTTCGTGTGCCCGATGACGAGCCCATTCGACAGGCCATGGAAGACCACCATGGACGCGGATTTCTCGACCTGAGCAGCAACGACTACCTCCGGCTTCGTCAACAAGGACAGGGAGGAGTTTCACGTGAAACACGTTCGTCGATGGGTTCCAACCCAACCTGGGAGGGGACAGGTGGCCTTTTTTCGGGCGAAGCAATCCAGACAGGGACTGCTGCCGATTGGTCGGCCGAACCCCCGCATGGCGAAAAGGTTGATGAATGGCAACAATCCGCCAAGCCAGCCGTTGTTTCACGTGAAACAAAAACTCAGCAGCTAGGCATAACCTCGAACGTTTCACGTGAAACACATGGCAGACAAGTAGATTTCGGCGCCGGAGCTTCCCGGCTCATTTTCGGGACCGATGTGACACACCTCGAAGTCGAGCGGCAGGTTGCGGGCTGGCTCCGCCAGCCCGCGGCCCTTCTTTTTAGCTCCGGTTACGCGGCCAACGTAGGAGCCCTGGGGTGCCTCTTGTCCGAGGGAGACGTGGTCTTCTCCGATGCCCTCAACCATGCTTCTTTGATCGATGGCATCCGCTTGGGAAAGGCGGAACGGATGATCGTTCCCCATCTCGATCTCCAGAAGCTCGACAAAGGACTTCAGGGCCTTGCGCCTTCCGTCCGAGGCCGCTGGGTCGTTGTCGAGAGCTACTACAGCATGGACGGGGATGGGCCGGATCTGAGAGAGCTCCGTCGGATCTGTGACCGCTACGATGCTCACCTCTACGTTGATGAAGCCCACGGCATGGGTGTTTTCGGTCCCCACGGCGCCGGAAGGCTTGCGGAGAGCGAAACCCGTGCCGACGTCGTCATGGCAGCTTTTGGCAAGGCGGTCGGCTGCCAAGGCGCTTGCGTTTGTGGCAGCTGGACTTTGCGAACATGGCTGTGGAACCGGGCGCGCTCGTTCGTGTTTTCGACGGCCCCTTCCCCCCTCCTTGCTCAAACGCTTTCGCAACAGATCGAGCGCACAGCTCAGGCCGAAGCGGAGCGACAGCATCTGGCGAACCTCGGCCGTGAATTCCGTCGACGTGCCAAGGACAGCGGACTGCCCCTTTCTCCATCTTCGTTTGGTCCTATCTGCTCGATCTTGGTGGGGGCACCCGAGGCAGCCGTGGGCGCGGCACAACAGCTTCGTGCCGACGGAATTCTTTGCCAGGCGATTCGACCACCTACCGTACCCGAGGGACACAGTCGGCTGCGGCTGACACTTCACGCTCGGCTCGAGAAGTCGGATCTCGACCGAACGATTCGGCTGTTGCGACGCGCAATCCTCGACTCAAGGTAGCCGCCTCACATGTCGAAAGACCAGGGCGAGGTTCTCTGAAGAGGGGGGCCTCATGACGCATTGAGATCTGTTGGGGACAAGCCCTGTGCTATGCGCTGCAGCAATGAAACGTGTGGTGCTGTTGGGTACAGGGACCGATGTGGGCAAGACCTATATCGGGCAGATCCTCGTGCGGAACTGGTCGAAGGAGAGGGGACCATGCCTCGGTCTCAAACCCTTGGAAAGTGGTGTTGTCGCCGAACGTGAAACCGATGCTGCCCGACTTGACCCCTTCTCGACACGTTCGAGCCGGCACCTTCTTGCGTTGTCAGAAGCCGTCTC
>CAYTRQ010000241.1:0-8756 GCA_964440025.1 uncultured Polyangiaceae bacterium | reverse complement strand
CCTCCCTCGACCCCTCCTGTGCGCCCTGAATCCTTTTGGAATTCCTATGCTCGTGCCGCCACAAGATGTCGCTCCCACAGCCACAGCGAGCCACACACAAGATGCGGCGCCCGTGTACATGGGAGCGAAGGCTAGGAAGGCGCCCTTGTCTTGGCAAGCGCTGATAGCACGGCCGCTGTTCGTCTTCTGCCGAACGGTGGCCATGCTGGGGACCCCTCCGGCAAGAGCTTCTTTCGGGGTCATGTCACCTACTCAGTTCAAGAGACGAGCGGTTCTTTGGAGTGTGCCACGAAGTCGGATCGTTTTGTCAGTAGGCGCCTGACCGAAGGTCGCGAAAGCCGAGCATTTTAGCATGGCACGTCGCTTGCTCACCGCTTGAGCATGCATCGGTGCACGTTCCCCGTCATCGTCCTCGGATTATTGTCCTTTTCCTCCTCTGCCATCGCCGATTGCGCGGCTCCGCCTCCCGTGGTTTGGTCGTACCCCCACGACGGAGCAACCGACGTACCCACCGATATCGATCTCATTGTCACTGGGAGCACGCCATCGATCACCTTTGACGGCAATGTCATCGAGCGCGATTTCAATCAGTTCGTGATGGACTTGGGCGATCTCGAGCCCAACACCGAGTACACCATCGACGTGGGTGAAAACGCTGGAGCGCTCGAAGACCCGACGCCCATCACGGTCACGACGGGGAACGGTGCTGGTCCAGTCGAGTTCCCTGCCGTCGACGAAGCTATCTGCCAACAGATCCTCCAGTGGCAAGACTGCTTCGACACAGGACCACCGGCCGAGTTCCACCTCAACCCCAGCCCGCGGGGCGCTGAACAAGCCTACATCGTTTCCAGGCAAGACGAAGATTCCAGCTCTCCCATCCTTTTGTGGCCTCGTAGCTGTGGCTTCTACGTCCGTGTTCGTTCCTATGACACGGAACCCGACTTTCTCGTCGAAGCCGTCGATTACGACGGTTCGACACGCGCGCTGGAGCTCATGGACTCTCCCAATGAAGAAGATGGCATGAGCGCGTGCAGCGTCACCAGAGTCGTCCCTGGGACTCAGTCGTGGAAGGTCGTCTTCCTCCTGTCCGCGGGCGCCCTGTGGCTGGCATGGCTGCGTCGTTCGCGGCGTCTCGAGCGCGCACGCCTCTCCTAGTGGGTTGCGGAACCGAAGTTGCACCTTTCAATCTTCGCTTGGACTCGGCTCGGGCGTCCCGCCGCTGCATGCGACGTCCTGCATGACGTGGGGAACAACCTCGTCCGTCGCGATCGGGTCTGCAAGGCTTCGACGGGCCTTTGCAGAGGACCTTCATCACGTTCTCGATCGGCGCTCACGGCGCTAGTTCCTGCCCTCACGCGTTGCTCGATTTCGACAACGACGATCAATGTCGAAGGAACCAACACTCGCTATGTGAAGTACCTCGGGTGCTTGAAAAGAAACCTGGGGAGCAACGAAGGTCTCTGCCACACCCTCGGGGCTGGTTGCAACATAGGCCAGGCGCTGAGCGTCGAGGAGGACCACGCGCTCGGGCACGACGGGACATCGACGCTCGCTTACTGCAACACGAAAAGTCGAGATTTCATCAAACTGCCGCCAATATCTCGATAGGTTACCACGACATCGACGAAACCGGCGTCAGCACCTCGACCGTCGATGAAGGGCATGCCAGGGTGGGCTTCCTGGCGATTTTGCCTCGAGAAGTCCTGATGGTCATTCAACCCTACCAGTCCGTCGCCGCGTTTCAGCAGAGCGCCTTAACGTTTCTCCTGCAGCGTGAAGCAGAGAATGGCTTGATGATTGGTTTGCTCGATGCTCTGTCTCGCGACCCCCACGAGTTTTCGAGCGAGGACCCTGTGCTGCTCGAGGTGCGCCAGGACGACGGGAGCCAGCCCAGCGCCGATAAGCTAGACGATGTTCCCTCCCTCGACCCCTCCTGTGCGCCCTGAATCCTTTTGGAATTCCTATGCTCGTCAGATAAGCTTTCCGGCGAGCGGTCAGCTCATGCAAGGGTTTGTGCGTGATTCCAAGGATGAAGTGGCGTCAGCCGTGACGAAACCAATGTCGGGGATTGCCGTGTCAGAGGACGTTGAGGTGCGGACGGTCAACGACGACGCGGAGAAGTTGTCTTCGAAGGCCGTTGCGTCGATTCGCGCACGCTTGGAGGCGCATCTCTCATCGGAGGGTCTCGCTGAATCACGGGTGGAAAGCGTGAGACCTTTGAAAGTCGGTACGGTCGAGGGAAAGATAGAATTGGCATCGGCATGTGTAGATCTATCAGAAGAAACAGGTGAGAAAGCGGTGGTCCTTGAGCTGCCCGGAGAACTTTGCTTTCTTCTGCGGAGAGACGAAAAAAATTGGGCGCTTTCTGCGCTCCCAGTTGTAGATAGCTTCGGACTGAAAGAGTCCGGCGTGCCAATTGCAGTGACCGACATAGACGAGGACGAGAACGAGGAATTGCTCGTGAGGTGGCTGTATTCCGGTGGGGTCAATTACGAGCTTTTTGAGGCTTCCAGTACGGGCTTCGAGCGCATCGCTGGCATTGGCGAAGGCACGTAGGGGAAGTGAACTGCTTCGTGCCACTGTTGACGTTTTTTTGAATGATGCCTGCAAACTTTCCGTTGAGTCAGCGCATCGGATTACTACTGTGTCGGTACTCGCGGTGTCACATCTCGATGACTTTCACGCATCAATGCGATGGGGAGTGCATTTTTCCGACTCCCGGTATATTCAACTGCTCCCTGCAGCGAGACAACGACCGGTCACGATTCCTCGATGGTTTTTAGATCGTCCGGACGACGGAGGCTGAAGTCGAAGTGCTCGACGGTCTTCAGGTAGGGAAATTTGGTAAACCTCGGGTTCACTGGGTCGCTGAGAATATCCTGAAACTGATGAATCTCCATCAATGGGCGTGAAGCAAGTTCGCAGTTCCAAGCCAATCCAAGCCAACCACGTGGTACAATCCCTGCACCATGCCACCCTGAACAAGGAGGCTCATGGGGAAATGCAGCGTTTTTGCGTATTTGATGGCCAGTTGGGCCATCGTGGGGTGTGGCGCCGGTGACAGCAGTGCCACGGATGACGCGGGATCGGGTGGCACAGATGGCAATGGATCCGGCGGCACTGTATCCGGGGGGAGCGGCGGTTCCGAGTCGGATGGCAACGGTGGCTCGGATTCTGGCGACTGTCCGCCCGAATGTTTTCGACCTTACACGTGCGCAACCGCATGCGGAGAACCCGAGATCAACAACGGGTGCTGTCCTTGTCCCGAAGATATGATCGACACGATCTCCTGTCCCGATATTTCGGTGGAAACGGGTGTATGGGGCGAAGTGTTGTGGCTGGAGGGAAACCACCAACCCGGCGCCGGCACGGGCACAAGCATGCCGATCAGTCGTGAGGTGCGTGTCTACGAAGTGGTCACCATGAACGACGCCGTCGAAGCGGCCGATCGTCCCGATGCTTACAGCGTCTACGACAGCATCAGCGGCACCTTGGTCGACTCGACCACTTCCGATGATCAAGGCTTTTACGAAATTGAGCTCAGCGCTGGCACCTACAGTGTCTTCGTCGAAGACGAAGGCGACTGGTACTGCAACTCCTTCAATGCCGACGGGATGTGCGTCGTCGAGGTGTCAGAAGGGGAGACCGTCGAATTCAACATCCGCATCGACTACGCCGCGGCGTACTGAGTGCGTGCCTGCGCCGAACACTTTAGTCGCCGAGATGCTCAGCTGAGACTAGCTTGTTTGAGCCGGTGGCCCCCGAGAGGCAGCCAGACTGGGCCAACGGCCAGGAGCTTCGGGTCGGGGCAAGCGCGTCGGTCGACGGGGCAACATGACGCAGATGTGACCACCTGTCACACGTACTTGTTGGGGGCATCAGGCCGGAGGGTCCCGAATCTGCGGCGCGATCGACGGGACACTCCACGGCACGGGAGTTGCTTGCCTCTCTCAACCTTGAGTGCCATGCCTCTTGATTCATCCACAAGTAGTTCGGCGCGGCGTTGCCCGCGGTGCCACGAGAACTTCTACACGCGGTCGCGGCGACGCTTTCCCGAGCGACTCCTCTCCCTCCTTGGCATCTTTCCGTATCGCTGCAATCTGTGCGGAGCCCGTTTTTACGCTAGCAAGCGCTCGTTGACCGATGGCGCTGGATGTTCCCGCTCATCCCAGTTGATGTCATAGCCCGGAAATTCGCTCACGCATCGTGATGGTTTTTCGAGGGACGAGGGAGCGATGTCCACCGGCAGAATTGTGGTCCGAGATCGACGCTGGGGGGTAGAGGGCAGCTGCGGAGGCGGAGAGTCGTCGAGAAGTCGGTCAGACAAAAAGGATGACGGGGGCCACACGCCAATGATGCCCCCGTCGCGCTCCGGAGAAACTGAAACGAGAAATCCGAAGCGATTCACGCATCGTCTACTTTGAGGTGGACGTCAAACTTTGGGCAGAAAATCCTCCGTCTGTGGGGGCTGTGCGGCCGGCGAGGTGCCCGTGCTGCGAGGCGGCAAGTGCGGCCGGAGGGGGATTTTCCTTGATTGGGCACGGCTTTCGCGAGCGTCTACTGCTGGGTCCACTGGCGTGTACCGGAGTGCCGGAGCAAGTGGTGGTGCCGCTTCGTCGCTATCGTTGCCGTCAATGCGGAGCGATCGCGGTCGCGGCGCCTCGGGGAATTCTGCGCGGGGTGCTCTACGGAGCGCTGGCGATCGGGATGGCGCTGGCCCTGTGGGTAGGAGGCTCCGCCAGCCGAGTCGTCCGGTCGCGCGTGAGTCCGTGGCGGAGCAGCGGCACAGAGCGGTTTCATGGCTGGCGCTCCGTGCGTCGCTGGGCCCGAGATGCGGAGCGATGGTGGCCGAGACTCGTCCTTTGTGCGGTGCGTCCCCGCGAGCGGGCCGAGCAGATCGCCACTCAGCTTGCTGCACGAGCCGTGTCTGCCGGGGGTGACATCGTTTTTCTCGCGTCCGAGGGAGCGTGCCGATGATGCACATCGCAGCCGAAATCGGCTGCACCCGAGACCCACCACTCATGACCGTGGGACCAGGACCAAGACTCGGCCAGCCCAGCGCCGATAAGCTAGACGATGTTCCCTCCCTCGACCCCTTCCTGTGCGCCCTGAATCCTTTTGGAATTCCTATGCTCCACGTCCGCGTGCTCACGGAACATGTCGAAAAACTCTCGGTACCGCTCCGCTTGTTGGTCGAAGATTTCTGCTGTGAGGTTTTCGGAATCGTAAAAGTCGTCCTCTGTGTAGGTGACGCCGCGCAGATAGAGCGACAGGTCCATTTCGGTGATCTGCACGTCTAATCCCAGCGACGCGTACATCTCAATCGCCGTTTCGAGATTCTCGACGGTTTGGTGGTAGGATTGCTCGTCTGGGTCAGTGCCGGGTTCTAGGTTCAAGTGCGCCTGCAGCCCGACCCCGTCCACGGGAACTCCGGCCTCCAACAAGTCCTTGAGCATGGTGTAGATCGCGTCGCGACGTGCCGGGTGATAGTTGTAGTAGTCGTTGTAAAAGAGCTTCGCTTCTGGATCGGCAGCGCGCGCCGCGATGAAGGCCTCTGCGATGTAGTCCTCTTGGAGGGCCCCGTACCACCCGCTTTCCTGACCGGACTCCTCCATATTCGTGCGATACGAGCCATCATTCATGATGACTTCGTTGACCACGTCCCAGATTTGAACGCGTCCCTTGAAGTGATCCATCACGTTGTTGATGTGATTGCGCATGCGCCCCAAGACCTGTTCCCGGGACCCATTGAACACCCATGAGGGAGTTTGCCGATGCCAAACCAGTGCGTGTCCTCGGACCTGCATGCCTTGGCTGATGGCAAAGTTCACCATTTGATCGGCGGTCCCATAGGTGAAGTTGCCCTCGGACGGCTGGAGAGCACTGAACTTCATCTCGTTTTCGGCGGTGACGCTGCTGAAGTGCTTGGACAGCAACGCTTCGTAGCTCCGGACTTGGCCGTCGATCGCAGCACCCATTTCAAAAATGCCATCGTACTTTTCTTTGAGGGAGGGAACCTCATCGCCGTAGTCGACCTCACAAGGGGGCTCCACGGTTCCTCCTGTCCCACCAGTCAGGCTGACGGAACCTCCCGCTGAAGTCCCGCCACTGCCTACGACAGCTCCGCCGCTTCCGCCGGCACCACCTGTGGACTGAGCGCCAACGCCCGTCCCACCTGTTTGGATGTGGCCCCCCGCAGCGTGGGATCCTCCGCTGCTTCCACCGCCTCCACCTGTCTGCGTGTGACCCCCTGCTGCGTGGGATCCACCAGCACTGCCTCCCGCTCCATCAGAGACGGCTCCACCGGCCGAGCTGCCACCGGTCATCAAGTGGTTCGAAGGGCTACCTCCTGTTCCCTGCGTGATCAGGCTTTCGCCCTGCGAGGGCTCAGAGCAAGCCCAGAGAAGAGGTGCGAGCAGCGCGAAGTAAGAAAGTCTTCCGTTCATAGGGATACCGCTTGGGGAACTTAGCCAAGACCCTGGGGCCGCGCACCTGTGAATCCACCGCGACAATTCCGCGGCGGCGCCTCGAGGCGTGAGCCGCGGTACCCCACCGCTCCTCGCCAAGCACCGAATATCACTGATCATCCCTACGACTCGTCCGCGACGCACTCATCGGCTGCTCATTCTGTGCTTCGGAGCGCCAAAAACGCTAGCGGGGAACTCGTTCGGGCAGCCAGGCTTGGACGGCGGAGGAGACCACCGCAAACGCGCCCCACGCTCCTAGCTGAGCAGCTACACGCCAAGTCTAACTCGTCAGGTCACTTGAATGCGAGCCGGAGCCCCCGGCGTTAGTGCGCGGAATGACGGTGACGGCCGAAGGCCGGCAGAGCCCGACGGGCTCAGTCAATCCTTCCAGACGAGCAAACGCCCGAGGGGACATAGGGTAGATAGGAACGGAAGAAATACTCGCACCCCCACGACGGAGCGGTCCAAGGCGCGTGTTCGGGCAGAGTAACCAAGGGCGTGTTCACTGGCGACGAGGAGCTTGCTGAGAACCTGCTGGGACGTTGCCCGGGGCTGAACTAGGTGTCGAGTATTCCCGTAGCCGTTACTTGGACCCGAAATGGGTGCGCGTCTAGGAGCAGCTCGCCGCACCGGGGTCGGTAGCCCAGGTCACTGGATGAAGGTTTGTCGCGTCGAACACTCTAAGTTTGCGTGGAGCTTGCAGTTCGGGGGGTTCTCCCTTTTTCGCAAGTAGAACGCAAAAAATGAAAAGAAAGCAGATGTCCAAAACTCAAAAAATGCGAGCAAATCAAAGTATGCGAACAAGAAGCTGGGGGCTCGCGCTTCTTCCTGGTCTCGCCCTCTTGTCCGGCTGTGCCATCGAACCCACCGCCGAAGACGGGGCGATAGATAGCAAGAGCCAGAACTTGATTGGCGGCGCACCGGTGGCGCAGGGCGACTACCCCGCCACCGTCGCCATCAACAACAACTGCTCGGCGACCAAGGTGGGGGAAAACCTCTTTTTGACCGCCGCCCACTGTGTGCAGGCCAAGACTCGGGAAAAATGGGAGGAAAACGATCGCGTGGGAGACGATTATCTTCGCGGGTCGAGTATCCAGCTGAATTGGGGACTTGACGGGAACGATCAACCCCAAGCCACCTACATTATCGAAGAAACATTGATGCACCCCTCGTGGAGTTGTTTCAATTGCCCGATCAACCAGACTCACCAGGGTAGGGCTGATATCGCCCTCATTCGTCTCTTCGACGACACTCCGCATATCCCGGAAGCCAGGGTCGAGCTGGGTGAAGTGCTCCCCGGGCAGAGGGTCGTTAAGGTAGGCTACGGCTGTCAGAACGGTCTGCCCGAGCCGGGTGACCCCCGCGAAGACCTCGGGCTGCTGAAGGCAGAAGCTGGATGGACCGTTCCTGTCGAGGAGAGCGTGCCGTCCCGGAGTGACATTTTCATCGAGGGATTCGAGCCCATTGATGAATCCTATCTGATCACGAGCGGGAATCGACGCTACTCTGGATTCGGCAGTCTTTGTTTGGGAGATTCTGGTGGCCCGCTCTACCTCGACGGTGTGCCTGATCTGCGTGTCGTCGGGGTGAACGCGGACTACTCGTTCGCCAACGACGAACCCCAAATTTCGTGGAGCGACTGGCACACGCGGACCTCGCTGGGTTCTCGGCACGGGGTAGGCTTCTGGCTGGCGCAAAATGGCGCCAACTACGGTTGGAGTGACTTGAGCCGAGGTACGATCACCTTCGAACGCTGGAACAACGTGGGTGGCGTCTCCGTATCGAACCTTCCGACGTACCGGCCCTCCCAGGAGGAGCGCAACATCGACCGCTTCGAGATTTATGCCGGTCAGAATGAGAACGGCGACAACTACGGCGTGCGCATGCGCGGCTATGTCATTCCTCCACAGAGCGGCACCTACGTGTTTTCCATCGCTGGAGACGACAACGTCGCCCTGCGCTTGAGCTCCGATAACAAGACCTACAACACGACGCGGATCGCCTACCACAATGGCTACACGGGGGTGAGACAGTGGAACAAGTACAGCACGCAACGCTCGCAGGGTATCTATCTCCAAGCCAACACTCGCTATTACATCGAAGCTCAGATGAAGGAAGGGGGCGGTGAAGATCACTTAGCGGTGGGTTGGAACTTGCCCTCGCAGCACGGCAGTGCACCCCAGGTCATCCCGGGGCTCTATCTCGAGCCCTATATCAAAGATCCCTATGACGAGTGGGCCTGCAGCTGCCCTCAGGGGTGTGATTCGATCGTGCCCGCTAGCGTACCCG
>CAYTRQ010000240.1:0-8828 GCA_964440025.1 uncultured Polyangiaceae bacterium | reverse complement strand
TCGAGAGAAAAGTGGTCTCCCTACCGACCACTTTTATGTGGTCGCAGCACTAGATACGGACCAATAAGCAACGAGGCACTTCGAATAAACTGCTGACAATGGCTCCGCCGAGGCTCGTCTCTCTCGCCCCAGCGCGAGCGTCGGCGTAGCCTCTGCCAGATTGCGAGAAGGTTCTACTCCGCTGAGTTTTCGAATGCCGATTGGAACTCCTGCTCCGCGGGGACGTCGGTGGGGCGCTCCGGCTCCTCTCCTCTCTCGGCCGCGCGAGCACGCTGTTCCGTTCTCTCGAAGGCAGCCTTGTGCTCCGCAGCGGAGTCCTCTTTCAGTTGAGTCCGATTGGGGGGCAGCGTCCGACCGATGACCGGTCCGGACTCCGAGCTTTCCGCCTCGGCCTGGGGCGGCGCCTTGGCACGTTCTTCGCCTGCAGACAGGAGTACGAGTCCCGCAATCACGGCGGCCACCACCGCGGCACCGATCGCCAGCTTTTGTTTCGCTCCCTTGCGGAACTCGGCGTGCGCGTCCCGCACCTCGGGAGACTCCATCCCTGGCTGCCCCACAAGGGGCGCGGCGGCACTGGGAGCTTGAGCGCTGGGAGCCTGAGCACTGGATGGCCAACCAGCAGAGGCGGGCTGAGCAGCAGAGACCGGCGGAGTCGGTGCGGGCGCCTGGGGGGCGGCCGCGCCGGCGGCTCCCGGTGCTGCCGCCTGGTTCGCCGAAGGTGCAGGGGGCTGAGGCGCACCCCCTTGCGGCCTGGGAGGTGAGGGCGGGCGCGGTGCGCCCCCTTGCGGCCTCGGAGCTGGAGGCGGCTGCGGCGCCGCAGCCGGGGGACCGGCCTCACTCGAAGCCCGCGGCGGTGCACCTGCGGGAGACTGCGCCGAGCCGGAAGTCCTCCCGGCGTCGAGCGGGAACGAGGCGACCACGCCGTCGTCTCCCCCTGGCGGTGCCGCCTGGGGAGAGGGCGCCGTCTGTCGCGCCTCCCCCTGCGGTGTCGTCTCGTCCGCAGGGGGCTGTTCCCCCCCTGCGGGACTCCCGGTCGGCTGCTGTCCCTGCTGCTGTCCAGGACTCACAAAGGATTGAGAACCACTGCCAGCGGTAAATGGATTGGTTCCCGCGGCGCCCCCCGATGAGAAAGGATTCGAGCCGCCACCCGCAGCGCCCGCGGAGAAAGGATTCGAGCCGCTCCCCGCGGAGAAGGGGTTCGAGCCGGCCGAGGATGGGGGTGCTGCAGGAGGACGAGGCGGCTTGTTCTCCTCTTGGGAAGAGGGCGGAGCCGCGGGGGGATTCGGCGGTTGGTTGCCCGTCTGAGACGGCGGACGCTGCCCTGCGAAGGCATTCGATCCCGGGCGAGGAGGCGGATGGTGGCCGCCCGCTGGCGGAGGGGGCGGGCGATCGTCTGCAGCGGTGGAAGGAGCGGGAGTCGCATGGGGATCCGCCGGGGGCTTTTCGCCGGAATTGCTCATCGGCACGAAGCGTAGGGGACATCTCATCACCTTGGAAGGCTCCGCCGGCGTTCCCGACCGGGCGATTGAGGCGAGCAGCGGCGAGCCGTTTCCTGCATGGCGGGGAGTTGGAGATCCGTCGCGCGGCGTGCCAAAAGCTCGCTATGTTCCAGCCAGCGCGCATAGGAAATCGCCAGACCTGGGCACCCGGACTGATCTCTTTCACGCTTGAAGGAATCGCTCCCGATTTTCAGCCCGGGCAGTTCTTTCAGATCGGCCTACGAGACCCAGCGGGAGAAATCATCTCTCGCTCCTATTCAGTCGCTTCCGCCCCGGGCCAACCTCTCGAATTTTTCCTTAGTGAAGTTCCCGGCGGGACATTCTCTCCCCAGCTGTTTGCTCTGGGTGAGGGAGACGAATTGCTCGTCGACGACGCCCCCTTGGGATTTTTCACCCTCAGCGAGGTCCCCGACACCGAAAATCTCTGGCTCCTGGCGACCGGGACCGGTCTTGGCCCCTACCTTTCGATGCTCCGCGCAAAAAAGGACCTCACCCGCTTCTCTCGGATCATCGTGGTTCACGGCGTCCGCCAGGCCATTCAGCTCGCCTATTGTGACGAGCTCGAGGACCTCGCCAAAGATCAGCACATCACCTATGTCCCGCTTACCAGCCAGGACGAGCCTCCTCCGGAAGGCTTGCAGGGACGCATCACTTCTGCCTTCGACTCCGGGCGACTCGAGGAAAAGGCCCAGGTGCCCATCGACACACAAAGCCATCTTCTCCTCTGCGGCAACCCCAACATGATCACGGAGATGAGCGATCGGCTCAAACAACGCGGCCTGTCCAAACACCGGCGCCGCAGTCCGGGACACTTCAATTTCGAAAAGTACTGGTGACAGAGCCGCTCGAACACTTCGATGACCGACCGCGAAAATCGATCCATCCTTGCCCCCACCCGCCACTAGTGCCTCGGCAACTCACGTTTCGAGCGGTTTCGAAGCACTCCCAGAAGTGGGTGAGGTCGGCTTCGAAACCGCGCTCGGCTACGTCTTTGCCTCGGCTTTTTTGGCCGCCATCAACTGTCGCTCAAGAGCACCTGCTGTCGTCGAACAGCACGAGGTGTCGTCAAGGAGCACCTCCTGGAGCAGAAAACGACGCAGCTTCATCTGTCGCTCAAGAGCACCTGCTGTCGTCGAACAGCACGAGGTGTCGTCGAGGAGCACCTCCCGCGCGTGGTCTAGGCAGCCGCAACCTCTAGCCCGCGCAGCTCGGTCAACAACGCATCGACGTTCTTCTTCGCGTCGCCAAAAAGCATGTCGTTATTTTCCCGGTAAAAGAGGGGATTGTCGATGCCTGCATAGCCACTTCCCATGGATCGCTTCATCACAATCGTCTGTCGCGCCTTCCAACACTCGAGGACGGGCATCCCGTAGATGGAGCTCCCCGGATCCTCGAGGGCCGCTGGATTGACGATATCGTTGGCCCCGATGACCATGACCACATCCGTCTCGGGAAAATCGTCGTTGATTTCCTCCATCTCCAGCACGATATCGTACGGCACCTTCGCCTCCGCCAGGAGCACATTCATATGTCCCGGCAGGCGCCCCGCCACTGGGTGGATCGCAAACCGCACCTCGGTGCCCCGCTCTCGCAGAAACTTCACGACCTCGTAGAGCGGATACTGGGCCTGCGCCACCGCCATGCCATAGCCCGGCACGATGACCACGCTCGACGCATCCCGGAGCAGCTCGGCCGTCTCCACCACGCTCACCGAGGTGACCTCGCCCTGCTCACCTCCTCCCGAGGCGCCCTTGGCATTGCCCCCGAAGCTGCCGAAGATCACGTTGAAGAAGGAACGATTCATCGCCGCGCACATGATGTAGCTGAGGATCGCACCGCTCGAGCCGACCAAAGCGCCCGTGATGATGAGGAGATCATTTTCGAGCATGAAGCCTGCCGCCGCCGCTGCCCAGCCCGAATAGCTGTTGAGCATGGAGACGACCACGGGCATGTCCGCTCCCCCGATGGCCATGACCATCAAAATGCCGAACACCGAAGCGATTCCGGTCATGATCGAGAGATTGAGCAACCCGCCGTGATCCGGTTGTCCGACAAAGCCAACCGCCAAATAGGCGCAAACGGCAATCATCGCGATGTTCCAGAGATTCCGCCCGGGAAGGGCCAGCGCCTTGGAGCCAATCACCCCGCGCAGTTTGCCGAAGGCCACCACCGAACCGGTGAACGTCACGGCGCCGATGAAGATCCCCACGTAGACCTCGACTTCATGGATGAGCCCCTCGGTTCCGCCGAGGTGGGCAGTGGGATCGAGGTAACTGGCAAAGCCGACCAGCACGGCGGCGAGTCCCACAAAGCTATGCAAGATCGCCACGAGCTCCGGCATGCTGGTCATTTCCACTCGGGAAGCAAGCACGGCTCCGATGACGGCTCCCACCGCGATAGCCGGCACAAGCACCTGGTAGCCCGTCACTTGTGCATCGGTCGCCGTCACGAGGATAGCCACGGCCATGCCCAGCATCCCGTAGGTGTTTCCCCGCTTGGCTGTGTCCTGCCGAGAGAGTCCGCCGAGGCTGAGGATGAAAAGAATTCCGCTGATGAGATAACTAACAGTAATGAGAGTGGGGGACATGGTTGCCAGAGGAGTCGAATGGCCTTGGTTCGGAACGGGCTGTGGGGACTGCGCTGCGCGCTGACTATTTGCTGAACATTTTGAGCATGCGCTGGGTCACCAAGAACCCTCCCGCAATATTGATGGTCGCCACGAGAATGGCGATAGCTCCCAGAATGGTCACGGGGCTATCCAATGGGCCGGAGATCTGGAGCATCCCGCCCACGATAATGATGCCACTGATGGCATTGGTCACGCTCATCAGCGGTGTGTGCAGGGCCGCCGTGACGTTCCAGATGACTTGCCATCCAACAAAACAAGCCAGCACGAACACCGTCAGATGCGAGACGAAGGCAGGAGGCGCCACGGCGCCGAGCCCCAGCAAAACGGCACTGATCGCGACAAGAACGCCACCGGCTCGCAGCGCGGCTTTTTTGGCCTTCTCCTCTTCACTGGGACCGGTGAAGAGCTCCGCACGCGGTCCGGTGTCGGGAACTTCTGGCGGGTGTTCGACGGGAGGAGGAGGCCACGTGATCTCGCCGGCATGGGTCACGAGCGCACCGCGGATCACCTCGTCCTCGAGGTTGACGTTCCACTTTTCTGCCCCTCCCAGATCGCTGAGAAAATGAACCAGATTCATGCCGTAGAGTTGACTGGCCGTGGGGGCCAAACGGCTCGGCATATCGGTATACCCCACCACATGCACGCCGTTTTCGGTCGTGATCACCTTTCCTGGCTCGGTTCGCTGACAATTGCCTCCCGCCTCAGCAGCAAGATCGACGATGACGCTGCCCGGCTTCATCGAGGAGACCATGTCCTCGGTGATCAGCTTGGGGGCTCCTTTTCCGGGGATGAGCGCGGTGGTCACGATGATGTCCACCTCCTTGGCTTGAGCGCGAAACAACGCCATCTCCGCCGCAATGAATTCGTCGCTCATGACCTTGGCGTAGCCGCCAGCCCCGGTTCCCTCCTCCTCGAACTCCAACTCGAGAAACTCTGCACCCATCGACTTGACTTGGTCTTTGACCGCGGGACGCGTGTCGAAGGCACGCACGATGGCTCCCAAGCTGCTCGCGGCCCCAATTGCGGAAAGTCCGGCGACCCCCGCACCGATCACCAACACCTTGGCGGGGGGGACCTTTCCAGCGGCGGTCATCTGCCCGGTGAAGAAACGCCCGAAGAGGTTCGCCGCCTCGATGATCGCACGGTATCCCGCAATGTTAGCCATTGACGAGAGAGCGTCGAGCTTCTGTGCGCGAGTGATGCGCGGCACCGCGTCCATCGACAGCGCGGTGATGTTGCGGGCACGGAGACGCTCGAGAAGCTCCTGGTTTCTCGCCGGCCAGATGAAACTGATCAGTGTGGCCCCCGGCTGGAGCAGATCCGCCTCGTGCTCGGCGTCGCCGATCGGCGCGGGGGGATTGACCTTGAGCACGACATCCGCCGAGCTCCATGCCTGCTGTTTGCTCGAGACGATCGCCGCCCCAGCCTCCTCGAAGGCCGCGTCGGTGAAGCCCGCGCGCTGACCAGCACCGGCTTCCACAGTGACTTCGAACCCCTGTTTCTTGATCAGCCGGCTCACGGTCTCGGGCGTGCCTGCCACACGCCGCTCGTCAGCGCGGATCTCTCTAGCGATCGCGATCTTCATGATGTCTCCGCCCTCATGGATGCGCACCTGGGCTGCGCTCCGCGGGCCAGCGCCCCATAGCAAAGAACCGCCGACGCCGCGAAGCCGCTCATGACTCGGCCGTGGAACCTCCTTTGCGGAGCCCTCCCTCCTCCTTTGCGACGCCCTCAGCCCGAGGCCAGACCAAAACGGTTCGGATCTCGGGCCACCACGTCGACGTAGTACTCGGCCTCCCGCTGGGCTTCGATTTCCCCGGCGTCCGCCGCCGCCTCGAGGGCACGCATCAAGTCTCCCAATTGGCGGGAGGGCGGAATGCCGAACTCCTCCATCAATCGATCCCCCAAACCTTTGGGGAGAGGACGAACGCGTGCATCTTCCTCCGCAAGCTTCTCGATGCGCTCGGCGAGCTCGCTAATGAGACGCATACTGCGACGCTTCTTCTCGGGTCGCTTCGTGGTCATGTCCGCCCGCGAGAGCAAAAGCAGATCGTCGAGATGGTCGCCCATCTCCCGAGCGAAGCGGCGCACGGCACTGTCAGTCCAACTGCTCTCGTAACAACCTGCCCGCAGATGATGCAGAATCAAAAAGCGGACCTCGCTGCGCAAGGTCTCCTGCTGCTGAAACAGCGAGAGCCTGCGTTCCATCTTGTCGAACATCCGCGCGCCCACTTCCGCGTGGCCAAAGAAATGCACCGCTCCGTTTTCCGAGATGGTCCGGGTTTTGACCTTTCCAATATCGTGCAAAAGGGCCGCCCAACGGAGCTCGAGCTTGGGAACCGCCTGAATCACCACCTGTTTGGTGTGCTTCCACACGTCCTTGTGACGCCATTCGCCGTCACCAAAGCCCACCATCGCCTCTACTTCGGGCAACAAGCTCTCGAGCACCCCCGTATCCAAAAGGCTATCGAGCCCCGCATCGGCGTGGCGGGCGCAGAGCACCTGATCGAGATCGGGACGCAGCTCGGCCGGTCCCCAATTGCCGAGATCTTGGGGCCGTACGACGACGATGGGCGTCTGTGCGGTTCCCTTTTCCGCCACTTCTCGAGCCCGGGTGAGAGCCTGCTCGACCCGCTGGGGATCGGCGGGAGAGGGATCGGGAGGCCGCTGGGCGCGCTGCCGCACGTACGGTGCTTTGCGCCGAGCTCCCGAACGCCCGCGCCGCGGCTTCTTGGCTCCGCTCGATCCCGGGTGGTTCGAGCGGGGCTCGTTCGACGATTTGGAAGGAGACTCACTCATAGTAGGGCGAAGGACGGGCCGAAAAGGGCTCGCCCGAATAGCACAATCGTCGCCCACAGCCAGCCGGCGTCGCCAGCAATCGCGCGCCGCCCGCTCCTTCCGGGGCAAGGGCGGGCGACGAAGCGGCATTTGGAGACGCGAACTAGCCTGTTCGTTCGCATCCTTTTCGGATGCGAACTACGGTAATCAGGCAGTGACTTGGGACAGCAGAGCCAGCGTGCCGCTTCGCGCCCTGCGGAGACGGAAGCGAGATCTGGGACGCCTCTTCGCCCAATTGCTCTGCGTCTTTTTTGCGCTGTTGGGGGCAGTTCCCCTCAGCGGCAGCCTGGTGCTGCGCTCGGAACCCGTCAAAAAGTGGGCGGCCGCGGAAACCTCGCGGCTGCTCCGCGAGCACCTGGGAGTGGAGGCCACGTTCTCGGTCGAGCTCAGCTTCATTCCCTTGAGGCTCGCTGTCACCAACCTGAAAGTCCCTTCCACCGACGATCAAGGTCCTGCACTGACCACGCGCCTCGCCGCAGTCAGTCCCCGGTTCTTTTCCCTCCTCGCGGGAAGGATCGACGTGGGGGACATCGAGCTCGAGGACAGCACGATCCGCCTCGTGATGAGCAACGGTCGGGTCCAAAACGTTGCCTACGACTTCCCCCAAACGCGCTCGGGGGAGCCCCCGGAGCTCGAGCGTTCGCCGTTTCGCAGTCTGTCCATTTCGGGCGCGACCGTGGATTTGACAACCGAAGAGATCCACGTCGAAACCGGTCGGGTCGATGTCGATGTCCTCTCCGAGCCCGATCTGGCCTTCGACGTGGCTCTTCGGGTGAGCGGGGCGGACATCGACCGCAAGCGCGCCGCACCATGCGCTCGATCTGCGCGCATTCGTCTCCCAAGACAGGCTCGTTTTGCGCCGCTTTTCGCTCCTCGGCGGAGTCGACAGCGATCCGAGTCGCGACACCCGCCCTACTTGCGAAAAGAAGGGTCCCTGGCGGCTCGCCGTCCGCCTGTCGCAGGTTGAGGTGACTCCCCCACCCTCGGGCACCGGCCCGCCCCAGGTGCGGGGGCACGTCATGGCGCGCGCGCCGGCGGCGCTCGCCAATCGGTTTGCCCCGCTTCCGTCGTTTCGCGGTTGGGCCGGTTTCTCGGGCGAAATCGCCTATGATTCGACACAACGCCTTCCCGAGCTGAAGGGGCAGCTCACCGGCGAAGAGCTCGGTATGGACCGCTACACCTTCGCCCAACGCGTCGAGGCGGACGTGCAGCTTTCCGGCGAGGTCCTTCACGTGCCGACCCTCGAAGCAGAGTACGGCAACGGTACCGTCTGGGTGACGGACTTCGAGTTGGAGCCGTTTGCCCAAGGTGTGCCGCTTCAGATCGCCCAGGTGAGGTCTGAAGGAGTGGACTTCCCCGGCCTGATGCGCGACACGGGCGCCGCACCCGACACGATCGTGGAATGGGACTTTGGCGACATGAAAGTGAGCCAATTGGGGGGCACTCTCGCGCCCTTTTACTTGGACGGCCGCGTCGACGCCGACACGCGCAACTTTGCGGTCTATGATAGTGCGTGGCACGACCCGGCCAAGAAAAAAATGCTCGGCGTGGAGCGAGGAGCCATCCATGGGCGTGTCCGGGCTCATACCGACGCACTCGAGTTCTACGACTTGACGACGCGCTTTGGCGAGAGCCGACTTCCGGTCGACTTGGTGAGTATCGGCTGGAAGAACGACCTCGTCGTCCGCCTCGGCGAAGGGGGCGTGCTCGATCTCTCGGACATCAGCCCTATCGCCGGAGTGGAGGTCGGCGGCATCAGCCAGCTCGAGGTGGAAATGAAAGGGCCAGCAGTGCATCCCGTCCTCGAGGGCACACTCAGCGTCGAGGATCTGATGATCGGCGGATTCGAAGCGGGAGATCTC
>CAYTRQ010000239.1:0-8836 GCA_964440025.1 uncultured Polyangiaceae bacterium | reverse complement strand
CCACTTCTGGGAGGGCTTCGAAACCGCTCGAAACGTGAGTTGCCGAGGCACTAGACGAGCGCCACCACCAATTGCCCGGCAAGGGTAGCGAGCACGCTACCAACCGCATAGGCCGCCGCGTAGCCAACTGCTGGTTCATTGCTGCCGGCAGCCCGACGGATGACAACGAGCGCTGCCGAGGACGTCATGCCACCACAAACACTTCCCCAATTGTCAACAGGCCTCATGCGCAATACGATGCGGCCGAACCAGGCCGCCAACAGCACCGGTAAGATCGTGGAGACAATGCTCACGAGGAGCAAGGTTTTCCACGGATAGTCGACAACGGCTTCAACGTGCTGACCAGCATCGAGAGCCGCTTCTCCCACGAAGAGGAGTATGCCGAGATCGCGAACCAGCTGCCTAGCAGCGGGGGGAACATTCGCACTAAACGGTCCGATCTGCCGAAGATGCCCGAGCACCACTCCACTGAGAAGGAGTCCTCCCGCCAGACCAAGAGAAATATCCCATCCGTCGGCGAGCCAATGCACGTTACCAACGAGCAGGCCGAGCACGATCCCCCCCGCATACACGGCGATGTCCGTATGGGACGATGGTGGCTCCTGCCGGCCCAGCTCGCGCGTTGCCGCAGAAACTCCCTCTTTCTCCCCCACCAAATCGATTGTATCGCCTGCTTGCAAGATCGCACCCGGAGTAGGTTCGATCAGCAGATCACCACTTTCGATGCGAGTGACGATCACTCCGAAACGGCTGCTCAAGTCGAGCTCCGAGAGCATTCGTCCCACCGCCGATTGATTCAGCACTTGCACGCGATGAAGCGGCAGTGCACTTAAACGGGCATCGTACACCTCGGGCCCGACTAGGCGTTCGAATTCCTGCAGTTCGTCGACTCGCCCAGTGACGCGAAGTCGATCCTCGAGCTCGAGCCGGGACTCAGCGCGAGGGATGAGTATTTCGTTACTTCTATGAATCGCCGAAACCACACAGCCGGTGCGATGGCTGAGATTCAAATCGCGCAGCGATTGACCCACAACTTCTTCCGCGCTGACCTCGAACGAACGGGTCAGCTCTGGGGCCCCATGCTCGAAATCCCAACTCGGCAGAGAATCTCCTTCCTTTCCCTGCGCACTTTCCAGCCGCTGCCCCGTCCACCGCGGCACGGTTTGCACGATCAACACGAGAGCCACGAGACCAATGGGGTAGGCGAGCGCAAAGCTCACAGCGAGTCGTGTCGGATCTCGAGCCACTTCCGAAGCTGCGGCATAGGTGGGCGCACTCGTCAGCGATCCTGCCAAGACGCCGGCAATCGTCGATGAATCGAGATGGAGGGTCCACGCCAAAAACACCACGAGCGCAATGGCAATGACGTTGACCAAAGCTCCCACCGCCATGAACCGCCAGCCACTCGTGCTCTTCACACTCGCCACGAAATAAGGCCCCGCCTCGAATCCTACCGAGTAGATAAAGAGCGAAAATCCAAACAGACCCACTGTCACGTCTGGAAGCAAACCTCCGTAGAGCGCTTCGAGACTGAGTCCGACGTGGCCCAGCAAGAGGCCCACAGTCACGGTGCCTCCTGCCGGGCCTACGGTAATACCTCTCCACGACAGGCGTCCCACCAAATAGCCGAGCGTCACCACCAACATCAGTCCGGCCAGCGGCACTCGATTGAGGTAGTCGATGAGGTTCGGAAGGATCACGGCCCCAACCTAAAAGAACTCCGCGCCACAAGCGACTCGGAGAGCACTGAGGCGTCCGTGACGCTCGTCGCTCGCAGCTATCGCCAGCCAGTGAAAAAAGAAAAATTCAAGGCACGGGAGAGAGGGTTCTCATCTGCCGAATCCTCCCCCAGTGTGTCATGCTCCTAGCCCGGTGTGGGCTCTGCCGAGCTGCACCTGTCGCGAGGCCCGTCGCGAAGACTCTGGAACGAGAACCATGACGATGAAACGAACATGCACCCCCATCCTCCTTTTCATCCTGACGAGCGCTGTCGGGTGCTCGGGAGAAGGCACCCCGGGAGAAAACACCAACGCGAGCGGAGGAACTGCTGTCGCTTCGGGCGGGGCAACTTCAGTGGCAAGTGGCGGGACTAGCATGAGTTCCGGGGGAAGCGGTTTCCAAGCGTCCACGGGCGGACTCGGAGCGACCACAGGGGGAGTGGGTGCGAGCGGGGGACAACCCGGTGCCGGGGGGACCTCGACCGCCTCCGGTGGCGTGACTGGGTCGACTGGGGGCGCAGCGAGCGGGGGCGCGGAGACTGGGGGGACGAACAGCGGAATGAGCACGGGAGGCGATCAGGCGACGGGTGGGGCTCCGCCGGACGATGATGGTCCTCCGGCCGCTCCTGAGGGTGTGATTCCCAACCAGGCCTATCCAGAAGACACGGTGGGGCTGCCCAAGGACCGTTGGCAGGACGGGTTGATTTCGCCGACCCTCGAGTCGGAGCATCACAATCAACCTTCCGTCATCAACGGTTACCTTCAAATCACGGGGAACTCGCGGTTCTCGATCTACGACATCTCGGACCCCACGGACCCACAACAGCGGGCCCATACGCTCAGCCCCAACGACTGCACCCCCTGCGGCGAGGCGGAAGGTCACCAAGTTTCGTTCGCCAAGTACGGCGATCGCTTCTTCACCGTGACCATCCAAGGCAAGGGAATCGACATTTGGGACATCACCGATGTCCGGAACCCCGAGCACGTCCAAGGCATCGACATCCAGGGGATCAACTACGGCGACTTCACCGAGGCGGTGTGGGGGGTCGCTTGGCAAGGGAGCCATATCTATGTGGGTGGTACCAATACCGGCGTCCACGTCGTGGATGCGTCCGACCCGGAGAATGCTTCCTTGGTGGGGCGGGTCGCTAATTTGGGAGGCGTCTTGGCCGGCCCACTGTTTCCGGTCGGCAATACCTTGGTCGTCACCACCCCCAAGAGCAACGCGGGCATTGCCACCCTGGACATTTCGGATCCAGAAACCCCCATCTTGCTCGATTCGCTCGTCGAATCCACGGAAAGCTACATCGGCGGATTCTACCGGCACTACGCCTTTCTGCTGAATCCGATCCGAGTCTACGACGTGTTGAGCAGTCCGACCGACATCGAGACCGTCGGTGGGAATCGTCCGGGGGGATACTTCGAGTACGTCAGCTTCCAAGATGACATGATGTTTGCTGGCCGAATCCGACCCGAACCCGGCGCCAACAAGATCGACGTGAGCGACATGTCGAACATGCGGACCGTCGGGGACATCCTGGGGCGTCGGAATCTTTCGGAAAATGACGACCAATTCACGGTGGCGGTGGGCAACCTCCTCGTCCTTTCGGATGATCAGCTCTCACCCGTAACCAATGAATATGCGGGGACCGTGATCGCGGTCCACGACCCCCAACCGGACACCACGGCACCTCGGGTGGATACGGTCGCGCCCCACGATGGCGCTACGGGGCAGGCCGTGACCTCGCGCATCGGGCTGTCGTTCACCGACAACATCGAGCTCGCCACGGTTGACCATCGTAGTCTCATCGTGCGACCCATGGGCGGAGAACCGCTCGCCGGCAAATGGGGTGTCAACATGAGCGTCCTGCACTTCGACCCCGACGAAGACCTCCAATCGGACACCACCTACGAAATCGTGCTTCCAGCGGGCGGCATCAAAGATTACGTGGGGAATGGCATTGCAGAAGAGTTCCGTTCCACCTTCAGGACGAAATGAAGCCGACCTTTGGCCCGTTGCTCTGGCCGCTCACGACCCTCGCATTGCTATGGAGCGGTCGGGCCCAGGCAGTCGAGCTGAGTCTGACGGCCCCTGAACCGACCCCACACGGCGAGGTGACGACCTTCTCCGTCGAGCTGAGCGAGCCCTTGGGCGCAGCCGAAGTACGTTGGGACTTTGGCGATGGGACGGGAACGGAGTTTTCGGCGAACGAGACTACCGTCGATCATACCTACGACTCTCCGGGCCACTATACGGTCACTGCCTTGGCCCAAGACGAAGGAGGCTTTGCGAGCGACACCTTCATCCACACAGTGCACACTCCGGTCACGGAGCAGCAGCCACGCAGCTCGTCGAGTCTGCTCGTGGACTCGGAACGAGGACTCGTCGTGGCAGCCAATACCGACAACGGCACCGTGACCGTGGTGGACGCTACGACCTTCGAGGTGAAACGCGAGATCGAGGTGTTCGACGATCCGGTGGCCATGGCGCTCACCCCTGGCGGTGACTTGTGGGTGCTCCACAAGGAGGACTACGCGGTAGCGATCGTCGATCTGGACCAGTTCCGCGCGGTGGACTTCTTTCGCTTGCCCTACGCGAGTCAGCCGTCGGGGATCGTCGTCTCGTCCCAAGGAGATGCTTTCGTGACGCTCAGTGCGTTGGGCGAGGTCGCACGGGTGGACGGCACAACACACCAGGTCGTGGCTCGCCGTTCCCTCGCTCCGTCTCTGCGAGGCATCACGATAGCGGGAGATGAGCAGGACCTTTGGGTCACGCGTTTCGTTTCCCAGGAAGACCATGGCGAGGTGTATCGTTTGGACACCGCAACGCTCGAAACGGTCGCACGCTACGACCTCATGGAGGATACGACGACCGAGGATAGCGATGTCCAAGGTCGTGGTCTGCCCAACTACCTTTTCTCCGTGGCTGTTTCTCCCGATGGGACCCGCGCCTGGGTTCCGTCGAAGAAGGATAACATGGCCCGCGGGTTGATGCGCGATGGTCTCGCATTAACGCCGGATAACGCGGTGCGTCCGTTGGTTTCGATCCTGGATCTGACGACCGACGAGGAGCTCATGAGCTTGCGCATCGATCTGGATGACCGCAATCTGCCTCGTCAAGTGACCTTCACTGCTCTCGGAGATTGGGCCTTCGTCAGCGTGTTTGGCTCCAATTTGATCGAATTGCGCGATGCCTTCGATCGGTCCTTCGTCACGGCTCTGCGTGCCGAGAAGCTCTTGGGACCGGTGGCAACGGTCATGCTTCCGGGAGACCGACTCGCCGCGCTCGCGGGTTCGGCCCGTAGGCTCTTGGTCTTCGATGTGGGCGATTTGCTCACGGGAGTCGACCAATCGACTCAGCTCGTTGCCGAGGTCCCTCTCGTCGAAGACGAAGCGCTTCCGGAAGAGGTGCTTCGCGGAAAGCGGATCTTCGAAAACGCAGAGGACAAGCGCATGGCGAGCGAGGGTTATTTGAGCTGCGCGTCCTGTCATTTCGAAGGCAACGACGATGGCAGGGTCTGGGACTTCTTCGATCGCGGCGAAGGCTTCAGAAACACGATTTCGCTGCTGGGACGACGAGGCATGGGTCACGGTCGGTTGCACTGGTCGGGCAACTTCGACGAGGTTCAAGACTTCGAAAACGATATTCGTGCTCACCAGGGGGGGCTGGGCTTCATTCCCGCTGATCAATTCGACGCTGTCAGCGACCCCTTGGGTGCTCCCAAAGCTGGCTTGAGCGCCGATCTGGACGCGCTGGCGGCCTATGTCGCGGCGTTCGACGTGGTTCCCCGAAGTCCGTTCCGCAACCCAGACGGAACTCTTACCGAACAGGGCGAGGCAGGACGAGCGTTGTTTCTCGATCTGGGTTGTGACTCTTGCCACGCCGGCGACGACTTCACCGATAGCGCGACGGGCGAGCTGCATGATGTAGGCACAATGACCGCAAACTCGGGCAACCGCTTGGGCGAGGAACTGACAGGCATCGACACGCCCACGTTGCTCGGCATCTGGCAGACGGCGCCGTATCTGCACGATGGGTCCGCAACCACGTTGTTGGATGTGCTGACCACGCGCAACCCTGAAGGAATGCACGGGGATACGTCTCTGCTCACCGAGCAGGAGCTGAACTCGCTCGTGGCGTATCTACAACAGATCGATCATGGACTTCCCGCCGAAGAGCTGGTCCTCCCGACTGGCGAAGGCATGGGCGGCATGGGCGGAGCCAGTCCGCAGCCCCCAACCGGAGGTGCAGCTGCGAATGGTGGTGGGCCTACCGCAGGTGGGGCAACCGCGGCAGGTGGGGCGACCTCGACAGGAGGTGCGATGGCAACGGGCGGCGCGCCGAACACGTCCGGGGCCGGCGGCTACGCACCGACCGACGACCCGTTCCAGGACACGGGAAGGGGCTGCGGCTGCAAACTTTCAAGTGGGCGCCAAGGTCCCCCCGGCAGGAAAGCATGGTGGGGCCTCGTCGCCCTGGTCTTGATGCTGGTCCTACGGAGAGGTCGACCCCACGTTGCGGCGCGCACACTTTTGAACAAGTAGACAAACGACCAAACGTCCACACTCACAACCGCGCGTCAGGGTGGTGACTTGACCCTCCACTGACCACCTCAAGGTCCTCGACGATGATCTTCCCCAAGAGGAAGCACGTGCAAAAGCACGTGATGTTCAAATCATATCTTCGGGGGTATCCCAATCCCTGAGCGCCCGCCTTTCTGCGGCCGACAATTCGAGAATTCCAGGATTGTTTTGTCCGAGGAGCGGCTGCAAGCCGAGCCGGCGCTCGTCGAGGGCTTTTCGAAAATGAGGCAGCAGCGACGTGCCATAGCGGGCGAAGAGTGGTTGAAACCGATCGTCGAGATACGGCGCGAGCAAGCTCGCATGAGGCTGCTCCAAGGCGAGGCGACGCAGCAAAGCAGCAGTCAAGTACGGAAGATCACAGGCGATCACTAGAGCGCGCGAGACATTTTCTCGTCGTGCCTCCCCCAGAAGGCTCACAATACCGGCCAGGGGCCCCGAGTCTTCCCGAGCGTCGGGCAGGGTGGGAAGATGCAATGCTTCATACTCCTCCCGGCTCCCCACGAGAAACCGTTGTGCCTCAGGCACCGCCTCTTCCACCAACTTCCAATTGTGTTCGACAAGCGACAGTCTACTCCCTGGAGCCTCGAGAAGCCCCTTGGTCCGTCCCATACGCATCGATTTCCCCCCAACGAAAATTCCCACGAACAGAGGCTCCGACACTGGACTCACTCCTCACTGGCTCTTCGAAACGGACTCACTCCCAGCCGAGTCCTCAAAGGTCCGTATAAGCGATCACGTCAACCAAACTTCCCGGCTCCAGCTCTTCCACCTCTTCTCCAATGGAGACCAAGCAGTTGGCCCACGCCATCGCTGTCGAGGCGCCCGAAGCTTGATTGTCGAGGATCCGGACCCCTCCCTCCCCAATAACGCCGCGATAGAAATTGCGCCGACCGGCCCGCTGACGCACGGAAGTTTGAAGAGGCAATTGCCGAGTCCGCCACACCGGCTCAGCATCTCCCTGGATCGCCCGAAGGAGCGGCAGGCCAAACAGGGCAAAGGTCACCTGAGCTGAAGAAGGGTTTCCGGGCAGTCCCAAAACCAACGCGCGACCGAGGCGAGCCAACATCACCGGCTTGCCCGGCTTCATCCGAACCTTCCAGAACTCGATCTCTCCTCCGAGAGCTTCGAGCGCAGGGCGAACGACATCATGATCTCCCACACTGACACCTCCGACGGTCAACACGACATCGCAAGTCGCCGCGGCGGCGCGAAGCGCTTGCACCGTCGATTCCTTCGAATCGGGAGCTAAGGGGAGCCGGAAGGGGGTTCCTCCCACCTGC
Organism: uncultured Polyangiaceae bacterium; assembly: GCA_964440025.1. GTDB lineage: Bacteria > Myxococcota_A > Polyangia > Polyangiales > Polyangiaceae > NIC37A-2. The sequence continues at coordinate 1,254 of CAYTRQ010000239.1, read as the reverse complement.
TCAACGAGTGCAGCGAGCGACACGCTATTGCTCTCGGAAAGACCCGCGCCACCAGGCCGCCCCGGTGGACGCAACTCGTCCCCGGTACACAAAATGCCGACCCGGGGACGCGCTGCAACCAGCACCTCCGTTCGCTCGACGGTCGCGAGAAGCCCCAGCTGAAAACCGGAAATGCGAGTGCCCCGTTCCAGCGCGGTCTGCCCCGCCCTCAAATCCTCTCCGGCCCGCCGCACATTTTCCCCCACGCGGAGCGACGCCGCGAAGCGAATCGTGTCTGCCGTTCGTTGGGCGTTTTCCTGCATCAGCACGGCATCAGCGCCCGCAGGGAGCTTGGCTCCGGTGAAGATCCGAACACTCGTCCCAGCTTCAAAGCGGATCTCCGGCCCGCCGGTGCGCGACTCACCCGCAACGGATAACTCGAACGGTCCGTCCCCGTGGAGATCGGCCGTGCTGACCGCGTAGCCATCCATGGCGCTATAGTCGAAAAGCGGGATGGGCACTTCGGCACGGACGTCTTCCGCCAGTACGCGGCCTGCCGCCCGATCAATGGCGATCCGTTCGGTTGGCCAAGACGCTTTCATGCGGCTGGCTTCACGGAGAAGAAGTGCCTGTGCCCCGTCGAAATCGATCATCCCGTGCGGTCTATCGACAAACGAGTCGACTGTGAAATAGCAGTTGTGAAACAGCGGCGACGACAGAGCAGCCATGACACAACAGCCTCGAAAGGGCCTCCGACAAATGCCCGACCCCGGAACCAATACCACTCCCAGAGAGCACCTGACCTCGCTAAAACCTGGCCTTTCCCAAAATGCCCAAGTCCCCAGAGCTCAGGGAGCCCCAGCCACGCGAGTTGGCACGGATCATAAAAATCACATTTGACCCATTGGCAGAAGAGCTCGGCAGATCCACTCTATCTTTAGATGTTCGGGGCGGCGCCGGATAGGCAGCCTCAGGGCCGGCTTCTCAGTCTAGCTCGGAAAACTTCACCTAAGCGGCCGTGTCGGTGAATTTCTTGCAAGCAGACACTTCGACTCACTCCGCAGAAGCCAACCGCCCCGGTCATCCTCACCTTTCTGTTGGCAAAACATCCTACGAAAGGACGCCTGGCCGAATTCGTTCGAGATAAAGTCCAAAAAACGAGGCACAATCTGGATAGCGCCTTGCCACCTTTTGGAGTGCTAGCCCCCTTTGGAGCTAACCACCCTGTGGGCTGAGCGGGGCGCTTGTTTTTTGTCGGGGCGCCTTGGGGAGGCC
>CAYTRQ010000238.1:0-8855 GCA_964440025.1 uncultured Polyangiaceae bacterium | reverse complement strand
CTTCTGGGAGTGCTTCGAAACCGCTCGAAACGTGAGTTGCCGAGGCACTAGTGCACCGTCTCTATTGAGTTGATGGGTCGATTTCGCCGCCCCAGATCAGTGAGGGCGGAGAAATCGACCCAAATCCACTGGTGTGAGCCGGTGCAAGTATTGCTTTCTGGTCATCATTTCTAACGAAATGATGTACTGGGGGCTTGTCGAGATCGGGCGGCGGAGTCACCATGACGTCCGCCGCTATCGTGTCCAACCTACCGATTGTTCTCGTTCCTCATCCTCACGTCCGCGTGGATAAGAAGGTCCTTGCTGGAAGTCCTCATGTCGCAGGCTCGCGTGTTCCAGTGCGGCGGCTCTATGCATTTTATCGAAGCGGCACTCCCATAGAAAAAATTCTCAAGCGCTATCCCCAACTCTCCCCGGCCAAAGTCTTCGATGCCTTGGCATTTGCGTTGGACAATCCAGAAGTCATGGAAGCCGATATCGAACGGGAAGCGGACTTGATTCAACAGAGAGGGGCTCGGCGTGCCAAGCGCCGACCGAGCTTGCGACAGGTCGAGCTTCCTTTTAGCTACCCATCAACCGCTCCCGACTCCAAGGGCGCTCGGCGTCGCAACAAGTGAGTCGTCCCAACAAGTGAGCGGCCTGTGGCGAGAACCTTCCCGCTGGAAAAGCCTTCACCGAGATTCCTCACGCCCGTTCGGGGGGGGCGGCCAAACCTTTCGAGTGGGAGAGGGACTCGAGCCGGGCGCCCTCCAGGAAGGAGGAGCTCTGCCCGCGTCGAAGGGGAATCGAGGAGGTCAGCGGAGATCGCGGCTTGCGGCTTCAGCCATCCCGGAAAGAAGCTTTTCGAGTCGCGGGGTATTGGGGCCTTCCGCCATCAGACGGAGCTTGGGTTCGGTGCCACTCCAGCGGACCAAGACGCGTCCCTTTTTGCCCAAGCTTTTTTCAGCGCTCGAGATGGCCTTGGTCAGATGACCCATCTCGGCCAGGGGTGCCTTTCGAGGAAGAGAGATACTCTTGAGTACCTGCGGCACGCGCTCCATCACTCGAGAAAGATCGCTCATGGGTCTCTCTTCGCGCGCCATGATCGCAAGGATCTGCAAGGCGGCCACACAGCCATCGCCAGTTGTGGCATGATCGAGAAAGATCAAATGCCCGGACTGTTCGCCTCCAAAGGTGAGTCTTTGCTTCTTCATGGCATCCACCACGTATCGATCGCCCACCGCCGTGCGAAGAAGTTTGCCACCTGCCTTCTTGATAGCGTGTTCTAGTCCCATATTGCTCATCACGGTGGCAACTAGGGTGTTTTTGCGCAGTTTTTTTTGCTGGAGCATGCGTGTTGCGCAAAGCGCCATGACGGCGTCACCATCGACGAGGCTTCCCCCCTCGTCGACGAGGATCACTCGGTCGGCATCACCATCGAGAGCAATTCCCAGATCGGCCTTGCGACGCGCGACTTCACGCATGACATGTTCGGGATGGAGGGCGCCGCAATCCCGGTTGATATTGGTGCCGTTGGGCCGAACACCCAAAGGAATCACTTCGGCGCCGAGCTCGGAAAATACCGTGGGGGCGACTTTGTACGCCGCACCGTGAGCAGCGTCGACGACCACGCGAAGTCCATCCAAGGTCAGATCGGAAGGAAACGTATTTTTCGCGTAGACGACGTATCTCCCCACTGCGTCTTCCATCCGGTAGGCGCTGCCCAATGACGCCCCGGTTGGTCCTTTGTCGATTTCTTTGGTCTCCAGAAGTTCTTCCAGTTCTATCTCCTCCTCATCAGGAAGCTTGAAGCCATCGGGACCAAAGATCTTGATGCCGTTGTCACCGAACGGATTGTGGCTGGCGCTGAGCACGATGCCCGCATCAGCGCGCATGCTGTGCGTCAAGTTGGCAACGGCAGGCGTCGGAATTGGACCGGAAAGCAGCGCTCGGCCGCCCATGGCGGTGATGCCCGCTACGAGGGCTGGCTCGAGCATATAGCCGGAGCGTCGGGTGTCCTTTCCGATGACGATGCGCGGAGCCTTCCGACCGCGACGACGGGCTACGTGGGTGATGGCTCTCCCTAGACGAAGGCCCAACTCGGGTGTCATGGGGAACACGTTGGCCCGTCCCCGCACACCGTCAGTCCCAAAGAGCTTTCTCTCTTGGCTCATGTTTCTCCAGTAAAAGCCCCTTCGAACGCCTTGGTTTCTCCAATCAAAGCTTCGTCGGACGCCTCGAGGACCGAGCGAGCTCCTCGAACGGGGCGGACGCGTTACATCATCACGGGTGGATCGCGCGGGAGGTCGAGTAGAATTGCCCGAGCCGCGCCAACCAAAAACGTCGACCCCGTCACCACGACCACACCACGATCGCCTACCTTGGACCGCGCCATGCGAAGCGCCGCCTCGACATCGGGCGCGACTTCTCCCGGAAGAACTTGTGCATACTTCTCCGGATCTTCAGCACGGTCGATCGGAGGAGCTACGTAGACGCGATGTCCTGCCGCGGACTCCAGACGTTTGAGCATGGCGCGATAGTTTTTTCCGACAACGGTGCCAAATACCAGAGCAACGTCCCGCCGAGAATCCACCTCGAGTAAGCCTGGATCGAGGCTATGGGAGAGGGTGACCGCGCCGTCTGGATTGTGGGCGCAGTCGAGCAGGGTCAGCTCTCTCCGGTTGCGGTGAAGAAGCTCGTTGCGGCCCGGGAAATCCAGGGTCTCGACTCCTCGCGCGACCTCCTCTGCGGTGAGCCCAAGAGCTCTTCCAGCTGTCACTGCAACAGCCAAGTTGGAGCCAATCATCGACAGACGAGGGTAGGCCAGGGGAGCTCCAGGAATCGGCTCTGGGCCTCCAAGCGGAAGCAAACGGGCACCGACCTCCTGGCACCGTGCTTCGACGACCGCCTGAGCATCCGGATGCAGCCTTCCGACGACGACCTTACTTCCAGGTTTGATGATTCCGGCCTTCTCGCGGGCAATCTCGGCCAAAGAATTGCCTAAAACTTCCGTATGATCGAATGCCACCCGAGTGATGATGGCCAGCTCGGGCGGAGGGATGACGTTGGTGGCATCCAGGCGGCCTCCCAGGCCCACCTCGAAGATCGCGCGGTCGACCTTGGCTTGGGCAAAGGCAATGAATGCGATCATCGTCGTGGTTTCGAAAAAGGACAGCTCTGGCGCCGCGTCCATGACTTGGTGAACCAGGCCTGCCAGGATGTCGTCGGCGATGGGCTCGCCATCGATGCGAATGCGTTCTGCGAAACGCACGAGATGCGGGGAAGTGTAGAGCCCCACCTTTTTTCCCGCTGCGCGATGCATCGAGCTGAGGAAGGCGGCGACCGTTCCTTTGCCATTGGTTCCCGCGACATGCACTGCCGGGAGCTGTTTTTCCGGATGGCCCAACCTTTCGCAGGCAGCCTGCATGACCGACAGATCCTGGCGAGAGCCGCGCCCCGCCAGTCCGTAGAGCCGCTGGAGTGCCGAAGTGAGATCGGCTGAGTGTTCAGCCATGGCCCGATTCCTTTGGGTTCGTTCGCCCGGTTTCCGCCCGACTCAGATGGTGGAGAATGGTGCTCAATTTCGATTTCATCACGTTTCGGGGAACGATGGTGTCGATCATCCCGTGTTCCATCAAGAACTCGGATCTTTGAAAGCCTTCTGGCAACTTTTGACGAATCGTTCCCTCGATCACTCGTGGTCCCGCGAAACCAATCAGCGCGTTGGGTTCCACGACATTGACGTCGCCCAGAAACGCCGTGCTCGCCGCGACCCCACCGGTAGTGGGATGGAGGCAGATGCTGATGAAAGGCTGCCGAATCTCGCGGAAGCGTCTCAGTGCGGACACGGTCTTGGCCATCTGCATCAGGCTGAGAATTCCCTCTTGCATGCGGGCTCCCCCTGACGCATGCAGCAAAATGACTGGGATCCTCATCTCGGTAGCTCGTTCGAAGAGCCTGGTGATCCGCTCCCCGGTCACAGAGCCCATCGAGCCTCCCATGAACTTGAAGATAAACAGACCGTAAGCAACGGACCGGCCACCCAGTCGGCCACGTCCCACCTCCATACCTTCCCCTCGGCGTGTCTTCTCCTGCGCCGCTTTGATCCGATCTGGGTAGCTCTTGCCGTCGTCAAACCGTAGCGGATCGCCGGGACTGATGTGTTCGTCCCACAGGTCGAGGTGACCATCGTCGAGCAAAAGTGCCCGCCAATCCTCTGGCAACATCGGATGATGATAGCCGCAGCGCGGGCAGACAGAGAAGTTTCTGCGGAGCTCTTCGGCCGTCAAGACAGCCGCGCAGCCACCGCATTTTTGAAACACGCCCTTTCCGACGGACTTCTTTTGGCTGTCGCGAGCTTGAGGAGGATTCTTGGAGGGAAGCGCCAAGTCGTTGCTCTCTGAGGCTGGGCCCGGTGATTGCCCCGGGAGGTTCCGAAACAAACAGCGGGAGGGGAGGTGGGCTCGGGAGGCCCGGCTCTGGCTAGGGCGGACTTACTACCTCAAATGCTCAGGGAGTGGAAAGTCTATGCCCCTTCGACGGCCCTGGCAGGGAGAGATTTTAATAGTACCAAAAAGTCCCGCTTGTGTCTGTGCTGCGCTTCGGGTCAGACTCGCCGGCTGATGGCAGACGAGGATCCCCGCCCTACGGCGCCAAGTTCAGACCTCACTCCTTATGTAGGGAGAGAGGACGAGCTCGCACAGTTGCGCGCGGCCTACGATCGCGTGGAGCAAGCAGGGGAGCCGGTCGCCATCACTCTGGTCGGAGCGCCGGGCGCCGGAAAGTCGCGGCTCATCGCGGAACTGCTGCGAGGGCTGCCCCCGCCAAAAAACGGCGGCCCTCGCGTCTATTCGGCCACGGCGCGGCGGCAGGGCCTCAGCTACGGAGTGTTCTCTCGTCTGCTCAAATCACGGTTGGGCATCAGTGAGGAGATGGCTCAGCCGGTAGCCGTCAAGCGAGTCACCAACGAAGTCTCCCGTATCCTCGGTCACGATAAGGTTGACGAGGTCTGCTTCTTTTTGGGCCAGCTCATGGGAGTGCCGTTCCCAGAAAGCCCCCTCACGGAAGCGGCCCTGGATGATGTCGCCCAGGCTCAGGCTCTCCGCCGAGCTATCGTTCGCCGTTTCTGGGAGGCAGATGCGGCCCACGGTCCGGTCTGCCTCGTCTTCGACGATCTGCAGTTTGCCGATGCCGATTCGCTCGATTTGCTCGACTCGCTCATTCAGAACGTTGCGGCTCGTGTTCTCATCCTTGGCGCGACCACTCGGGAACTGCTCAGTCAGCGGGAAGAGTGGGGACGCAAGCCAGAGGGCGGAAGTGAGTTCATTGAGTTGGAATCACTCAGCCATCGGGCCGCCTCCGATTTCATTCGACGAATGCTGCATCGCTGCGACGGCGGCGTCCCGGAAGCTCTCGTGGACGCTGCGGTGCGGGCGGCCGGAGGAAACCCGGGACAACTTAGGCAGATGGTACGCAGCTATTTCGACGCCGGCGTTCTCGAGGAAAAGACCTCCGGCAAATGGCACGTCAATCTGGAAAGGCTCAGCACCGTAAGACTGCCGATGACGGTGGACGATGCCGTTGCGCTGCGCATCTCGGCTCTCTCTGCGTCCGAAAGGAAAGTCATGGAGCACGCTGCAGCCATGGGGAGCGTTTTTTGGCTCGGTGGGCTCGTCGCGCTGGGGCGCATGGACCGCTCCCCACCGGAGATTTGGTCTTCGGGCGACGCTGCAGATGTCACGCAGCTGCAGGAAACTCTCCAGCGTCTCGTCGAGCGAGACTATTTACTCGTTCTCGAGGACGCCGTCTTTCCAGACGAGCGGGAGTACGTTTTCAAACACAATTTCGAGAGAGAAAAGATCGCGACGCTGACCAGCACGGCGTCGGCGCGTCGCTATCACCAGACGATTGCCGACTGGCTCGCGCAAAAGACAACCGCGCGCTCCAGAGAAGAGTATCTGGCGATGCTCGCATCCCACCTGGAGCGCGCCGGGTCGCAAACACGTTCGGCATTCACTTTTCTCGATGCGGGGGATATTGCCCGACGGACTTTTGCGCTACGCAAGGCCAGCGAATACTACGAAAAGGGGCTTGAGCTTTTGGGTGACGACGATGCGCGACGCAGGATCGATGCCCTTCACAACCACGGCGACGTACTCATGCTTCTTGGTAAGACGGACGAGGCACTGTCGTCGTTTCGGCAAATGCTCGGTGTCGCGTTTCGCCTCAATCTGATTGGCAAAGGAGGCGCTGCTCACAATCGCATCGGTCGCCTCTATCGAGAAACAGGATTTTTGACCGAGGCCGCTCGTCATCTCGAAGCTGGGCGGGAGCTGTTTAGGATGGTCGGGGACCGCAGAGGTGTGGCTGCTAGTGGCGATGACATTGGCAAATTGCTTTGGGTTCGCGGGGAATACGATCTTGCCCTCCGAGAACTTCGACGCGCCCTCGATATGCGGAAGGAGCTTGGGGATCGCCGCTCCATCGCGCTCAGTCTCAACAATATCGGTCTTGTCTGGATGGATCATGGCCGTCCCCAGAATGCGAAAGAAGCCCTCGAAGCGGCATTGGCGATTCGACGGGAGATCAAAGATCCGGTAGGGGTGGCCGAAAGCCTCACCACTCTTGGTGCCTTGAGCATCGATCAAAACCAGTTCGAAAGCGCTCTTTCCTATTTTCAAGAAGCTCACAAGGCCTCGGTGGAGATCGGGGAGCGAACTCGCATTGCTGAATGTTTGACCCACATTGGTGAGACTCTCCAGCGGCTGGACAAGGGCGATGAAGCAGTGGCCACGCTCGAGCAAGCCGTCGAGCTCTGCGTGGAGATCGGCGACAAACTCCAACTCGCCGAGGCGCGCCGAGGGCTCGCCAAGAGCTACTTGCTGCGTGGTGATCTGAAGAAAGCTCGTAAACACATTCGCGCTTCGATCGATCTTTTCGGGCAAGTGCGCAGCAAAGCCCACTTGGCTATCGCACTGCGTACCTTGGGTGAAGTAACAGGAGCGGGAGCGTGGGGGGCTCAATATGAAGAGCGGGCGGTGGAATACTTCATGCGGTCCATCGCGCTCGCCAAGGAGATCGGCAATGAGATCGAGGTGGCTCGGAGCTATCTGGCCTTCTCGAACTACGTGACGACCGCCGGCACCTATGATGACAACAGCGAAATCCAAAACGAAGCCTACAAGCTCCGCACGATGGCAGACGAGATCTTCGAACGGCACCGCATCGCCGCGGCCGAGTCCTGAAGCCGGGCAAGAACAAGAGCCTGCGGGACTGGGGCGAGGTGAGCCATTCTTCGGCGAGGTGTCAGAGCCTCGGCATGCCTATGCGCTGGGAGTCGTGTTTGCGGCGGGTCGGATGAAAGACGGAGCGCTGGAAGTCCGACTCAGAGATGACGGACAACCCTTGCTGTGGTTCCTCCGAAAGCGAGCTCGCTCGAAGAGCGAAATCCGATTTCACGAAAAGCGCAAGGGTGTAAAGATCTGTGCTCCTCTCGGAAATGTCACCTCCTCGTCTCTCCAGGTGACGCCGGGCAGTTCACTGGATGTGAGATTTCCCGATGGCGCTGAGACCGGAACGGCGGAGGAAATGCAAGCAGCTTTTGTCCGCGGGATGCTCGACGGTGCTGGACGTGTCAATGGCTCCGGGGACAGGACGCCGAGAGTCGAGTTCAAACGCCGTCATGCCCCATTTTCCCAACAATTTCTCGGTGAGCTCCTGTCTTTCTTGGGGACCCAGCCAAAACGGAGCAAAAAGCGCAGTTTGACCTTTACGGGACCAGCAGCACTGGATGTGCTGGGACTCCTCTACGAGGGGTTCGACGAGTCCGATCTCGAATGGTCACCAGCTCGCGGCGGCCCGCCCCCTCTTTGCCGGCACAAGCACCTGCTCCGCTACCTGTGTTGGTGTCAAAAGGTAGCGTTCTTTCGCTCCGATCGCGGTCGATACGCCCCCCTCAGCTTTCAGAAACTGAGCGATGATGCCATCGTCCCGAGCAAGGCACGAATTTCCGACTCCGGCTACGACCTGACTCTTACCCGTATAAAAAAACGAGTGGGACAAGTGACCCTCTACGGGACCGGTCTCGTCGCCGACGTGCCGCAGGGATGGTACTTGGACGTGGTCGCGCGGAGCTCGATCATCAAAACGGGGCACATGCTTGCCAACAACGTGGGGGTGATCGATCGGGGCTATCGCGGCGAAATCATCGTGCCCTTGATCAAGATCGACGAAAATGCACCGGAGCTCCCGCTCCCCGCCCGAGTGGCGCAACTCGTCCCTCGGCCCATCGCGCACTTTCCAATTCGTGTCGTCGAGTCTCTTTCAGAAACTCATCGGGGAAGCGGTGGGTTTGGCAGCTCCGGCTGACCACCGACCGTCTTTCCTCCGCCAGCCCGACCACACCCCATTCATGAAGAAAGTGGCGCTCCGGCAGGAGCCAGGGCTTTCAGCTCATGCTGGTCACCCTGGGCCCTCGCGCTCTGGGGCTGTGGGGTTGAAGCATCCTGTCGGGAAGAGCCCTTGGACTGCTGGCGTCTCGGAGCCTTCTTTCTTTTCTTGGGGCGGTTGTACCAAGCAGACAGAGCCTGAAAGGAAAATGGACGCGAATAGGCCCATAGCATCAGTACACTAAACGTGAGGAACAGATAGCTCTGGGCAGTGAAGTTATCATCCACGTAGTAAAAGCCCGAGAAGCTCAAATCTGCGTATCCGATACTCTTGCCGAGCAGAATCGTGCTGGCGGCACCGGTAGCAAGTAATGCTACGCCAATCGGTCTTCTCACTGCCAAAAGCACGGCCGCAATGATGTACATGGAATAATAGTAGCAAGTTAGATCGGTGAGGCACATCACTAATGGAAGGCTCAGCGGTGGCCC
>CAYTRQ010000237.1:0-8941 GCA_964440025.1 uncultured Polyangiaceae bacterium | reverse complement strand
CCGTCTACAAATGGCGCTTCGTCGCCCGCCCCTTGCGGGGCGAGGGCGGGCGACTTCGCTTTTTCGCCTGGATTGTGACGCTGAACGCTTCCTTGCTTGTTGGTTCGCGTCCATTTGTGGACGCGAACTAGCTCGTCCTCTTCCGCAAAGATGCGCCGCCCGAGTACCGTGCGCCGCCCCACGGCCACGTCGGTGACTTCCAACTCAAGGGGGTCGCCCAGCATAATGGTTTCGCCATTGCGTCGGCCGGTGACGCTCACCTCTTCGTCGTCCAGCTCGAATTGATCGAGTCCGAGCGCGTCGAAGGGGACCAGTACATCACAATAGGGGTCCTGGAGGGCCACATAGAGCCCAGTACCGCTGATCCCGGTGACATTTCCTTTGAACTGGTCACCGATGTGACGTTGCATATAGATGGCCCGGTACAAATCGAGCACCTGACGTTCCACATCCATCGCGGCGCGCTCCTTTTTGCTTGAGTCGGTCGCAGCGGCTTGAAGATCGTCCACTTGGGCCTCGGAGCGATCCACCCGACCGCCGCGCAAGAGCTTTTTGAGCTGTCGGTGGACACGCAGATCCGGATAGCGACGGATGGGCGAGGTGAAGTGAACGTAGGCGCTGCTCGCCAGACCGAAATGACCAATGTTGACGGTCTCGTACGTTGCCTGCTTAAGAGAACGCAGAAGCAGCATGGTGAGCACATCGCGGTGCGGATGTTTCTGGGCGCGCTTCAAGAACTCGGCGGCTCCTCGAGGTTCGCTGAGCTGATGCACATCGACCTTCATTTGGAGCTCGGTGGCAACTTTGGCGAGGCGTTCGAGCTTCTCTTCATCGGGGGCGCCATGCACGCGGAAGATGGCCGGAACGTCTCGTTCGACCATCCAGCGGGCTACGAGCTCGTTGGCGAGCAGCATCATCTCCTCCACCAGCTGGTATGCGGTTTTCATCCCGGCGCGGGTGGCGCGTTTTTTCACTTCGATAGGGGCGCCGGTATCTTCGTCGGTCACCACGCGTGGTTCGGGGAGGTCGAGATCGAGGGCGCCGCGCTGCATGCGCATCTTTCTGAGCTTCTCGGAGAGCTCCTTGAGTACCAGAAGGTTATCCTTCATGGCCTCGGCGGCCGGACTTTGCTGGGACTCGGGGTCGAGATCGAGCGCCCGTGCCACGCCGCCGTACGTCAATCGAGCCTGAGAACGCATCACCCCTTCGACGATCTCGAACTTCCGGACCTCCCCCTTTCGATTCAGATCAGCGATGACGCAGAGACAATAACGATCGACTTCCGGCAGGAGCGAACACAAATCGGCGGCCAGTGCCCGCGGAAGCATAGGGACGGCTCGGTCAGGCAGGTAGATGGTGCAACCGCGCTCGTGGGCCTCCTCATCGAGGGGGGAACCCTCCCGGACGTATTCGCTGACGTCTGCAATGGCCACGTAAACTCTGTAACCGCCGCGTCTTCTCTCGACCCAAATGGCATCGTCGTGATCCCGAGCGTCCTCCGGATCGATGGTTGGTAGTGGTACCGAGCGAAGATCCCGGCGTCCTTCCTTTTTGATGTGCTGGAGCATGACCGCCATCGTCTCGGCGTTCTGCAAGGTTTCCGGTTCGTGCTCCTCCCGCACTTCGGCAGTCAGCAGGATCTTGCGCACTTCGGTCTCGAGTTGCCCTGGTGGACCGAGGATCTCCACCACTCGAGCCTCGGGGAGCTCATCGGCGAATCCGGGAAAGCGCACGATCTCTACGACCGCAGAGTCCCCATCGCCGACGCCCTCCAGGCCGGCGATCAACGGAATAGGGCCTCGAATGCGGGTATCATCGGGCTCGAGCCACACACTTTTCCGTTTGAGTCTCACCACCCCCGAAAGCCGCGGGCTGCGACGGCTGATGATTCCGTCAACGCGACCTTCGAGGCCCTTGGAGCTCTTTCGCACGATCGTGACGAGCACGGTATCACCATGGAGGGCCTCATCGATTGCGTCCTTGGGAACGAACACATCCGGTTGGCCGGCCGACACAACGAAACCGAAGCCGCGGGGGTTGACCGTCAAAGACCCTTCCCAGCTTTGTCGCTTCTCGGTCGTTCCTCGGTGACCCGCTGCTTTTTTGCGTGGTGAGGGGCCCTCTGCGCTACGCACTCGGCCGCCGGGCAGCATCTTCAAAAGCCCTTCTTCACGCAAGTCGTCCAGGAGAGCGATCAGTTCGGGGTACTCCTCGGCATCGAGCGCCAGGCGGGCAGCCATTTCCCGGGGATGCATGGCTCGCTTGGAGCTGGACAAAATTTGCTCGACTTCTTCCCTCAGGGGCTGGCTCTTCATTGTCCCGGGACGTAGCGCGGCGGCGGTAGGGTCGCTATACCCCTGGAGTCATCTTGCGACCCGTTCATTGGCTTTTCGTCCTTCGAGTAGCGAGTCTTTTGGCGCTGTCCGTCAGCGTGGCGCTTCTCCTCGATTACCTGTCTCCTCAGATGGCTTTCTGCAGCACGGCTTCGGGCTGCGGGAAGGTACGTGATAGTGGGCTCGGCTACATCTTGTTGCCGGGAGGGATTTTGTTTCCCTTTCTCCCTGTCTTGGGGGTGCTCAATTTCCTTGCACTCTTTTTCTCGAGCTTGCTGAGAAGGCCGGATTGGAGGCGGAATCTTCTCATTCCTTTGGGTTTGGCTACGGGGATAGGCGGTTTTGCATTGCTGGGATTGCAGGCGGCGGCCGTCGGGGCGTTTTGCTTCCTGTGTGTGATTGTCGACGTTTCGGCCGTTGTCGTGAGCGTTGCCGTCTGGGGATTGCGCGGCACCGGGTGGGAAAGCGCCTTGGCCGACGAGACCTCCGATTCCGTGGTCGAGGAAGTGCAGGGACCTCTCTCGGAGGGGCAACGTCTTCATCGAGGCTGGAAGGAGGATTCGGAGCTCGTTGCCGCGCCCAATCCTCCTCTCCCGCGCAAAAGCCGTGAGGCGTTGCGGCTCCGGACATGGGGGTGGATGTCGCTATTGGGCCTTTCCCTCGCGGCACCACTCATTTATCCGAAGGTTGCGGCCCCCCCCGAGGTGCCCCCTTCGATCCTGGAACTCTACGATCCCGGCTCAACCAATGTGGTAGAGTTCTTTGACTATCAATGTCCTCATTGCCGTGTGGCGATCCCGGAAATCGAGCAGGCGCTGGCTTCCTTCGAGCATCCGGTCCATGTAGAGAAAAAGCCAGTCTTTTTGCCTCATCATCCCCTTGGTAAGAAGGCGGCCCGGCTGCACGTTTGTGCCGCGGAGCAAGGAGAGGCAGAGACGGTGTTCGAAACCCTCCTTGGAGCGGGGGATCTCACCGAGGAGATGATTGAGGAAGCGGCCCAGCAGCTCGAGGATCAAAAAGCGCTCCAGCAGTGTTTGGACTCACCAAGGCCTGATCAGAAGCTTGCAGCGACTCTCGAGCGGCTCAAAAAGGCGGACTTCGTCGGTTTGCCCACGACCTACATTGGGCCGAGGCGTCTGCTTGGGGCCCAGTCACGCGAGGTGTATCTCGAGGCGCTACTCGACGCTGCCGAAGGGGAAAATCGGGGGCTCCCCCCTTTCACCTATTGGGGGGCGGTGAGCATTTTGGCTTTGGCTTTGATCGTGGCTTCTCGAGTGAGGCCGCGCTCAGCTTTACGTTCCTGATGTTTCCGGGCTGCCTCCGTTTATGGAGCGCTCGATGCGCTGTCATTGCGGGCATTGCCATGGGAATTGCCATGGGAGGAGCGGGACCTGCCGCGGCGCAAGAGGCGGCCGACGAGCCACAGAGAGTGCAAAGAGACGCTTCTGAGATCTTGGGACCTCAGTCGCCAGATGCTCCCTTGCCGCCGGAGGGGCGCTTCGCGCCTGGTGAAGCCCCAGAGCGTCCTCGGTCGCAGGAGGAAGCAAACACGGAACTCAGGGAAAGGCGAACTTCCTTTTCTGAAGAGCCTCGCTCGCGGGAGGAGCCGCGGTCAAACTCCCAGAAGTCCCCAGCGCAGAGCCGGCCTGCTTTCGGCGATTCGAAGCGAGCCACACCCAACTATGATGGTCGCCCCCAAAAAAAAGAGCCCAAAGAGGCGCTCTTGTGGATCCCTCGATTGGCGCTTTCGCCGCTGTACTTGTTCAGCGAATTCGTCGTTCGGCGGCCATTGGGCGCGCTCGTGACCTACGCCGAAAAACACCACTGGCCGGCTCTGTTCGTCAATTTCTTCACCTTTGGTCCCAGGCGCCAGGCGGGAATCATTCCGACGGGTCTCGTCGACTTTGGCTTTCGGCCGAGCGTTGGCCTCTTTTTCTTTTGGAATGGAGCGCTTCATCCAAAGAACGATTTCCGCGCCCGAGTGGCGACCGGGGGGACCAACTGGTGGCGACTGGAGCTCATTGACCGCTATGAGCTTCGCCCCGGTCACGCTCTGTCATTGAAGGGTGAGCTTCAGATTCGTCCCGATCGCATCTTTCACGGAATTGCTCCCCAACAGATCGAACGGAGGGCGCGTTTTCGGCAGGATCTGCTGGAATCGACCTTGGCTTACGAAGCCGATCTCGTGCGTTCGACGCGCCTGACCATTCAGGCTGGAGTCCGGCACGTAGCCTTCGGCCCCAATCAGGGGTGCTGTGGGGATCGCTCCTTGGCCACAGCAATCGTGGCTGGTGCCTCTCGTCCGCCACCGGGTCTCGGGGGATATAACGTAGCAACGCAGGCGGCGACCCTCTCCTTGGACTCCAGGCCTGAGCGCACGCCGGATCAGCTGCCAGTGGGCGTCGACTACGAGCCCCCTCCAGGAAGCGGTGTCAAACTGGAGCTGCGGGGGGAGCACGCGATCGGGCTTGGGAATGGGCCTCTTGCGGCCAGAGGAAGCTATCACTGGGCCAGCTATGGTGGGACCCTCGGAGGATTTGTCGATCTCAATCGGGCGCAACGTGTCCTTGGACTCGAGGTGATGATGGACTTTGTCGATCCTTTTGGTGACGCTCCGCCCGTTCCGTTCAGTGAGTTGATTGGGCTTGGTGGAGAGCGACCACTGCGCGGATTCCGGGAAGGACGGCTCAGGGGGCGGAGCGCCGCTGCGGCACGTTTGACTTACGCTTGGCCGATTTGGGTCTGGCTCGACGGTGTTTTGCACTACTCGGTGGGGCAGGTGTTTGGTCCGTATCTCGATGCGTTTCGACTGGGTCGATTGCGCAGCTCGTTCGGCCTGGGCGCGCGGCTTTCGGAGAGGCGCGATCATGCGTTCGAATTTCTCTTGGCCTTGGGGACGGATCCCTTCGAGGCCGGTGGACAGATCGACAGCGTGCGTTTGGTTGTGGGGGCGACAAGTGGCTTTTGAAACGCGGTGGAAGGTGGCTTTCCCGGCGCTCGTGCAGTCTGCCATGCTGGCGATCGCAACCGGATGTAGCGGTGCATCCGTCTCGCAATTTCCGTTGCAGGAGCCGATGTGGACGGATGCGGATACCCGTCCATTCGCTGAGAAGCCGAAAGCGTACTTTTCGCCCTGGGCCTGGGACGCCGCCGATCAGACCGTGTTTCGACCCATAAGCCGTGTTTTTGCGATCGATCCGGTGCATGAGGCGATCAATGTCAACGCGCTGGACGAGGTTCCCAGCAGCTCCTGGTTCCAGAATCGTCTCGGTCGATTTCCCATGACGCCCGCCGAGATCGCACGGGGTTCCTGTCGCACTCCTCCTCTCGATCCAGCAGGCCCTTGGAAGGTGACCGACGCCAAGCCAGACGGTGCCAACCCCGGGTTTCTTATCGTAGGTCCCGATGCAAGGCGCTATCTGATCAAGTTCGATGGTTCTCAGGCGCCCCGCGCCACGGCTGCGGGCGTGGTGGGTGCCAGGCTCTACTCCGCTGCTGGCTACTTCGCGCCGTGCAACCGTATCGTGTATTTCGATCCGTCGATTCTCGAGATCGCCGAGGATGCGGCAGTGGAAGGTGAGAAGGGAAAGGACAGCGGGCTCGAGCCTCGGCACATCGCCCGAGTGCTCAGCAAGGGCCAGCAGCTTCGCGATGGCCGCTATCGCGCGATGAGCAGCCTGATGCTGGAAGGGAAGCCACTCGGCCCCTTTGGGTATCAGGGCACCAGAAAGGACGACCCGAACGATATCATCGCACACGAAGATCGACGTGAGCTCCGGGGGATGCGCGTGCTCGCTTCGTGGATCAATCATTTCGATTCTCGAGAAAAGAACACCCTTTCTATGTGGATCGGGACCGGGAAAGGCCGTGGCTACGTACGTCACCATCTGATCGATTTTGGAGACAGTTTGGGAAGCTACTGGAAGCCGCCGGCTCTGGGCCGCCGGCTCGGTCACTCCCATTATCTCGACTTGGGGCATGTGTTCGGAGATTGGCTCACCTTGGGGTTGATTGAACGGCCCTGGGAGCGGTCCGAGTTTGGCAAGAGTGGGTTCGTCTTTGCGTATTTCGACGCGGAAAGCTTCACCCCTGAAAAGTGGCGCCCGGGATATCCCAACCCGGCATTCGGACGGATGCAGGAGGGTGACGCTGCCTGGATGGCTCGGATCATTGCGCGGTTTTCCGATGCCCATGTGGACGCCGTGGTTGCTGCGGCGGATCTTCGAGACCCTCTGTTGATTCGTGAGTTGACTCGGATCCTGAGGGTGCGGCGTGACAAGATCCTCGACCGCTATTTGCGTCGCCTGTCGCCGCTTACGGCTCCACAGCTCGACGGAAGACGGCTTTGTCTGACCGATCTATTGGTCACCTCCGGCCTCGACGAACCGTCGGAGCGCAAGGATTCAGTGCGAGCATGGGCCAGTCGGAAGCTTCGCCGGCGGGAGCTACGCCCGCGAAGAGTCCCTCACTCTGGCGAGCGCCCTAAGGCACCTGCTCGAGAAGCCGGCCCGAGTCGCCAGGGGGGCGCACGGATTTGTGTCCTGCTTCCTGCGGTGCGGGGAGCGAGCCGGTCGGCGCCCAAGTACCTGATTGTCGACTTCCTTTCACAGACCCAGGGGCGGCGCTTGCAACCGCCGGCGCGAGTCCATCTGTATCATCGAGGCAGCGAGGACTACCGGGTTGTTGGCCTCGAGCGGCCCGCGCGCCTGGGGACCCCAGACGGTTGACGGCACGTCAGCCCTTGGACCGGTGCTTGGGCAAAGGGCGGGCGCACCGAAAAGCCGGTCCGCAGGACGTGGCCGTCGCTCGCCGACGTGGGCTGGGAAAAAGAGTCGCGGTCGTCGAGCTCCACGAATGGTCCTCATCGTGGCGTTGTCTTTTTGCGCTTCGAAGAGGCCTTCGTTTTGTTGAATTGAGGCAATCCGGTGTGCTGGGTCGCGAAGCGTCGATGACCGGGACGGCGCCTTGGGTGAGAGTCCCGATTTCCGTCATGGGGAATGAGATGGCCTGGACCCCGACCGATCAGATCGGCGCGTCCCATGCGGCGGAGGGCCTTGGCCAGCAAGGGCCAGTTCGCTGGATCGTGGTAGCGCAAGAAGGCCTTGTGAAGGCGGCGTTGCTCGTGGGTTTTCGGGGTCGCAACGTCTTCCGATGTTCGTTTCACCGGCCGGAGAGGGTTTTTGCCGGTGTGATACATCGCTGTGGCTGAGGCCATCGGAGAGGGCAAAAACGCCTGGACCTGATCGGCGCGGAAGCCGTTGTCTTTCAGCCACAAGGCCAATTCGAGCATATCTTCATCAGTGGTCCCCGGATGCGCGGCGATGAAGTAAGGGATCAGATACTGTCTTTTTCCGGCCTGTTTCGAATAGCGTTCGAAGAGCTCCTTGAACCGGTAGTAGCTCCCCATGCCTGGCTTCATCATTTTGGACAGGGGCCCTTCGGCAAGGTGTTCTGGTGCAATCTTGAGGTAGCCGCCAACGTGGTGGGTGACGAGCTCTTTGACGTACTCGGGATCTTCTACAGCGAGGTCGTAGCGTAGGCCGGATGCCACCGAGATCTTCTTGATCCCGTCGATCGCGCGGGCCTTGCGATACAACTCAATGAGTGGTCGATGGCTCGTCTTGAGGTTCTTGCAGATCCCCGGATAGACGCAGGAGGGCCGACGACAAGCCGCTTCGATCTCGCGACTCTTGCAGGCAAGCCGGTACATGTTCGCGGTGGGACCTCCCAGATCGCTGACCGCGCCGGTAAAACCGGGAATTTTCTTGAGGCCCTCGATCTCTCGCAAAATGGAGCCCTCGGAACGATTCTGGATGATGCGTCCCTCGTGTTCGGTGATGGAGCAGAAGGAGCAGCCCCCAAAACAACCGCGCATGATCGTGACAGAAAACCGGATCATCTCGTAGGCGGGAATTTTGCGACCTTGATGAGCGGGATGGGGCACCTTCTGGTACGGCAGCTCATAGATCCGATCCATCTCCTCGGTCGTAAGAGGGAGGGGGGGTGGATTGACCCACACGTCCACGTCACCGCTCCGCTGCACCAAGCAGCGTGCGTTGTGAGGATTGGATTCGAGATGGAAAACGCGGGAGGCATGAGCGTAGAGCGCCTTGTCTTTCTTGACTTCTTGCCAGGAGGGTAAGCGCAGGACGACTCGGTCGCGGGGCATGGTCGCCGCCTTCTTGCGTGTCAGCCGACTGACTTGCACGAGCTGTTGTGCTCCTTGCGGCGAGTCCGCAACTTGTTGGCTCGCGCTCCGCATTTCCTCTTCGGTGGCGTAGGGATCGGGGAGTGGATCGACGGGGCCAACGAGATCGATCGAATCGCTGCGCTCGACATGAAAGTCGCCTGGGGCATCGGTGGGGCCGGTCGCGCCGCATCGTCGACGCACGGCGGTCCCACGGATGTCGAGCATTTGTCGAGGATGAATGCCGCGGGCCGAGCGGTGGGCGATCTCCACGATGGCACGTTCTGCATTCCCATAGACGAGGAGATCGGCTCCGCTATCGACGAGGAGAGAACGGCGGACCCGACCGGACCAGTAGTCATAGTGGGCCAGGCGGCGCAGGCTGGCCTCGATGCCTCCAATGACCACTGGTGCTTGAGGG
>CAYTRQ010000236.1:0-8988 GCA_964440025.1 uncultured Polyangiaceae bacterium | reverse complement strand
GGTCTGACATTGTCTCACCTCTTGAGCAAGTTGGTCGGTCTCCCCTGTAGGCCTTCTTGCCCCCGCTACGTTCAGCCTCCTTTGTTTTCCCCGGGCTCGCATTGCTCACGCAAATGCTCGGTGCGTTGCGAAGGCGTCCGACGTTGCATCTTGAGTATTGGTGTGTTGCAGGACGCCTCATTGCTTGCCCGTTCGCGCGCTGTGGTGGATGTGAACCCAATCGGCTCCGCCTCTCGGCTCGGAGGCTGGTTGAGTGGGCCATCGCCTTGAAAAAAATACGCTTCATCGCTCGCGGTAGCGCCGCGAGAGCGTTCGATTTTGCATCTTGGGCATTGGTGTGTTGCAGAACGCCTTATTGCTTGCCCGTTCGCATCCCCTCGGGATGCGAGTATGTTGAACTCCATGAGCACAAGTACCAATGGACCGACATGGGAGAAGCAGATCCGAAAAGATGGCGAGTTCGAGCGCCGTGAGTCCCAGTTTCGTAACTGGGTGACCGCTGAGGGAAGCGATGGCTTTTTGGCTGAGAGCGGTCGCTATCATCTTTACGTTTCCTTTGCCTGTCCTTGGGCTCATCGGACGCTGATTACCCGAAAGCTCAAGGGGTTAGAGGAGGCTATTTCATTCGACGTGGTCGACCACTTTCTTCCCCCTGGGGGGTGGACTCTGGAAGGCAATAGCCGAGGTGCGACGAAGGATTCCGTCAATGGGAAGCGAACCCTCCGAGAAGTGTACGAGCTGGCCGACCCCAATTATCGTGGCTCGGTGACCGTTCCAACATTGTGGGACAAAAAGAAGGGAACAATCGTCAACAACGAATCGTCGGAAGTCCTTCGCATGCTCAACAGCGAGTTCCAAGACGTAGCTCGCCATCCTCATGTCGATCTGTACCCCGAAGAGCTTCGCCCGCAGATCGGTGAAGTCAATGCATGGGTCTACGATCAGATCAATAATGGAGTGTATCGGAGCGGTTTTGCTCGCTCGCAGAAGGCGTACGACAAGGCCGTCGGTGCTCTTTTCGAGGGGCTCGATCGGGCGGAAAAGATCCTCGGGAAACAACGCTACCTTGCCGGCCGTCGCCTCACCGAGGCAGATGTCCGCTTGTGGACAACGTTGGTTCGATTCGACTTGGTTTATGTCACGCACTTCAAATGCAATATTCGACGGCTGGTCGACTATCCCAATCTGTGGGGGTTCACTCGCGAGCTCTATTCTTACGACGCATTTCGCAGCACGACGGACTTCGAGCACATCAAATTGCACTATTTTCGTTCTCATGAATCAATCAATCCCTATCGTATCGTTCCTGCTGGGCCCGAGATCGATTTCGAAGCGCCGCACGACCGGGAGCGATTCGAAACGAGCTGGTCTCCTTGATCGACAGCGCCGGCGCTTCACCTTCAAAAGCCCCGCCTGCCCCTTTCTGATGCGGAAGACACATCCGTCTCACCCGTGAGGCCGGTGAGGACTCGCTTGGCTCGAGGCTCAACGAGCGAGGGCTGAACGAATGGGTGACGGGAACAATCGGCCAGATGGCCGACATTGCGTTGCGCATCTTGGGGAATGCTTTCCAGCGAGGTCTGGGCCCTCCGGAGCTCAATCCCTCGTGAAGGCAGTCCGCGCGAGCATTGCGGGAGCAATGCTCGCGGGAATCATCCGCGATGCTTGGTCAGATGTTTTGGATTCGACTATTTTCAAATGGGCGGAGTCTCGGCACACTCTGTCATTGTCATGTCCACAATCGACCCGACCTTGAGACTGATCACTCATTTTCAGTTGGTGACACTGGCGTTTTGTCATGCAGTGCGCTCGTGGGGGCGCCAGCTCAAAGTGCTACCCGTGTTTTTGCTTTTGATGGGCTGCAGCAAGGAACGCCTGGTGACGCTGACGTTTCCTAGAGCCGACGGAAATAACGACTACTGGGTTTGCAATCCGCAAGGCACGCAGTGTCATGGTCGTGGCGATGGCGATATCCCGCAAGATGCGTATGAACCGGAAATGGATCTCATCGTCCCGGCCAGAAACGGAACCCACTGCCCTTCTGGTCCGGCCCGCATCGAGATCGTGGTCGAAGGCTCGACGGTGAAACGGGTTGGCTACGAGTGTGCGGCGCCCCGAGCACCTACGACAACGCCTGCGAGTCCCTGCAACGAAGCGGACGACAGCGGGCCTACCGGCCTGCCCGCTGAGGCTGAGGGAGCCCCCACGGGTCTGCCCACCGAGGAGGAGGGAGCTGTCGAGGCGCCCAGCAGCCCAGCAACGTCAGCGGAGGAAGGAGCCCCCCAATGACACATTTCAGACATAGCGTGACTCAGACGGTGAGTTGGCAGAACGAGCACGGCACGTTCAAGAGAAATCGGGTCGAGCGCATTCTGCCGATTGCCTCGAGGGGAGGGACCCTCGCTCGGTGGAGAAAGGTCGGAGCTGCCTTGAAGGAGGCGGTCGGCTATGCGTTTGCTCAAAATGAGCCGATTCGTATCGATGGTTCACGTTGGTCCCTGTCGAATGTGGGGCTTCCCAAGAAACTCGCGCTTTCCCTCTCTGCGCATGACGTCCTGGAGGAAGTTCCGAGCTCTTGGATTTCGGCGGGCTACAAAGCCCGGCTTGAAGCCGAAGATTTGACGCCGATGATCGTTTCCGGATCGATGAAGATCAGTCGCATCAATCGCTTTTTGACCTTGCGCGATCTGGCTCTGCGCACCTCCGGCGCCAGCAATGGCCAGACACTCGCCGGCGCAACGCAAACCGGAACGCACGGCGCGGCGATCTCGTTCGGTGCCATGCATGATTTCGTCAGAGCTGTGCACGTCATGGTGGCACCCAACAAGACCGTCCTCGTGCAACCGAGTAGTCGCCCCCTCAAAGTTCAGGCGCAAAAGTCCCTCCAGAGTTGGTTCTCCATTCCCACGGAGCTCATTAGCGACGACGACGTATTCAATGCCGTTCGCGTCGGACTTGGTGCCATGGGAGTTATTGTCAATTTCGTTATCGAGTGTGAGCCTCTCTACTTTCTTACCGAGGTCACCACTCCTCACAGGGACGACGCTTCTTGGAAAGGGGCGTTGAGGACCGTTTCACCGCGGCACATTCCTGGCCACTTTCGAGATCCGTTAAATTTGGGGGTCTTGTTCAGTGCCTACAAGCAGCACCCGTCCCGCGCCCCTCGGGCGTGGGTCACGAGTATGAAGAAAACTCGGTTTTCCGGGCAAAATGACGTGGAAATGGATCCGACGCATCCGTCTCGCCCCAGTCCCGACGTGGTGGGCCTTGTCTCGGATCTGGCGGACTTCATCGACACATCGATTGGCAACGTAGCGTTTCGGAAGGAAACGACCGCCCAGTTGGTCGAGCGAATGGGTGAGAAAAAGACGGTCCGTCGTGCTCTACCAGGAGTTCTGTTTGGACCAACAGGGCTGCCTAAAGGAAATGGGCATTCACTCGAGCTTTGTGTTGACGCGGCGCATGCGCTGGCTGCCGTCGAAAGCGTGCTTGGTGCTCTCCAGAGCGAGTTGTCCGCAGGGAGACAGTTCTTGGGGGCAGTGTCTGCACGATTCGTTGGCGCCAGTGCTGCGACGCTGGCCCCGAATATCAAATCGCCGAGCTGCTTCATCGAGCTTCCGGGCATTTATACCGACGAGTCCACGATGATCTACGAGGCGTGTGGACGAGCTCTTGCCGAGGCTGGGATCCCCTTTGGCTGCCATTGGGGACAATACTTGACGCATACGCGTCTCAGCCTGGAGAACTATTGGTCTCCGGAAGATAAGCGGTCGTGGAAGGCCGCGCGAAGAAGGTTACTCCCGTCAGCCAAGGCTCGCCGGATTTTTGCGAGTCCCATTCTCCGGACATGTGGACTCGGTGACTGATGAGGCGTCGGACTTTTTCGATGTGGCACCGCTTGGTTCGATGCGTCATGTTTGTCGTTGGAACTTATCTCAAAGCCCTTTCGGGACTTCGAGATGTGCTCGAGGAGCGTGCGGTCGCCTGGTAGACCCGTTTGAGGAGTGCAGCCGGAGAAAACGGCTTGGTGAGTAGATTGATATCGCTGGCCTTCAAGGAACGCTGGCGGAGGGCGTCTTCCGCGTACCCCGAAACGAAGATGATCGGGAGATAAAATCCAAGGGCATGCAGTTTTTCCGCAAGCTCGAAGCCGGATATTTCCGGCATGGCAACGTCCGTGACCACGACATCGAAGTGCCTTCCGGACTCGATGAGCGCTAGCGCTTCATGGGCGCTGGCTGCGGCGGCGACGGTATGTCCGGCTTGGCTCAACGCACGGGCATTGACGTTGCGAACCGCGTGATCGTCCTCGACCAGGAGGATCTCCAGCGCTTGAGCAGGCGGATCCGCTCTATTGGGCTCTGCGGCCA
The DNA here is from genome assembly GCA_964440025.1 of uncultured Polyangiaceae bacterium. Taxonomy (GTDB): domain Bacteria; phylum Myxococcota_A; class Polyangia; order Polyangiales; family Polyangiaceae; genus NIC37A-2. The sequence goes on along the minus strand of CAYTRQ010000236.1, from coordinate 4,618 downwards.
CGGAATGCTTTTTGTGGAGAGGGAGCCAGACCTTGACCGTCGTGCCGCCGAGAGGAGACGTTTCGAGCGCCGTGCTTCCGCCGGCTCCCTGAGTGATGCCGTGCACCGTCGAGAGTCCTAGACCTGTCCCTTCACCAACGGGCTTGGTGGTGAAAAACGGCTCGAACGCTCTTTCCCGAACCTCTGAACTCATTCCCGTGCCCGAGTCGCAGAAGGAAAGCTCCACATAGTGACCCGGTTTGAGTCCTTTCGATGAACCCTCAATTTCAACTGTTCGACTCCTGATCTGGAATTTGCCTCCGGACGTCATGGCATCGCGGCTATTGCTCGCGAGGTTGACGAGGATCTGCTGGAGTTGGCCACGATCGATCATCACGTGACCGTGTGACGCTTCCAATTGGAAGTTCGTTTCAATGCCTTCCCCCATCAGACGCTCCAAAACGCGTCGGCTGTCCGATAAGTACGTATCGATGCGGACGATTTCCGCATGACCACCGTGGGGTCGGGCAAAGGTCAGAAGTTGAGAGGTGATCTGTTGCGCTTGTCCGGCAGCCTCTTTAAGGGCGACCAGATCTTCCTTGGCCTGGTGGTCTCCCTCCAGGGATGGCGCTAGCAGTTCTGCCGAATCAAGGATAACTGTTAGTAGATTGTTGAAATCGTGGGCGACCCCACCGGCGAGACGCCCAAGGCTTTCCAGCTGTCTCGATCGGGTGAGTCGGGCATCCAGCTCTCGCTGTTCCGTCACGTCGCTGCCAACGAGCAAGAGCCGTGTCGGTTGACCGTTTTCGCCCTTCTGAAAGACTGAAACTTCGACGACCATGATGCGACTTGTGCCGTCCGCAGCCGTGACCGTTACTTCTTCTCGGCCCGTCCCTGTCGCGACCGCGTGATGGCATGCTTTTTCGGCGGTTTCCCAAAGAGGTCGCCGAGGTGCCAACTCTTGGTAGGTTCGATTGCAGTGCGCCATGATACCCGTTTCCGGTTCGACGACGACGACCGCTTGCGGCATGGCGTCCTGGACGGCGTCGAGCTGCGCTCGCATGGATTCTAGAGTGGAACGCATGCGCTCGATTTCTCGCATGTCCAAAATGCTAGCTCGGACGCCTGGTCCGGATTCGAGCTCGACGCGCGCCAGCCAGATCCGGCAAGGGAGCAATTCCCCATCTCCGGTTTGATGGATCCAGTCGAAGACGGGCGTCTCCCCACGGAGAGCCGCGTCGATCTGTTCGCGGGCGGCTTCCATGGAAGGTTGACCATTGGGTTGAGTGGGTGGGCTGAGGGTAGCGGGGGAGCGGCGTAGCAGCTCTTCTCTTGGCAGGCGGAAGAGCCTTTCCGTATTTTCACTCGTGTCGACGAAGCATTGTGTGCGTACGTCCAGAACGAAGAATGCTTCTGGAGAGTGCTCGAGCAGGTCTCGATAGCGTCGCTCAGAAGCTTCGAGTGCCTTTTGCGCTAGATAGCGGTCGGTGATGTCGATCACGATGCCGCCGACGGCCCGAACGTTTCCGGCGCTGTCTTTGATAGGAAACTTGGTCGAGTGCCCGACAAATAGATCGTCCTCCCGCGGGCCCTTCTCTTCGGTGCTGACCGTCTCTCCAAGCGCAGCCGATCGGTCATTGATGACGAATGCATCGGCAAAGCTGGGATCAAAGAGCTCATGATCGCTCTTGCCCACGGCCTGCTCTAGGGACACGCCCACGAAACGGATCCACGCCTCATTGACATAGACGTAGCGTCCTTGGAGATCCTTGACGAAGGCAATGACAGGTGCCTTGTCGATGAGATCCCGCATGGAGTTCGAGTTGGGCACGCAGGCATCATGCCTCAAGCGGGCGGCAATAGCAGCCCTCGTCGGCACTCGAGGTTTCCTGAGGAACCTCGGAGTTTGCTGGAGCTTTGGGGGACCCGTTGCGTCGAGAGGCTTTTTAGAATCCGTTTTGGCGGTGTCGAAATATGCTTCTCAGAGCAAACTCCGCCGTGGGAAACCAGGACTCCACCCCCGCTCCGGAGAACGGGGATGTCGGGCGTTTTCATCGACGAGCTCGGGCAACTGACTCACGCTGGACAAGAGGAACTTCGATCAGAAGTCAGTGATTTCACCGCATCACAGTTCGGCCAGATGGTAGTGATAGCCCTCGATTTTGTAGGCCTCGACCGCCTCACCGTCGATGATCTCGAAGGCCGTGGTTTCGGAGTACGACTCGTTGGGCGAGAAAAGCAGGACCCGGTCATCGACGCGGTCGTCCGAATAGCCTGCCGCCTTGAAGTCGAGGCCGTCGACCGGTTGGCCGGTCATGTCGTTCAGATCGATGAGCCAAAGGTGCCAATTGGGGGTATTGGACAGTTCCGAGGCACTGGTTTCCATGTCGATGGTGGCGCGTTCGTCGTGGAATACATCGAGCAGCGCCTTTCCATCACCCAAGTAACGAAGGATGCCCGTCTCGCGACCGTCGGTGATGTCCTCGGCGTAGTTGAGTTGCCAGTCCGGGTCGAACTCGTCCTCTCCGTCGAGCACGCGCAGGGCGCAGTTCTTTGGATAATCGTCATCTACCAGTGTCAGACCAGGTGTCCAGACCCAGCCGCTGAAGTAGATGTGGTTGTTCTCATCCAAGAACGGGCGACTGTAGAGCTGCGGACATCGCGATTCACTCACGAGATTGACGAGCTCGTCCGTTTCGATGTCGTACACTGCGAGATACTGGGCATCTGCCGGAAACTCCCAAGTTTCGTAGTTGAGCAGGGTGAAAACACGGTACATGCGATCGCCACGCACGACGGGAGGGCTGCTCTCGGCCTGAAAGCCTTCCTCCACGATGTCCGGGGCAGGGATCTCCCCCTCGATGTTCATCGTGCTCGGATTCCATATGACGTGGCTTCCGTCGCTTCCATTGAAGTTGTAGGCTTTGGTTGAGCTGATGATCTTGTTGCCCCAGGCGTCGACGGAATTGTACGGGATCCCGTATTCCTTGAAATCGAGTTTCTCGTCCTGGGTCAAACTACCATCCTCACCGATCTCGTATCGCTGGATGGAGGTCTTGCCTGCTCCCGCGACGAATAGCCAGTTATCCACCGATGCAGCGCTCGCCCTACCGTCGACTTCGAGGGCCTGATCCAAACTGATTTCGTCGACATCGAGGGACGGGACCACAGCAATGAACCCCGTGGATGTGTCGGTGTCCGCGCCGAGGATTTCCGTAGGAACGGCGTAGTTCCCGGCTAAGATACCACCCTGATCACCGTCGTCACAGCCGGGGGCCACGGCCAGGCACGATATTGCGCAAAGAGCCCGTGCGACGTTTCGTTTTGCTCCATTCATATTCATGATTTGTTTCTCCATAGGTTGGCGGTCAGAAGGCCGCAGTCGTCTTGAAATAGAGGGCTCTCCCCGGACGCTGGACGCCGAAGAAGTCGAAGGCAGGTTGATCGGTCAGGTTCTGTACCTCGCTCGTGAAACTGAGCGAGGTGTTTGCGTTTTCGAGTTGATACGTGAGCGCCAGTGAATGCAGTAGTTGCGCGTCGATGGTGAGCTTGAGATCGACGGCGCCAACGCTTTCCCACCCGAGAAAATATCTATGGACGTAGCGGGTGTTCCATGTGACAGATAGTGTGTCTTGGGGAGCAGCCACACCGGAAAGCTGAAAACGAGCGGATCCGTGAGCGAAGAGATACGGACGGTTGGGGATGCGATCACCCGTGTAGTTTTCGAATAGTCCTTCCGTTGACGTGTTCCGGAAGTCGAGATAGGTGACATTGGCATCGAGCGAGATGTGCTCTCGGAGCGACGTCCAGCCTGCTTCTGCCTCGATTCCCAGCGACCGTGCACTCAATACATTCTGGTAGGTCTGGACTTGATTGGTTCCGAAAAGGCGAATCAGATTGTCTGCGTCGCGTACGAAGCCGTTGACGTCTCCCCGGAACGATCCATGGGGCGTTTCCTTCGCATCGAGAGTCAACCCAAGGTTGGCGTTATGGCTGACCTCCGGTTCGAGCTCCAAGTTCGCTACGATGAATCCGCCGTTACCGAATATCTCATTAGGTCCGGGTAGGCGAGTGGCGTATTCATAGGAAACTTTGGCGTAGAGCCACTCGATGAAGCGGTAGCGAAGAGAATCGCCGCCTCCGAAACGGATGGTGTCCCGATCACGGTTGCGGGTGACGCCGGTGGACAACACCTCCCCGGACCGCAACAGCTGCACGTAGCTTTTGGCGAAGGCGATGTTCTCGAGACGGTCGTCCAACCCATCGCTCTCGTACTCGACGCCGCTCACGACACCGACGAGGTCGCGCTGAGCGGAGAGCGGATCGGGGGCGTCCGTGTTGGGACGGCGCCGCTCCTCGCCGGTGCGGGTCGTGAAGGTGGGCGCTGCCGAAAACCGAACGGCGTGCTGGAAATGCGGTTGCCACTGGAGATTGGCGCGACCGAATGCGCTGTGTTCTCTCATGCGGCGGTCGATGGGGACACCCTGCACCTCGCCGGGTTGGGGCCGCTCGCGCACACATTCACCAAGCCAGTTGTAAATGCACTCGCTAAGATCGATCAACTGAAGAGCGCTATAGCTATAACCGGCTAGTGCCTCGGCAACTCACGTTTCGAGCGGTTTCGAAGCCCTCCCAGAAG
>CAYTRQ010000235.1:0-9010 GCA_964440025.1 uncultured Polyangiaceae bacterium | reverse complement strand
CTCTACTATTTCCTCGCCTTTGGGGCGTTCGGACTGTATCTGCCATTCTTTCCCACTTGGCTGCAGGCTCAGGGTTTCGTCGGGGCGCGCATGAGCGCGTTGGTCTCCCTCATTCCCCTTCTTTCCTTGGTGTCACCACCCCTGGTCGGAATGCTGGCCGATCGGTTCGGTCTGCGGGGACGCATGATGACACTCACGGGGACACTCTGCGCGCTCGGGATTTCCCTGTTGGCCCTTTCCGCCAAAAACCTCAGTCCCTTGCCGTTCCTGGTTGCCTTGGGCTGCATGTTTCTCTTCGCCGCTTTCCGCGGACCGATGGTGGGTATGGCAGACGTGCTGGCCATGGAACGTGCAGCCAACTACGGACGCATGCGGCTCTTCGGTTCTCTCGGTTTTCTTGTCGCAGCCCTCGGGGGAGGCCAGATCCTCGACCTGCAACATCGCTACCAATTACCTCTCCTGGTGGCTGGCGGCCTGTGGATGTGCACGGCCATGTCGCTCTTGCTCCCCAAGACGTCACAACTACCACCGAGGCCCGCCTTGTCCGATGCAAAACAGCTGCTCGGTCAGCCGGCGTTTCGCCGCCTCCTGTTCGCCGTCGCCGTAGGTTTTCTCAGTCACTCGGCCTACGACCTGTGCGCATCATTGCGGTTGCGCGATCTGGGCGCCGGAGAAGATCTGATGGGGGCGTTTTGGGCAGCGGGCACATTGGCCGAGGTCGCTTTGATGTACACGGCGGTCCCCCTCATCGAGCGAGTCGGCCCGGGAAAAACGCTGGCCGCGGCCTTGGGCATCGCCGCGTTGCGTTGGCTCTTCATCGGGTCGGTCACCTCACTGCCTTTGATTCTCGCCCTCCAGCCACTGCATGCGCTCTCCTTTGGGCTCATGTGGCTCTCATCGATTGCAACGGTCAAGCGAGAGGTCGGCGGCAAAGGAATGGGAACCGGCCAGGGGCTCTTCGCAGCCAGTACCGCCGTCGGCAATACCGCGGGCCTCTGGATTTGGGGGATCCTCTATGAAAGCCTCGGCAGTGAGCGAGTATTTTACTTGGCGGCTGCTGTCGCCATCACGGGCGTGCTGCTGTGCGTGCGACTGATCCGGTGGACCGTGCCGGAACACTACTTCACGACCGGGGGGAAGACTCCCTGATCGCGCGCGACCGTACACCCACGATCGACTCCCGTGAGGCCATCCTCGGTCTTGACCACCTTGAACTCCACGCGACGGTTCTTTTCCCAAGCCGCGGGATTGCTGCCCCGATCGAGAGGACAGTATTCCCCGTACCCCTGAGACACGAGGCGCGCTCGACTGATACCCCGCTCTCTCAAAGCACGCACAACTGAAGCTGCGCGGCGCTGAGTGAGGTTGAGGTTATAGGCATCGTTCCCGCGTTCATCGGCGTGGCCAGCCACTTCCACCACGAGGAACTCCGGATGCCCCTTGAGGGTTGCCGCGACCGCATCGACGATCGGCATCGACTGGGGCAGAATCTCATCACTCGCCGTAGCAAAGTTGATCTTCTCCAAGATCATGATGTCGCTCCCCTCGATGACGACCTTGCCTTTGTCCGGACAACCGTCTTCGTCCTCGAAACCGTTGTAGACCTCGGGGTCCTGCGGGCACTGGTCTTCCTTGTCGGGAATGCGATCGAGATCGTTGTCGAATTCGGGGCAACCATCTTGATCCTCGAAGCCATCGAAATCCTCCGGATCATCCGGGCACTGGTCTTCTACATCGAGGATGCCATCTTTGTCGTTGTCCGGATCCGGACAGCCGTCCTCGTCTTCAAAACCATCGCGGTCTTCGGGATCGTCGGGGCACTCGTCATCTTCATCATAGATGCCGTCTCCGTCGCGATCGCCACGCTTGCTTCCTTCGGGACAGCCATCTTCATCTTCGTCGCCGTCCATGTCCTCGGCGACGTTGGGACACCGGTCGTCGATATCCAAAATGCCGTCGTTGTCGTTGTCCGGATCCGGACAGCCATCGGCATCTTCGAAGTCGTCGAAGTCTTCCGGATCGTCGGGGCATTGATCCACATCGTCGAGAAGCCCATCCCCATCGCGATCGCCAATGGACGGCTCGTAGACGAAGCCCAGCACCATCCGCACATCCGCGGCCTCGAAGCCAGAAAAGAAAATGCGACTGCCCCCGGCCGCCATCAAATAGCTATTTTCCTCGACGAATAGCTTGATGCCGCCGAGGAACTCGGAAGACAACTTTTGGTCGGACGCGGCATCCGACAGCAGATAGCTACCGTAGTTTTCGGCCACCAGGTCGAGATACTCGGCGGCGCGCAGGGAAATGCCGAAGCCATAGGTCAGGAGATCGCCGTATTCGAAGAACCCTTCGTCCAGCTGAGGCTCACCATTCGCGGCCAGGCCAAACACGGGATCGCTTCCCGTATGGCCCCGGTACCCAGCATTGAGGGAGAGCTTCCAGGTTCTCTCGACGCCGAAATGTTTATCCAGAATCAGCCGCGACCAATACCAAAAACCCGGATCAGCCCCCAGATTGAGGGAGGCGTTGCCCAAGGGGAACCCCGCCTGAGCCACGACAGCCACGCCCAATGCCTGAGTGGGCCGGAGGAAACGAAATTTGGCATGGGGAACAATGGAAGCCGGGGTTTGAGCGTCGAGCTGCCCGGTCGAATACAGGTTGTCGGTGGGCCCAATGCCATAGGCCCGCTCACCGACCATCACATTGATGGGAATGCTCAATCCGATGATGGCCCGGTTGAAAAGGCCGTAGTTGGCGTTGATCGTCCCCTGAAAAGAATTGTCGATCAGAGCCCCAGTCCCTGTGCCCCCCGAAGTCGGAATGCAGTTTTCTCCAGCGGGCCTTTCCGAGCACAGCCCCATGGCGTCCGCAGGGGGATCGGCCTGACCTTCCTCGCCCGTGAAGCCGGATGTGCGCATGAGGTTGTGCCCCCAGTCGAGGACGAGCCCGAAGCTGAGCCGGTTGTGGACGAGCACGTCGGAACCATTGACGTAGAAGAAGCCCTTGGAATCCACGGCCGGCCGAAACAGGTGAGTATCCATGCCGTCGCCGTTCGTTCCATCGGCTGGAATCCGGCTGTCGGACTGGGCCTGCGCCGTGATGCCCAATAAGAAGCTCGCGGCGAGCGCGGCCACGGCAACGAACACTCTTCGGACCTGTGCCCACGAAACTGAAGGACCCCTACACATGAACGTCACCACCCTGGCTTGACTCTTCCGCGATATGCCTTTGGTGGAACCAGTCGAGCCCGTGCCCGATTCTGGTTCAGCCAAAGAGCCGATCTTCCCGCGGGTAAGCTATCACTCGCCAAAATTTGGTGTCAATCAGCATAGTTGCGGAGCTTGAACCGCCGATCAACACCCACATGGGTGCCATTTCACCCCAGGTGTTGTCTTGGACCCAAGAAAAAGGCAAGGCTCCCCTACCGGGTGCTAGGGGGTGACCACTCAGCACACTGAAAATCCGCTGATCAGCGGCCGGAAGTGGTTCAAACCCATGAGGTTTTGCTAAGGTGCCTTCTCATTGGGTGCCGAGGCAACCGGCTTCAGCCCCACTCTTCCAGACATTTCGAGGAAAGATGAAGATCACCTGCGACTCGTGCGGCAGTAAGTACACCATTGCCGACGCCAAGGTTAAGGGCCGCAAGGTCAAAGTCCGCTGCAAGAGCTGCAAGTCGACCATACTCGTCGACGGCACGGCCCCCGCCGAAGAAGAACCAACGGCCTTTTCCCCGAATGCCGCGGCTGCGCCCACCAATAGTCTCCATCCGTCCATCTCTCCCTCTGATCCTTCCGGGAGTTCCGCCGCCGCACCTTCTGCGGGCGCGGGCGGCGCTGCGGGCGCGGGGGTAGGCGGCGCACCCGTCGCGAAAGCTCCAGCTGGAGCCCGGGCTCCGGCGGTGAGGCGCGACACCTGGTCCGTCAACCTCAGCGACGACGACTCCCGAGACATGACGACCGCGGAGATCATTGCCGGGTGGAAGAGCGGTCTGGTCACGACGGACGCCTACGTCTGGAAAGACGGGATGGAGGACTGGAAGCCCGTGCTCGAGATGCCCGAGCTCAAGCAAAAACTTCTGGCCGCCAAGCCACTTCCCAATGATGGCATTGTCAGTTCTGCACAATTCCCGCCCACTCCTCAAGCCGACCCGCATGCAGACTTGTTTGGCGGAGTCAGCACCGCTGGAAGCGAGGCCGAAGCAGCGGCTCCTCCCCCCCCTGGCGGCGCAGAAGCCAAGAAGGCTCCCGGCGCTCGAAACGAAAGCTCGGTGCTGTTTTCCCTCGACGCCATGACTGGGGGCGCTCCTGGTCAACCTCAGACCGGAGGCAGCGCCAATACTGCGGACATCTTTGGCGGGCTGGGAGGCGGCGGCAACTTGGTCGCCAATCCCGATCTGCTCACCGCTCCAGCCAAGGAACCTCCGCCGGCGCCGGTCGTCCAACAGGCCCCCGTCGCGGTGGGAGGAGCTGGGGCTCCAGCCAAGAAGGGCAAGGGGGGGCTCATTGCCGCCATTGGGGGAGTAGTCGTCATCGCCGCCGGGGCGCTCTTCTTCTTCGTCGGAGGCGGCGGACCGGAGGAAGGGGAAAAAGCCGCCCTCACAACGGAGGACGAGGAAGCCAAGAAGGCTCTCGAAGAGGCCAGGAAGAAAAAGGAAGAGGCTGCCCGCATCGCCGCCGAGCTCGAGAAGGCCAAAAAGGAGCTCGAGGAAGCCAAGAAGAAGAAAGAAGGGGACGCCAGCCAAGAAGATCAGACCGACGACGACAAAGAGAAAGAGGAAGAAAAAGAAGAGGACGCCCAGGACTCTTCTGCGAGCGCGGATTCGGGAGACTCCGGCAAGAGTACCGGCAGTTCCAGCACTTCGAGCAAAAGCAAGAGCAAATCGAAGCCGAAGTTCAACGTCAGCGCCGCCAAGTCGTCCTTGTCGCGAGCGGCAGCCAATGCCGCAGGCTGCAAAAAGGCAGGTGGGCCGACCGGGACGGGAAAGGTCCACGTGACCTTCGCGCCGAGCGGTCGAGCCACCAGTGCTCGCGTGGTCTCCGGCCCCTTCGGAGGAACGTCCGTCGGCGGTTGCGTCGCCTCCATCTTCCGACGGGCACGCGTTCCGCCTTTCAGCGGTGGCTCCAAGACCGTCGCCAAAAGCTTCAGAATCAACTAATCGTTTCCCTGACTTGAAATGACGCCCTGTGGCCGCGTCCGCTCCGGGGCAGTTGACGGGAGATCCGCTGGCTCAGTTGAGGCTCTCGCCGTGACCGCCCGCGGGGCGCGGGCCGCAGTGCTGGGAGATCCGCTGGCTCAGCCGGGTCTTTCGTTGCTCCTTGCGCACTTCCCCCAGGGCAATCGACAGCGCGCGCGGATCGGCCACAAGCACACAGAGCTTCTTGGCGCGCGTGACAGCGGTATAGAGCAAGTTTCGTGAAAGCATGACGAAATGGGAGGCCAAAAAGAGGATCACCACGGCGGGGTACTCGCTGCCCTGGCTTTTGTGGATGCTCGTGGCATAGGCCAACCGAAGCTGATTGAGTTCTCCTTTTTCATACGTGACGAGCCGCTCACCCTGTTCATCTTCGAACTGAACGCTCACGCCGCCCGCTTCCGGATCCACCGTCACCACCTCCCCCACATCACCATTGAAGACGTTCTTGTCGTAATCGTTCTTGGCCTGTAACACCTTGTCTCCAATGCGCAGGATCCAATCACCTGCCTGAACAGACAGTCCCGTAGGGTTGAGCTCTCCTTGGAGACGGCCATTGAGCGCGAGAGTTCCGGCGTCTCCTCGATGCATGGGCGTCAGAACCTGCACCTCTCGTCGTGAATCGAAGCCGAAACGGCGAGGGATCCGTTGGGCCAGGAGTTGCACCACGAGCTCTTGGGCCTTCTTGGCATCTCGGGTCTCGATAATGAAGAAATCCCCATTGGGGTCATCCGCCCCCACGGGCGCCTCTCCCCGGAGAATACGGTGGGAGCCATCGATGATGCCACTCTCGCCCGCCTGACGGAAAATCACATCGAGCCGCGCCACGGGAACGCTGTCGCTCTCGATCAGATCGGAGAGAACCGCTCCAGGCCCCACCGAAGGAAGCTGATCCACGTCACCCACCAGCACGACACGCGCCGCATCTGGCACGGCGCGAAGCAAACTTTCCGCCAAACGGATGTCAATCATCGAAGCTTCGTCGATGATGAGCAGATCGACCTCGAGTGGGTTTTCCTCGTGACGCTCGAAAGCCCCCGTCTTGGGATTGATTTGGAGCAAACGATGGAGGGTCCGCGCCCGACGCCCGGTGGACTCACTCAATCGCTTGGCGGCACGCCCCGTGGGAGCTGCCAACTCGAGGCGCAAGCGCTCTTCCGCAAGCACCGCAAGAATCGCCTGCACGATCGTGGTCTTGCCCACGCCGGGCCCGCCGGTGATGACCACGAACTTTCCTTCGGCCGCCTTCTTCACCGCGTGACGTTGGGCCTCCGCAAGGCTCATTCGCCTTTTCTGCTCGAAACGAGCCAGGGCCGCTTCCAGCCGGGGAAGCTTTTGGGCCGGCGCATCGAGCAAACGCGCCACCCGTTCCGCCACACGGCACTCGGCCCGATGAAGCCTCGCCAAAAACACGAGATCGTCTTCGATCACGAGGCGCCCGGCGGCCCAGAGCACGTCGAGTCCTCCTTCGACATGCTCGGGTCCCACGCCCAGTGTTTCTGCCGCGCGCGCGACCAGCTCGCTCCTTTGGCAAAAGCAATGCCCCGCGTCCGCATGGCCCTCCATCTCGTGCAGCACTCCCGCCTGCATCCTCTCGGGATGTTCTGGTCCTAGCCCCTGCGCCTGAGCGATCGCATCCGCGGTCTTGAATCCCACTCCGGAGATTTCGATGGCGAGACGATAGGGAGCCGTTTGTACGATCGAGACAGCCCGCTCCTTGAAGTGCCGCACGATCCTCACCGCCAAGGCCGGTGAGACACCACTCGACTGCAGCGCCAAGAGCACATTCGACAGGGCTCGGTGTTCGGCCCATCCCTCACGGATCTTCTCGATGCGCGCTCGACCCAAACCGGGCACCTCGCTGAGCCGATGAGACGCCTGGTCGAGCATGGGCAAGGTTTCCATCCCAAAGTAGTTGACGATGCGCCGCGCGAAGCCGGGACCGAGACCGGGCACGACACCACTGGCCAGATATTTCTCGATTCCCGTCATCGTATCTGGAGCCACCGCGACGAGACTATCGGCGCGAACCTGCTCTCCGTGACGGGCGTCTGTTTCCCAATGCCCGCTCACTCGCACGCGCGTTCCCGGACCCACGGGAGGCAGCACACCGATCACCGTGATCCGTTTGCGTTGGCCGAGCCCCTCAACGCGCCCCAATCGCAGTACCCGAAAGCCCGTCTCCTCATTTTCAAAGGTGACGCGCTCCACCTCGCCGATCAGGGTGACACTCACCCACACTTCCCTGCCACGGCGAAGCCTCGCTGAGAAGAGCCCTCCCAAAAACCTCGTCCCTACACGGCAGAGCGCCCTCACTTGCAGGAGGTCGGGCAAGCGAGCTAGAGCCGAAGAGATGGTCGAGACCCAGCACTTGCACGCTGCCTGCGCTTGTTCGCTCAGCACCCCTTTCCAACTCAGCGGGACCACCCGAAAATACGAGCGATCCAGGCCGTTTGCCGTGCGCCATCTAGCGCTCAATCTATCGGTCGACCTCCAAGAGAAATCCATCGAGGGAACCGCATCTCTCGACTTCGCTCGGCGCGCCCCCGCAGGAAAGAGCCTGCGCCTCGACGCGGTGGCCTTCCAGCTCCGGAGCGTGAGCCTCAGCGTGGACGACGCACCTCTGCGAAAGCTGACGGAAGGCACCGAATACCACTACGACGGCGACGTCATCGAGATCTGGATCCCCGACGGATCCCGGGCCGGGCAGGTCCTCATCGATTACCGCGCCGTGCCACGCCAAGGACTCTATTTTCTCGCTCCCGACAAAGAAGTCCCCGATCGGCCCTGGCAGGTGTGGAGCCAATGCCAGGACGAGGATGGGCGTCATTGGTTTCCGTGTCAGGACAAACCTCACGCCAAGATGACCAGCGAGATGCGGGTCACCGTCCCCCACGGTATGACCGCTTTGTCAGGAGGCGAGCTCGCCCACTCGAGTCAGCCCGAGGAGGGCCCTTGGCTCTACCACTACAAGCTAAACGTCCCGACACCGGCTTATCTGATGACGCTGGTGGTCGGCGAATTCGATGAATGGCAGGACCAGACCGAGCTCCCTTCGGGGCGAGTGATCCCCCTGAGATTTCTCGTCCCTCCGGGCCGTCTGGAAGAGGGCCGACGGGCCTTTGGACGCACCGCCGAGATGATCGAGCTCTTCTCGAAAATCACCGGCGTGGAGTATCCCTGGGATCGGTATAGCCAGGTTGTCGTCGCGGACTTCATTTTTGGCGGCATGGAGAACACCACCGCGACCACGATGTACGAGCACATCCTGCTCGACGAACGCGCGGCGCTCGACGTCGAGTCCCATGATTTGGTGGCCCATGAGCTGGCCCACCAATGGTTTGGCGATCTGCTCACCTGCCGAGATTGGCCCCACGCCTGGCTCAACGAGGGGTTTGCCACTTACTTCGAGCTCGTGGAAAAGGAGGCTCGGCTCGGACGGGACGAATATGACCAAGGTGTGGCCGCCGACTTCGAGGTATACCTGGGCGAAGCCAATGGTAACTACAAAAGGCCCATCGTCTGCCGCGACTACGAAGATCCCATCGATCTGTTCGATCGTCACCTGTACCAAAAAGGCGGGGTCGTCTTGCACCTGCTGCGTCGGCAGCTCGGCGAGGAATGCTTTTGGCAGGGGATCCGCGATTATCTCGAGAAACACCGCAGCGGCATCGTGGAAACGACGAACCTGGTGCGTGCCCTGGAGGAAGCAAGCGGGCTGAGCCTGGACCAGTTCTTCGATCACTGGGTCTACCGACCCGGCCATCCAGAGCTCGACATCAAGATCAGCTACGACGACGACAAACTGACCGTGGATGT
>CAYTRQ010000234.1:0-9023 GCA_964440025.1 uncultured Polyangiaceae bacterium | reverse complement strand
ATACTGAGCAGCCGATCGCGCTCGGTTGGTGGATTCTCCAGCTTTCCGCATTCGGCGAGGCGGGAGGATTGATCCGGGGCCACCCCTGCGTAGACCATGGCCGGAACCAGCGTCACAACGCCCATGACCCCGAGCCAGGCCACCGCCAGCGCTCGACCCATGGGCGCCCGCAAGTGGCCCATCCTCATTTCTGATTCCAGGGCACGTCGGCTGACGGTCGCCAACGCCCAAACAGCCCCAATGGCAAGCAATGCGGAAGAAATGTAAATCCCCACACACGTCTTACAAAGGCTTCCCAACTGCGTGAGCGAGATGATCAGCATGACGACTGAGACGGCGAGCGGAGTCAGCGCCACCCAGCCGAAGAAACGCACCGCGCGCACCGGGGCGCGGACGCCCGCTACGGCCAGATAGATCGCAAAAGCGGCCAGAAAAGAGAAGGCTCCCATTGCCAACAACGAGATCGGAACGCCTCCCCACAGCTGTTCCTTAAACAAGGCCGAATAGGGGCTGTACATCGCAGCCCGACAGGCTTCCTCGGAGCCGCCCGCCGGAGCCCCGGGAATAAAGCTGCAATGCACGTCATGCAATTGCCGGTCGAGGTGAGCGGCATAATCGAGCGTCGACGTTGTTGAAAATACGAGACCGAGAGCGCAGCCGACGAGTGCCACGATCGCCGGTCCCCTCCCACTTGGTTCCGCCATGTCCAGAGCGTGTCCTCAGACTGGCAAAGGGTTCAAGTAGTATTTTTAGCGGGATGGGGCGCCTTCCTCCGAAACGTCCTTTTCCGCCTCTTCCTCGCTGTTTTTGGACTTCTTGCGAAGCTCTTCCAAAAGGCTGAGAGGCGTCGCTGGGCAAGTCTTCGACGGTAAGCGCCGCGAGGCCCCACCTTGTTCCGAAGACTCCTCGGCCGATGTCTCGTTGCCATCTGGCGTCGAACGTTCTGTCATATTCCTCGAGCCTGCGAACTCACCCGCAGCATATAGTCATGTAGCAATATTTCGGACGGGAGCAATGATCTCCAACTCCGGCTCTTGGGCCGTTTGGGGAGGGAGAGCAAAGCTCCCTTCCATTTACAGAACGCAAGAGGGGTGCCACCTTTGACCGCTGTGAAAGGCTACCTTGAGGCACCGAGGCGTCCAGCCCGGAGCCCCACAGGCCAACAAGCCCCAACAGCCCACGGGGGGCTTCTTTGGCTGCTGGCCCTCATGGGGGCGGCTTTCTTGTGCCTTTCGGCCCCAGCTGTAGCGCAATCCTCCACTCAACCATCCCGCTCCTCGCCGCTACCCTCCCCCGAATCGGAAACCGCAGAATCGCAGGCTGCAACATCGCAGGCTGCAAAACAGCCCAGCGTATCGTACCGGGCCCTCCCGGCGCTGATTCGCGTGGGCGTTCCTCGGCTCGTCGACCGCCACGCCGTTGACCTCGCTGGAAGCATCGGTTCCGGCTGGATCGAGAGGCAACCCGGGTCGAGGATCTCGGCTCACCGATCCACGGGAAGCTTGGCGATCAGCTATTCTCCTCTTCCCCTGTTTTCTTTTGCCCTCGATCTGTCGGGCAGGATGGATGCATTTCCTGGGCAGGATGAAACTCCCAACCTCTATGGTGAACCTCGCCTCACCGCACGCTACGTCGCGCTGAGTCGAGGAGTCTTACAGCTCGGCATCGAGGCTGACGTCCGCTTCGTCGGCGCCCAGGCTCCCGATATCCAGGGAGGGGCCACGAGTCCTTCTCTCCGCGCGCTGCTTGCCACTGACGTCCTGCAGCGAACGCTCCTGGCACTCTCGCTCGGGCTCCACCTCGATGGTTCCGAAAACGCCATCCCGACTGATGCGATGCTCTCTCCCGCCGATCGGTTGACGCTCGGTGCCAGCTGCTGCAACGCGCTGCAATGGGGATTCGGCGCATCACACCGCTTCCGCACACTTCGCACCGAGTGGCTTGCGGAAATTTCTGGAGAGCTTCTCGTGGGGAACAGAGCTCCCCAAGCGGGCGCCTCTCCCTGGCAAATGAGTTTCGGTGCTCGGCATCCCTTGGCCGACGCTTGGTCGTTGATGGCCACGGCCCATCTCGGACTCAGCACTCGGCCCGAACTTGAAGAGATCAGCGAGCTAGTCCCCATTCACCCTCGACTCAGCGGCAGACTGACGGTCTCCTGGCGACCCAACCTCAAGCCTGCTCCTGCACCTCCTCCCCCAGCTCCTCCGCCAGAAATCCCGGAACTCACGCAACCTCAAGCCCCCAAGCCGAAGCCGGACACAGAGCCTTCGCCTGAGGTTCCCCCTCCGCCCGCTGCCTCGAGTGTCACCGGAACGGTCGTCGACGAGGCGGGTGCGCCGATCCCCGACGCAAAGGTCACCCTTCACATCGAAGGACAAGAACCAGTGAGCGCCCGCACCTTTGCCGATGGTTCCTTCGATTTCTCGGACATTCCCAATGAGGCACCAGTGAGGATCGAAGTCCGTACACCTGGCTATGACACAGCAGAGGTAGAGCTTGAACCAGGAAAGAAGCGAACCCACGAGGTCGTCCTCTATCCCGCCTTGCCGGCGGGCCTCGTCCGGGGCTCCGTACTCGATCTGCAAGGCCAACCGATCGAGGCTCAAATTACCGTCCTTCCAGAAGAAGAGCTCGTGCAGGTCTCCCCCGATGGCTCGTTCGAACTCGAACTTTCCCCCGGAAAGCATACCCTTCGCTTCGAACAACCTGGCTATTCTTCACAGAAACGCGTGATCCATGTGGAAGAAAGGGGGGTCGTCATTCTCAACATCGCCCTCTCGCCGCAATAGCTGCGCTTCCCCTCCAGCTTATGGCAAAAGTGGACGTCGACTCTCCGCTCGGGAACCAGCACACCGAAACCGGATTCCGTGGTGGCCCCGGTGCACAGGCTTGAGCACGCCCCCGGACCGCTCCGAGCCCCCATCGAGGCCAGTTCGCGCAACTTTTCAGCTGCCTGGTGATATTGCGGGGAGGAGGGTTAAACTATCTTGGTGAACGGAGCGGCAGCAGCAACCAAGCAAGGCTCCTTCCTTGGCTTGTCCCCCCGGCTGGTGGTGGTGTGCCTCCTCACTGCTCTTTTGTTCGTCGGTCTGGGCGTTGCCGGGTATCAGTGGGCAAAACGGGATGCTCTGGCAACGCTCCAAGATTATTCTGGCCAGCCCGAGCGGGATACAGCAGACGCGGTCGAACAGTGGTTCGCGGCGTCCATTGGAGATGAATTCGGAGATGGTGCGGGAGCACGAACCCCTGCCTCGTCCACAGCCCAGTTCCAACTCCTCTCTCGAGCCAAGCTCACTTTGAAGCCATCTTCCCAAATACGGTTTCAAAGAAGGGGAGAAGGCAAAGGAGCGGTGGGCCTGACCGTGGAAGTCGGAGAGGTCGACGTCCGCACCCGTTCGAGAACACTGACGATCAACTCTCAGTTTGGTGAGGTGGTGATCGATCCCAACAGCTTGATCCGACTCAAAAGAAACGGCAAGCAGCTTTTGATGAGCGTGGAAGTCGGAGGCCTGGAACTAAGCCGTGAGAAACAAGGGAGTCGCCGTCTCGGTGCCGGAGAGAGCCTCACGGTGGCCATCGGCGGAATCATTGTCAGTGATCCCCAGGAAGAAGAAACCAAAGAACCCAGGCCCAAGCCTGTCGAGCTCGACCCCGGTGACGCCATCGACCATTTCGACCTCGTTGTCCCTGCCGGTCAGAGTTTCAAGGTCCACGACCCCAAGCCCCCCGCCGCCGTCGGCTTTCGCATTGACGAAATCTGTCGTGCCGGTGGGCGAGCGGAGCTGGGACAGCTTCGAGCCGAAGCTCGCGAGCAGATCAATCTCTCGATACCAGCCGGGAACTACCACTACGAGATTCGCTGCCTCGACAGCCCCGGCGGCGTCGCCGCCGAGGGAGACGTGAAGGTCCTGCGTGACGCAGGAACCCGAACCCTCCCTCAGTTTACCCCCACAGCCCAAGTCAGCACCGACGGCCGGCGCTATACGGTCATGTACCAGAGCCGCTTGCCTCGAGTCACCGTCACGTGGCCGGGGGCTCCCGAGGCACAGAGCTACACCCTTCAGGTGGACGAAACGGCCATCCCCACCACAGCGCCGAGTTACCGTCTGAATTCCGGCAAGCTCGGGCCTGGGACTCATCAGTTGACCTTTCGAGCGGACACCTCTCCTCCCCGACAGTCCCGAACAACTACCGTTTCAGTCAGGTACGATGCACAAGCTCCCGCTGCCCGCGTCTCGGAGCCCCGCGGCAAGTTCGAGCCGGGAAGCTCTGTGGCTATCCGCGGGCGAGCCCTTCCTGGGTGGAGCGTTTCCCTGTTTGGTCAGGAGCTGGAGCTCGACGGCCGGCGGCGCTTTTCTACGGAAATTTCCACAGATGGCACGCTTCCCATTGCATTTTCGCACCCGAAGCGTGGGATCCACTACTATCTCAGGAGACCTCGACGGTCGAGCAAGGACAACTCACCGTCCCCGAGCTCGGATCACTCCACACAGCCGCTCGCCGAACAGAAATGATCCAGGAATTCGACTCCAAATTACTTCTCGGCCGCTACCGGGTCGTCCGGTTGCTCGCCGAGGGTGGGATGGGCAAGGTCTATCTTGCCCGCGCCGAAGGCGCCGAAGGATTCAAGCGGCCGGTAGTGGTCAAAGTCCTTCGCCTGGATACGCAGAACGCCGAGCAGGGGCATCGGCTTTTCAAACGGGAAGCCCAGATTCTTTCCCGAATGCAGCACCCCTCTATCGCAAACATCATCGATTATGGCATCGAAGATGGCGCGCACATCATGGTGCTCGAGTACGTGCACGGCTACGCCGTATCCCATTGGCTCGACTTCCGTCATGTCCGACGTCTCCGCGTTCCGGTCGATATCTGCCTCTACATCATCCGCCGTGTGCTCGACGCTTTGCACTATGCCCATCACTTCGCCATGGAAGATGGTACGCAAGGCGAGATCGTGCATCGCGACGTCGCTGCAGACAATGTCCTGCTCGACAACAAAGGGTACGTCTATTTGCTTGATTTCGGCATCGCGAGCATTGGGGGAAAACAGCACCGCTCTTCTACAAGCTCTGGGATTTTTCGCGGCAAGTTAGGCTATGCAGCTCCAGAAACCTTGGGCGGAACGCCGGCAACGCCTCGTTCCGATCAATACTCGGCGGCGTCTCTGCTCTGGGAACTGCTCACCCTGGAAACACCGTTTCAGTCCGAAACCGCCGGCGAGACGGTGACTCGCATGATGAACGAACCCCTCGATCCGATCTCATCGCGCCGCTCCGACACCCCGGCCCAGCTCGACGTCGTACTGGGGCGCGCACTGTCCAAGAACCCCGAGGGCCGCTACGAATCGGTACGCGATTTTTCGCGCGAGCTCCGTAAGCTCCAATCGGAGGACGACGAAGAAATCGCTCAGCATCTCAAATCTCTCGTCGAAGTCGACTTCGATCTCGTTCCTCAAGAACTCCCCATCGAAGCCCTGCACAGTCGAGAAGAAGCTCTTTCTCGCGCTATTCCAGCTACCACTAGCGAAGCGCCCGCCCTTCCTCCAGGAGGCAGCCGGCCCCGACCGGAATTGAGCATGCCGGATCAGGCAGACGCACCGAACGCAAGAAGTCTCCGCACCCTTTTGCTCGGGCTTTTTCTCGTAGGCGCGCTCACCGCGCTAGGCCTTGGAGCCGTCATTGCACTCCTTCAAGATCCACAGGACGAGCAAGTCGTCGTTGTAGGCGGAGAAAACCCCGAACCTCAGAAAAGCTCCGACACGGGCTCTGAGCCCCATGCCACCGCACCAGCGAAAAAGCCGGCTCCCGTCTCTCCAGAAGAAGGCCTTTCCGAAGCGATTCAATCGCAAGGAGCCGAGTTCGAGTCCTGCTTCGTCACGCACTTGGAAGTGGCCGAAAAGATGCCCGAAGCGAAGTTGCATTTCTCAGTGCCTGCAGGTGGCTCACAGGCCACTGTGGCTGTCGAGCCCCCGACCCTGGCCGACTCTTCCTTGGGAAAATGCCTCAAGCAGGCCGCCAGTCGGGTACGTTTTCCCCCTCAGCAAGAAGCCATCTCTTTCCGTGTCCCGCTCACGGCACGCTTTGCGAGAATCGAGTGATCTCCAGTGACACCAAAACAAAGCGACTCCCGTTAGTTCACCCCTCACTCGAACAAAACTCTTGCAGAATCTCGCTCCTCAACACATCCCGGATCTGCTCCTCGGGCCGTAAAGTATCGAGGCGACTATGCTCTGCCGGGGACAACCCTTCGATGGGCTCCCAGCTTTGCACAAACTGATCATAAATTTCGGCTCGGCCGTCGCTGACCCCCAACTCCCGCTCCCGGCTACGCAGTCGCTCCCTGGCGATCTGTTCGGGAACGTGGCATTCAATCATCCGGAAAGGGACGCCACGGCCCCGCGCCAGCTCCGCCAGCCGAGCTCGCTGCTCTCTGCTTCGAAAGGACGCATCCACGATCACCGGTCTTCCGGCCCGAAGAACCAAGTCGGCTCGTCGCATGAGCTCACCATAAACCCGCTTTCCAAACTCCTCGCTGTAGGCACCCGCAAAGGCGGCTTCGTGCAGTGGCGTCGTGGGCGACACTCCCGCCAGGTACTTGCGTGTGCGATCACTGCTCACGATCGGAGCGGAAAGCAGCGAACTGACATGAGCGGCAACCGTCGACTTCCCGCTGGCGATGAGGCCAACGACGAGAACAAGCACCTGGGGGCTGGCCCCCACGGGTCGCCACGATTCACCACGCGTGGCGAGCTCGGGGTCGTCCAGCGCAGCGGACTCGCTCGCGGAGAAAAAGGACTGCCCCTTCGGAGGCAAGGACCTTTCAAGGTGTGCGAAATAGCAGCTAGCCTTTTCGCTGGCAACACGGCGGGCCTCCTCGGGAGCTTCCTCATCTTCCGCCAAGATCGCTGTCACGCTGGCCTTAACGGCAGCTCGATAGCTTTCGTAAAATTCGATGAGCGCATAGATATCATAGTCATTGGACAAGAGAGCATAGTGAGCGAGCAAGTGCTCGGCGAACCGACCATATCCGCTCACCCGCAGATCCATCGACAGGAAAGCCAAGTCCACAGCGACATCTCCATACCTGAAGGCATCCTTGAACTCGATGCAGTCGAGGATGATGATGTGCCGCTCCTCGAGATAGACATGCTCGACTTTCAAGTCTCCATGACCATCCCGAATTTTCCCTTGATCCATCCTGCGCAGGAATAAGTCGCGGTGCTGCTGGACGAATCCAACCTGCGCCTCCATGAGCGCCCGCTCGACATCGGGACGCAGGAAGGAACGCACAGCCGGGCGGCTGTCGCTGAAATTGCCTCGAAGATTTTCCAATACCCGATCGGGATGTCCCGCAGCCTTGATCTTTTCGTCGCTGGGTGCCTCTCGATGAAAGTCAACGAGACGCTCCGCGATCTGTGTCAACTCTCGATCTGCAGCTTTATTTTGTTGCAGCAAATGGTCCAGGCGTCGTTCGTCAGGAAGGCGGCGCATTTTAACGGCCCAGTCAACGACCTTTCCTGTCCCGTCGATGCGGTGGGTCCCCTCCGAATCCTGCTGCACGGGAACGACTCCTAGATACACGCCGGGCGCGAGTCTTTGATTGAGCTCCACTTCCTGCTGACAAATCCGGCGGCGCTGCTCCATCGTGGAAAAGTCGAGAAAGTCCAGCACGACAGGTCGCTTGACCTTGTAGACATAATCCCGATGGAGAAAGACCCAAGATATGTGCGTCTCCCGGAACTCGTCCGCTGCGGCTTCCAAGTCATCTACCAAATCACCCATTGTTCATTCCTTCAAATCGAGGGCAAGTCCAAGGTTTTCATCCTTCCTTGGCGTCTCTTCGAACGGCTCCACTTCGAAACAGCTCGAGGCGGACCGACACGGCACAGTTCCTGCACTCAAACTAGCGTAGGTATGCTCGCAAGGAGAACACCCGTCATGCGCCGCAGTCGAGAGGGGCAATTTTCCTCTCGTCTTCGACCATGGCGCGAGCGACGACACATGTGGCATTTTTCCTCAGTCTAGGACTGAGCTCCCAGGAGGAATCTGATGATCCGTACAGACATCGAAGAACTCACTGAAAAGGAACGCGCAACGCTCGACGACAGCTTTGCAGCCGCACGGCGACGGGCCCGCGGTGTGCTCATGAGCGCACTGGCGGTGCTCGTCGTGATTTTCCTTTTCTTTCAACTTGGCGTTTCCGAAGCCTGGTTCGCCGGAATGGCCCTCACTCTTCTGGTGGTCTCTGCCATCGAAAAAGTTTCTTACCAACGAACGATGATCGCCTACGAGTCTTTGATTCGTAAGCTCGTCCACCGAGTGGAATCCCTCGAAGGAGTCCCCCTCACACCAGATGATGCAAAACCGAGCGAGAGCGCTCGGGAGCCCAATCAATCACAAGACCATCAGGCAGCGTGAGCGCTGGCAACTCGGCCGCAGAGTGACTGATCACCAGCCGCTCTGGATGGCCAGTGGCTCTGGATGGCCAGTGGCTCTGAAGAGAACCGTCAGCCAGCGGAAGCGGCGGAACTCGCCGTCAACGCGACTTCGCTTTTGATCTCCACAAATACCTGCGGATTATCCGTCTGAAAATATCCGATGGCAGCTTTCTTGAAGCCCTTCATCGTCGCCAGATTGTAGCCTCCGCCAATCGCAGCGCCAACGCCCATCGGGACCAATCTCCCCACGGCAACGGCGCCACGGCGGCAGCCGTATTTGCTAACAATCGTCGCACCGACTCGCTGATTGATGCGCTTGAAAAGCTCTGCAGGAACCCTTTGATTGAATTGGGCCATGGCCACTCGAGTTCCCACCCGAATCGCCGTCTCTCGTCCCATCACCAACGTCCCACACCAGAGCCCCATCACTCTGATGAACTCAGTGTTGAAGTCCGACTCGACGTCGCGATCGTAGAGCAAGCCGATTCCCATCGTCATTTTCGACATCAAGCGAATCATCAGCGCTAGATCTGCAGAAAGAACGCCTCCCTCGATGGCAATCTGGGCCGCAGTGCCTGGCCCAGGG
>CAYTRQ010000233.1:0-9081 GCA_964440025.1 uncultured Polyangiaceae bacterium | reverse complement strand
ACTTCTGGGAGTGCTTCGAAACCGCTCGAAACGTGAGTTGCCGAGGCACTAGCACGTCGGCTCAAAACTTCCGACCGGGGGCGAGATGCGTTCCAATGAGAAATCCGGCATATCGAGCAAAGGGGCTGGAAAAGGCCTCGCCCTTCCGCCAAGGCTCGCCTCGCCCTGTGGGTGGGCGGCGGCGCTTTGTCGAGGCTTTCGTGCTGGCGTTCGAGGCACCGGTCCGGTGTCATCCTTCGGAGCGAGCGAGGGCAGCTGCGGCGCGGTGGAATCGAGGGCGCCGCCGGCGAATTCCGCGGAAAAGGTTGCGGGCCGCTCCGCCAGAGGACTGACGAGTGAAGTCCGTGGCTCGGTCCAGCCTTCAAAGCTGCGGCGCCCTCGTGTAACCTGCCGAGCATGAAGGTCCTGATCACCGGTGGCGCGGGGTTCATTGGTTCCCATACGTCCGATGCTCTTCTCAAAGAAGGGCATCAGGTGCGCGTCCTTGATAGTTTGGAGGAGCCGGTGCATCCAAAGGGAAAACCGCCCAAATATCTCAGCGCAGAGGTTGAATTCATCAAGGGTGACGTTCGTGATGAGAGTGCGTTGCTCGGCGCTCTCCGCGGGGTCGACGCCGTGTATCACTTTGCCGCGTATCAGGATTATCTACCCAACTATAGCCGCTTTTACACGACCAACGTCGTGTCCACCGCGATGATTTACGAGCTTATCGAGCGGGAGAAGCTGCCGATTCAGAAGGTCATCGTGGCGAGCAGTCAGGCCGCATTGGGGGAGGGGCTCTATTTGGATGCCGACGGGAAGAAGGTGTTGCCGTCCTTGAGGAGCAACTCGCAGCTTGCAGCAGGGATTTGGGAGATCCAGCCGGAGAAGGGACAGCGCGGGCCGCTGCGCTGGGTCGAGACCGACGAGACTGTGGCCAATCCACAAAACCCCTACGGCATGAGCAAGATCGCCGAGGAGCAGGCGGCGCTCAATCTTGGCCGCCGCTGCGACGTGCCCAGCGTAGCGATGCGCTATTCAATCGTGCAGGGACCACGGCAGAGTTTTTACAATTCCTATAGCGGAGCCTGTCGCCTTTTTTGTTTGAGTTTTCACTTGGGCAGACAGCCGTTGATCTACGAAGATGGCGAGCAGGTTCGCGACTTTGTCAATATCGACGATGTGGTTGCTGCGAACTTGTTGGTTTTGGAAGATTCTCGGGCGGACTATCAAATGTTTAATGTTGGTGGTGGGAAAGCGGTCACCGTCAAGGAGTTCGCAGAGACCGTGGCACGGGTTTTTGGCGTCAAGGACTATCGGGCGGAGCCGTGTGGGAAGTACCGCTTTGGAGACACGCGTCACATTTTTTCCGATATTTCGAAGTTGAAGTCTCTAGGTTGGCGACCAACGCGCACGGTCGAGGACAGCGTGGCGGCCTACCGCGACTGGTTGCGGGAAGAGGACGCATCGGAGGAACTTCTGGACTACGGAAATCGACAGATGGCCAAGCTTGGTGTTGTGCGCGACGTCGCCAAATAGAGATATCCCATGAATAGTCGAGAGCCTGTGGGCCCAAGCCCTGACGAAAAGGACTCGGGCGCTTCAGAAACGGCGTCGGCGCTGGTGCTTGCTGGGGGATTGGGAACCCGACTGCGCCCACTGACCGAGACGACACCCAAATGCCTCGTACCGATCAACGGAGTCCCGCTTCTCGAGTTTTGGATGCAGGAACTTGCGCGCTCTGAAGTTCATCGAGCGCTCGTCAATACGCATCATCTTCCTGAGCCGGTTCGAACCTACCTTCAGGATGTCAGTTGTCGGCTCCCCATCGCTGCCGAAGAATTTTACGAGCCGAAACTACTTGGGTCTGCTGGTACGGTGGCAGCCAATCCTCATCTCTGTGACGAATCGGATTGTTGTGTCGTCATTTACGCCGACAACCTTTCCGATATTCGTATCGACGAACTTCTTTCCTTCCACAGAAGCCATGACCAGCCGATGACGATGGTTCTATTTCATACCGAGCGTCCCAGCGCTTGCGGGATTGCTACGCTTGACGATGCCGGTCGCGTGGTCGAGTTCATCGAAAAGCCGGAGAAGCCGAAGAGCGACCTGGCCAATGCTGGGATCTATGTCGTCTCCAAGGACGCCTATCGGGAAATGGCTGAGATGGATGCATTCGATCTTGGCTTTGACGTATTGCCGCGCTTCGTCGGACGAATGATGGGATACGTGCACCGAGGGCTTCATTTGGATGTAGGCAATCTCGAGGCACTCGAGGCTGCGCAGAAGCGCGCCCGACAAGTGTTCGGAACGGGATTACTCTCCGGGCAGCTAGCTACGAGGCCCGAAGGCGGCGGGGATGATCGATGAAGCCGGCCGTTTTCTTGGATCGTGACGGCACCGTGATCGAACAGGTACATCACTTGAGGCGTGCGGAAGACGTTGCTCTGATTTCAGGGGCGGCGGAGGCAATCCGGGAGCTTCGGGAGGCGGGGTTCCTGTGCGTGATCGTGACCAACCAGTCCGTGATTGGCCGGGAAATGCTCGATGTGCCTGGACTGGAGAGGATTCACCAAACGATGGTTTTCCAGCTCGAGGCGGCCGGCTCTGGGCTTGATGGCATCTACTACTGTCCGCAAGTCCCCAAGACTCGAGATCAGACTCTTGTCGAACATCCGGATCGCAAGCCCGGGCCGGGAATGCTGCTGCAGGCCGCGAGAGATTGGGGAATTCAGCTTCAGGAGTCCTGGATGATTGGGGATAGTCTGAGCGATCTTTGGGCAGGTCGAAACGCGGGGTGCAGGGAGTCCCTGCTGGTCTTGTCTGGCTATGGGGAAAAGACACAAGCTGAATGCGGCACCGAATTTCGAGCCTTCCCGACCATCAAGGAAGCTGCAGCAACCATCCTGGCAGAAACGAGGAATTGAGAATGAAAATTTTGGTAACTGGCGGCGCAGGGTATGTGGGCAGTGCCTGTCTCAGGCACGTGCTCGAACAAGGCCACGAAGCGATCGCCTATGACAATTTGGTTGAGGGACATCCCGCGGCCGTAGGCAATGCGGAGCTCGTTGTGGGAGATATCGCGGACACAGAAAAGCTGACGAAGACTCTCAGGGAATTTGGAGCAGATGCCGTGATGCACTTTGCTGCGGCGACCTATGTGGGCGAGTCGGTCACGAATCCTGAATACCACTATAAAAATAACATTGGTGGAAGCTTGAGCTTGCTCAATGCGATGCGACAGGCTGGCGTCAGCCGCATGCTGTTTTCTAGTACTTGCGCGACCTATGGGATGACCGAGTCGGAGGTGATGTCCGAGAAGACCCCTCAAGCGCCCTTCAGCCCTTACGCGCGAACCAAGCTCACCGTGGAGTGGATGATACGTGACTTCGCTCACGCGTATGGACTCGGGTTTACGCTCTTACGTTACTTCAATGCTTCCGGAGGCTCGCCCGACGGCCGATTTGGAGAATATCACAACCCGGAGACGCATCTCATTCCACTGGTCCTCGAAGTGCCCCTTGGAAAGCGGAAGGAGATCCTGGTGTTTGGTGACGACTATCCGACACCTGATGGTACGTGCATTCGTGACTATGTGCATATTGATGACCTCGCTTCGGCACACTTGCTGGCAATCGAGTCGACGACCGAATCGACTGCCGAGGTTTTCAATATTGGAACCGGGAATGGGCAGAGTGTGATGGAAATTATTCGTGCATGTGAGTCTGTTGTCGGCAGAGACATCGCATATAAAGTCGTCGAGAGACGCCCTGGTGACCCACCGAGGCTGGTGGCTGATCCCACGAAGCTCAAAACCCAGCTTGGGTGGAAGCCGCGGTACACTTCCATCGAAGAGACAATCCGAACGGCTTGGGAGTGGCACAAGAGGAATCCGGAAGGCTATCTTCCCAAGAAGGGAAGCTGAGAGCTCGACGTTTGTTCAGCAAAATGCAACGCCCGCGCGGGGAAGAAGGGCCTGGAAAGCTCGGCGTCCACCTCCCAGTGCGGTTTGGATCTCCGGATCCCATCCCTCGCGAAGGCGGATCGAAGTGGGGTGGGCCATGAAGCGCACGAAGCGCCTTTTTGAGATGGGAACCAGGGTAGTGTCAGCGCGGCCATTGCGCTGACGGCTCGAGTGGGGCCTACTGGAAGAGAGGAGTAGCGATGATGGATTTTCAAGACTTCGTGACTGACTACTACCGGCGTTTCAGCGATGCGCTTTTGTCCTTCGACAAGGCTCCGATGACCGGGGTCTTGGAGGTGATGGATCGTCTCATTCAAGATGATGGAATTCTCTGGGTGGCCGGCAATGGCGGTAGTGCGGCGATCGCCAATCACACCTGTTGTGACATGACGAAAGGGGCGCATATGCAAGGATGCGCGGTTCTTCGGTGTCAGTCACTTGTCGCGAACGTCCCGCTACTGACCGCTATCGGAAATGATATCGGATATGACCAAACATTTGCCAAGCAGGTTACGTACTACGTAAGAAAGAAGGATGCGCTTTTGTTGGTGAGCTCGAGCGGCAACTCTCCGAACGTCGTGCAGGCCTGTGAACTGGCGAACGCACAAGGGATCGATACCATTGCCTTTGTCGGTTTTGGGGGAGGCCAGCTGAAGGAACTAGCCAAGCACTGTGTCTGGATACCGCTCGACAACTACGGAATCGTCGAGGATACGCATCAAAGTCTGATCCATGTGATCAGTCAGTACATGCGTAAGCGATCCGAAGAATCCAAGAAGAACGATCGGTGATGGTCGGTGGGGAGACGAATGACCTGAACGGAACGAGAGCAAATACGGCACGATGGTCATTTCCACGAAAATTCTTTCTTTATCTCGACGCGGGCGGGGAAGCTGGGGTAGCACTGGAGTGGAACGCGCTTCGTTGCCGCTAATCTGACAGTATGATGGAAAAACAAGTGGAAGAGCGGGTTGAGGTTGAGCAAGTTGCCTCCTCCGCCTCTCACCAAAGTCGTCGCTACGGGCTCTCCCCGATGCAAGCGGGAATGGTCTTTCAGTCTCTTCTCGAAACGAGCGACGAGACGGCGGGATACGATGTTGAGCAGCTTCGCTTGAGTCTTCGGTGCCAACTCCAGCGGGCGGCCTTCGCCAAGGCTTGGACCTTCGTTGCGCGCCGTCATCCGAACTTGCTCAGCAGCTTTCATTTTCGCGCGGAAGGAGAGCCGTACCAGATCGAGAATCCGGATCTCGAGGTTCCCGTCGAATATTTCAAGGCAGGAGACCTTGGTAGAGATCAGCTCGAAGCGAAGATGGTGGGGATCTTGCGTCAAGACCGATTGCGTGGTTTTCGCTTGGATCAGGCGCCGCTCATGCGCGTCAAGGTTCTGGAATGGGGACTGCAGCGCAGCGAAGTGATCTGGACCTTTCATCACATTCTGTTGGACGGCCGATCCATTCCGAAGGTCCTGCTCGAAGTCTTTTCCGTCTACGAAGCACTCGTGGAGGAGCAAGAACCCGAGTTGCCGCCCTCTCCGCGTGCGTACGCCGATTACATCGATTGGTTGGGCTGTCGCGATTCGCACGCTGCAAAAGAATTTTTTCGCGATCTTCTCCGCGACAAGGACGCCCCGACGCCCGTTCCCCTTGCGGAACCGAGTGGCAAGCCACTTCGTGCCCAAGGGTATGCCGAGCGCGTTTGGGCGGTCGCCCCGGAAGTTCGGTCCGCGGTCCAGGGATTGGCGGATCGGACCGGGACGACAGTGGGGACGGTCGTTCAGGCCGCGTGGAGTCTCGTCTTATCGCGCTTTACGGGTGAGACGGATGTGCTGTTTGGCTCGACGCGTTCTGGGCGCTCTGCGCTAGATGGTGAAGCGGCGCGAATGGTGGGGCTGTTCATCAATACGGTTCCGACTCGCGCTCAAGTGGACGACGACTTGAGGGTCACGGACCTGCTGGAACGCCTGCGGGCCCAGAGCATTGCGGTCCGCCCCCATGAAGCGGCGTCTCTTGTGGACGTCACCCGAGCGTCGGAGATGTCGCCTGGAGTTGCGCTTTTCGAGACGCTTTTAATGTTCGAAAATCGGGGTCTTCATCAAGTATTGATGGAGCAAGGGGGGGAACCATGGAGGACGCGGGGTGTTGTCCTTCACGAACAGCCGGCCTTTCCTCTCACTGCAACCGTGTTCGACGGCACGCGTCTCGAAGTGCGGGTGCTTTATGATCGGCGCCGTTTTCTGCCGTCGTCTGTCGAACGGTTGGGCGAGGGATTGATCCACGGGCTTCGAGAACTTGCGCGCGATCCCGAACGACGCCTCGGAGAGATCGAGGTGATCTCTGATGCCGAGCAAAGAAAGCTCCTCTTCGAATGGAACGATACGGAACGAGCATTTTCTGAAACCATTCGTATCCATGAGCTTTTTGAGGCACGGGCTCAAGAGCAACCGCAAGAAATTGCGGTAGAGGTCGATGGCCAAGCACTCAGCTATCGGTCTCTCGAGGATCGGGCCAACCGGATCGCCAATGCGATTCGAGCGCGTGGCATTGGCGCTCATGAGTACGTGGGCATTTGTTTGAGTCGCGGGCTCGATCTCGTTGTCGCGCTGATCGGCGTGGAAAAATCCGGAGCTGCCTATGTCCCGCTGGATCCGGAGTATCCCAAGGAACGACTGGATTATATGCTCTCCGAGGCTCGGGCCGGTCTCGTTGTGACCGAAGAGAGGTATCGTCATCTATTCGACGGGGAGATTCTCGTCGTGGATGGTGAAGGGGAGGCTGAGATTGCACGAGCCTTTTCGCATCGACCAGACACGATCTCGGATCCCAACAAGCCGTGTTATGCGATTTTTACCTCAGGAAGCACGGGAACACCGAAGGGAGTCGTCCTATCGCACCGTGCCGTCATCAATACCCTGGAATGGGTGAATCGGACCTTCGAGGTGGCTCGCGGTGACCGGCTTCTTTTCGTGACGTCGCCATGTTTCGATCTGTCTGTTTATGATGTATTTGGTGCTCTTGGAGCGGGCGCTACGGTGGTGATTGCTACCGAGGACAAACTTGCCGATCCGGAGCGGCTTGCCGCCTATCTCGTTGATGCAAAAATCACCATTTGGGATTCCGCGCCAGCTGCACTGCAACGTCTCGCTCCGTTTTTTCCCATGGATCAGGAGGGGTCGCTCCGCCTGTGCATGCTGAGCGGTGATTGGATTCCGCTTTCGCTACCAGATGCCGTGCGAGGTGCATTCCCCGGGGCCGAAGTCAAGAGTCTGGGGGGAGCTACTGAGGCCGCGATTTGGTCCAATTGGTTTCCCGTAGGAGCCATCGATCAACGATGGTCGAGCATTCCTTACGGTCGGCCGATTCAGAACGCACGCTATCATGTATTGGACCGGCGGATGAAGCCGGTGCCAGTCGGAGTAGCTGGTGAGCTCTACATTGGTGGCGTTTGCTTGGCCGAAGGTTACCTGAATCGAGACGACTTAACCCGGGATCGGTTCATCGATGACCCCTTCCGAGCTGGACAGAGGCTCTATCGAACGGGCGATTTGGCTCGCTATTTCGAGGATGGGAACCTCGAGTTCTTGGGGCGGACGGATTTTCAAGTAAAAATTCGTGGATTCAGAATTGAGATGGGCGAGGTTGAAGCCGTCGTGGCAGCAATCCCAGGCGTTCGGGTTGCTGTCTGTATGGCCTATTCCGATGCGTCCAATCAGAAATCGTTGGCGGCGTACGTTGTGCCGAAAGATGGCGTCGAGCTGGACGAAGCTTCGGTCAAGGCGGCAGTGGCGGAGAAGCTACCGTCATTCATGGTACCAACTCGAGTGCTCTTTTTGGATGTGTTGCCCACGTCCAAGAATGGGAAATTGGACCGTCGGGCATTGCCCAATCCCCAGAGCGCGGCCTGTAGCGAGCATCAGACGCCGCCCAGTGGTGCGCTCGAGGAGGAGTTGGTGCGGATGTGGTGCAGTCTCCTGCAGATCGAAAGTCTAGGAACGACTGACAACTTCTTTGCGCTGGGGGGCCACTCGCTGCTTGCTGTCATGCTGCTATCACGGATCAAGGAACGCTTTGGCGCGGACGTTCCGCTTGCAGAGCTTTTGGCCAATCCAACGGTGGCGAGCTTGTCACAAGTTGTGCAGAGGGCGACGGGAGTTGAATCGAGCTCAAAACACCTGCAGAGTTTTCATGCGGAGGGGTCGCTAGCGCCATTGGTGCTGATACCGGGAGTCGTAGGGACGGCATTCACTTACCGCTCTCTTCCGCATTTCCTGGGCCCGGAGCAGCCTATCCATGTCGTCGATCTTCTTGGCATGGGCAAGGAAATGGAGACTCCAGATACAGTTGAAGAGATTGCAGCGACCTATGAGCCAGAGATTTCGGCTCTTTCCTCTGAGGAGCCCATTGTACTGGGGGGCTTCAGCTTTGGTGCGCTGGTAGCCTTTGAGTTGGCTCACCGGCTCAGATTGCGCGGCCGGCACGTGCCATTGCTCATTTGCTTCGACGGATTTGCCCCTGGTTATCCGAGGCGGCTTCCTCTGCCAGAGCGGACGCTAGCGCACGTACGGGAGTTTCTCGGTCGCGATGGGCCAGGAAAGAAGGACTATTTGAAGGAGCGCAGTCGGAATGTGCAAGCGCGCTTCGCCCGGCATTTGAATATTCCCCTGGAGGACCAACGACCGACCCATGAGTTGAGCGAGCACATGCGGCACGTGCGTGATGCTCAGCGTCGCGCCCAGGATTGCTATCGACCGAGTTACAAGGAGGACTGCGCTCTTCTTCTGATTCGGGCAGAGGAATCGCCTTCCTGGGTTGCGACGAAGATGGACGATCCCCTTCATGGATGGAGGGACTACATCACCGGCCCCATCTCTCTGCTGACGGTTCCTGGGAGTCATTTGAGATTGTGGGATGACGAAAATCAGGGCCTGCTCGCGGGCGCGATCATCGAGCACTTGGCGCGATTCGTCCCAGGCTCGGCTCCGATGTCCCGACGCTATACCTAGTTCGCATCCTTTTGTGGATGCGAACGACCTAGTGCTGCGACCACATAAAAGTGGTCGGTAGGGAGACCACTTTTCTCTCGAAAATCATTCATCTTCCTCCGGTCGGTCGCAGCACAAGAACCAGCAAAAAAGCCGA
>CAYTRQ010000232.1:0-9101 GCA_964440025.1 uncultured Polyangiaceae bacterium | reverse complement strand
CTTTCGCGGGGAGTTTCGTTGACTGGCCTAGAACGGATTTCCCGAACCCCGAAGGGCTCGGGAAATCCATTCCAAGCCGAAGCCCGGCGCTGTCGCTTTGTGCCAATCAGGTGTTGATGAGATAGTCTTGATCTCTGTAGGGAGCGTGCTGATAGTATTTGGGTCTGGTATCGCAGCGAAAGTGCAGCCAGGGGACCCCCAGTCCGGAAGTGCTGAGCCATCGAGACTCATTGCCAATCTCACGCAAAGCCACCGATCCGAGACATTGCAATAGGTCGTGTGCCTGGTCACGCGGTCCGGAACGTGCAAAGGAGGCCAGATGGCCATAAGAAGCATTGTCCCCTCGGGGCGCCGGAATGATCAAGCGAGCGTCACCTCCCAAGTTGCTGACTTCCACAACGTTGGCACCGGCAAGATGTTCCCGAAAAGCCTGCGCTGAAGGGGCGGGACGCGTCAGGGCGGGTTCGTGGATGACCACGCATTCAAAAGGACGATGAAGCAGGGCTTGTGTGAGCGCCGGAAGTTCCCAGACAAAGGCATTGAACGGTATCTCGGACCAAGCGTGAAGCAGTGCTTCACGTGCGGCCTTTTGGTTTTCGAGCCCTTCGAGCCATTCGAAAAATGAAACCGGCTGTTCGTGACGGCTAGCGGTGAGGAGGTAGCCCCTCGAAGAGTCAAGAACGTATTTTTGCGGAGCCTTTCGACGTTGTGAGACGTGCTCAAGAGGAAATGCTTCCATCTGCCAAGCATCTGACTTCTTGGTATGCATACCAGATGTGTCCTGATTTCTGAGTCTGGGCGACGCCGATGTCGTTCAGGGGTTGTGAGATCACTCCTTGATTCTCCCGGAAAGGCAACCTCAGTTGCCATCCTGTGGTGAATCTTGGCGTAAGTGAGCGCGATGATATCGCGCGAAGGCCTCTGTTGCCCGCGAAGCGCCATGGTGGTTGAGATGGTCTCCGTCTGGAAGAAAGGAGGAGTCGTCGAGATCGAGACGAGGAAAGTCATAGTGTTCCAGCTGGTTTCGCTTTACGAAGTTTTCCAGCAGCTTTTTGTAGCGTTCGGGGATCAAGGCGGCGTAATCGCGATGAACCGGGGGCGTCAGAATCGTCACTGCGACATGGTGCTTTTTACAGAGGTCGACGAGCTTTTGCAGGTAATGAGTGTTAGATGCCGAAGGCTCGACGACTTCTCCGGCCCGATAGTACTGGTTCTCGATTCGCTTCCGCATACTACGCGGCTCATAGACACGCGTCCGCTTTTGTTCAGGAAACTCACCATAGAGCAGGCACCGTCCTTTCAAGGCAGGAAGAAAGCCCTTGGTGACGAGAAATTTCGAGAACTTGGGGATCTCCCAGAGATTTTCCTCGGCGACTTTTGCGTAATCGGAAATGGTGAGAACGGGCAAATAGCGAT
Source organism: uncultured Polyangiaceae bacterium (assembly GCA_964440025.1). GTDB lineage: Bacteria > Myxococcota_A > Polyangia > Polyangiales > Polyangiaceae > NIC37A-2. The sequence goes on along the minus strand of CAYTRQ010000232.1, from coordinate 7,685 downwards.
GTGCAAAGAACTTGAATGCTTCACCGAATAGATAGTCATCATAGTACCCAGAAAAGTTGTGGGGCCCGACACCGATGTAGACCTCGCCAATTTGCGGTTCCTGATCGAGCAACAAAGAAAGTTTTCTGTAGGTGTACTTGTATCCTTCGGCGTTGAGGGAGATGTTGCGTACCCCGGGGACTTTTGAATCGTTGATGGACCACATCGTGTGCGAATCGCCGACGATGACGGCGTTGACGTCAGCTCTTAATTGACACTTGTGTGCGACTCTTTTTCCCAGAAGCATGACGGCGACCACGATTGCTATGTAGCCAACCAGCCAGAGAGCGGCGAACAAGGTGAGGCGACGTAGAAAGGAGGCCATGGTTCAGAATTGGAAATAGATGAAGGTCTGTGCTTCGGCGCCCAAGAAGATCACAGCGTAGCTGAGTGCCAAATAGACGAGCCAGCGCAATGATCGTGAGCTCGGCAGGAGCTGCAAGCCGTGTTTTTCGCTGCGGTTCAACCATTCGACAAACAAAAAGAGAAAAATGAGCCCGAGCAACTTGAGGGGACGGAGTTCAGGGAGTCCAAAGGTGTTCGGGTCAAGCATTCGCGCGACGTAGGCAAAGGCGTCGCCGACGTTCGGCGCCCGAAAGAACACCCAGGCGACGACGACAAGAGCAAAGGTCAGAAACATTCTGATGACCTCCGTGGGGGTGGGAAACTGCGACGCGATTGCGATAGGCCCCAAATGCTTTCGGTTTCTATTGGCCAGCAAAAGCGGCAGGAAATACAGCGCGTGCAACAACCCCCAAACGAGGAAGGTCCAGTTCGCGCCGTGCCACAATCCGCTGATCAGGAAGATGGCGAAGGTATTTCGGATTTGCTCGAGCTTTCCCCCGCGGCTGCCGCCGAGAGGAATGTAGACATAGTCGCGGAACCAGGTCGACAAGGAGATGTGCCAGCGGCGCCAAAATTCGGCGATGTCTCGTGCGAAATAGGGGAAAGCGAAATTCTGCATGAGGTCGAAGCCGAACAGCTTGGCGGTACCAATGGCGATGTCCGAGTAGCCCGAGAAGTCGCCGTAGATCTGAAAGGCGAAAAGAACTGCGCCCAGCCACAATGAGGCGCCATTGTACCCTGAGGGATTAGAAAATATTTCGTTGACGAGCGGCGCACAGTTGTCCGCGATCACCACCTTCTTGAAGAAGCCCCAAAGCATCTGTCGGAGGCCATCGACAGCTCGTGGGGTGTCAAATCGATGTGAAGTGGAAAACTGAGGAAGAAGGTTGGTTGCGCGTTCGATGGGCCCTGCCACCAACTGAGGAAAGAAGGCGACATAGGCCATGAAAGGAATCAGCTTGTGCGTAGGTTGGAGCCGTTTTCGGTAGACATCGATCGAATAGCTCATCGTTTGAAACGTGTAGAAGCTAATGCCGACAGGAAGGACGAGGTCGAGCGTTGCAGGCTCCAAGGGTAGGCCGAGAAAAGTGAATGCGCCCACCACGCTTTCCATGAAGAAGTTGAAATACTTGAAGGTCCCGAGCAGCCCGAGGTTGACGACAATGCTCAGACTGAGAAGAAACTTTCTGTTCTTCGGGGTGTCCGTTCGCTCAAGCGCGAGTCCGACGAAGTAGTCGACGAAAGAGCTGGCGACGATGAGTGAGAGAAACCGCCAATCCCACCACGCGTAGAAGACGTAGCTGGCAACTAGAAGGACGCCGTTTCTAAGCAGGACACGGCGCTTCGGAACCACCCAGTAGAGGAGAAAAACCGATGGTAGAAAGAGAGCGAAATCGAGTGAGCTGAACAGCATTGTCTAAAGATCGCCTGATTGAATCAGTCGAACGCGCCTTTGGCGATGCCAATTCTGTTTTCCGGGATGTGCTGCGGGCTCCGCTTGCCGGGGAAGACAACCGAACAAAATTCTTGACGTACGTGCGGGCGGTTTCATGATTGGCGTCGGCCGGGGAAGTTCCAGCAGACAGCCCTCGTCATGTGGTGGATGCCATTTTGAGTGGTGATTTCGTTTTGAGCTCGCAATCGTCTCCCCAGCAAGCCCTCCTGATCACTGGCGTTTCGTCAGGGATTGGCCTCGGTATGACGAAGGAATTCCTTCGGTCCGGTTACCGGGTGTTTGGTAGTGTCCGGTCGCGGACCACGGCGGATGAGCTTGGAGCGAGCCTCGGGCCGAATTTTGTCCCGCTCATTTTCGATATCTGCGATCCAGAGCAAATCGACGCGGCGACCGAAGTTCTCGATCGAGAGCTCAATGGGCACCTGGTTGCATTGATCAACAATGCTGGTTCGGCAAAGATGGGGCCGCTTCTCTATTTGCCGTTGGAGGAACTGAGGCATCAACTGGAGACTCTGGTGGTGGGACAGCTCGGGGTCATTCAGAAAATGTACCGATACTTGCTGCCGCGGGATGCGCGAGATGCACACTTGGGGGAGTCAACTGATGGAGCGAAATTGGCTGCGCGGTTGCGACGGGAGCCATCTGGGAAGGGGCCCTGCGAGCCGGGGCGGATCATCAATATCAGCTCTGTGAGCGGGAGTCGGGCGAATCCGTTCTTTGGTGGATATGCCGCTGGCAAGCACGCTCTAGAAGGACTTTCCAAGACGTTGAGATGGGAGCTGCAGAGACTCGGGATTCGGGTCATCGTGGTGGCTCCGAACAACATTGCTACGATGATTTGGCCCAAACAGACAGAGGAGCTCATCTCAAGTTACGAGAAGACGTTTTACTATCAATCGTTGAAGGACCTAAGACGTCATATCAATCAATCGATCGTTAAAAACGCCTTGAGCGTCGAGGAATTCTCTCGAATGATGCCCCAATTGGTTGCTCTGCCGGAGCCAGCTGCCAAATATACGGTTGTCAAAACCAAGCCTCGATGGCGACCGCTATCTGAACCTCGGGTGCGACTAGAACGCGTCACATAGCCCTAGAGGTGCGACGAGATGATCCCGGCGGTACGGCGAGAGGCGCTGCCCGCAAGCAATGGAGTGCATCGAATCGACCCGTGGAAGGGGGGCGCCGATGCTGGCCTCACCCGTCCGGGTGAGCGCCAGCGGGAGCTTTCGCTGCTTCGCAGGCTGACGGCTTGTGGGGCGGGGCTTGGCGGAGGACGAGAGTTGCTTCTATCGTTCTTCGGACGTCGCGCGCACTTTGTCGATGAATGCGGCGATTTCCTGTTCGAAAAGGGCGGGCTTTTCGCGGTGGGGAACGTGGCCGGTCTCCCAGTCGACGATGTGCTTGGCATCGGTGACATCTTCGATGATCGAGGCTTGCATTTCGGTCCACTTAACCCGATCGCGCTCCAACTCGTCGGGGTGATAGTGTCTGTTTGCGCTTCCAGTAAACATCAACACTGGAATGTCCGGGGGAGGGAGAATGCCGCGAACGAGATCGCAATTTTTCTCGTAGAGAAGAAGTTCTTTCAGGGCGGTTCCCTCGTAGTCAGAGCCCTCCGGGCGCCACCATTCGAAGTAGGCGTCGAGATCTTCCTTTGGCCAGGTCGCGCGAATGTATTTGAACCAATCTTCATGGGGATGTTCAACGAAGATCAGGCCAGCCACTTCCTTTGGATAGAGATGGGCGTAGTAGCGAATGATGTGGCCACCCAGTGAGTGGCCGAGCAGTATATAGGGAGGAGAGATGGATTTGTGACCGAGTAGGCTACGAAGCTCTTCGACGTAGTAGGGCAGGGTTCTTGGGTTGCCACTGGCTGTCGAGTCGCCAATCCCAGCATGATCGTAGGAGATCACCCGAGTCTTCTGTGAGAGATCTACTTGCAATCCCGTGTAGAGCTCCTTCGTACAGGCGAGACCGCCTTCGATGATCAGCGCTGGCCGCCCGGTCCCATAGTCGCGCACAGAAAGCGTGTAGCCGTCGAGCTCGACCTCCTCGGAAATTCGCAAGAGCCTCCTGCCAGAGTCGGTGAATGCTCCAGTCACGAGCGCGACTACCGTGACCCCCACTGTGATTCCCAGAAGGAGAATCAAGGCTCTCCGTTTTTGGAGCATGGCAATGGATGTCAAAACTTTCCTGGAGTGTCACGATGCACGGTTTCAGGTTGAAAAGACCGCTCGGGCCTCGGGTCGCGGCTTGGAAGCGAGTTGGAGAAGGCCCTTTTCGCCTTTCTGGGGGGTGCCACCTGCCGAGCCCCTCTGCCCGCTGAGCTCGATTGCCTGCTGGGCGCCATCGCCTGCGAGGCCGCTCCGCCTGCCGAACCGCGGAGACCCATCAAATCTTGCTGGGCTGACCCCACAGCCCACCGACTGAACCCAGCCGCGGCATTTTCATCTCTTGCGCCTCGGGGTGGAGGGATCGGGGTGGAAGGATTCGTCGAGAGGGAGGCTTCGATGGGGAGGAGGGACCGACTTGCGGTTTAGCCGTCCGTTCCTATCATGCCGCTCGGTGCGGGGCTGAGACGCAACTCGCGACCATCATTCGCGACCATCATGAGCTCTCAGGGTCCAAAACAACGATATCTTGCACCCACGCAGCCCGATTTTAGATTGGCCGTGGTCGTGCTCAACTATTGTACGCCCGAGCTCGCGCTGGCTGCAGCGAAAAGTGCGGCCGAAGACGTCGACCCGGCGCGTGACGTCGTGCTCATCGTCGACAACGGGAGCCCCGACGGCAGCGCCGATGTCATTCAGAAAGGGGTCGAGGAGCTGGGACTGAGTCATCTGCGACTCGTGCGGTCTCCAAGAAATGGAGGATTTGCAGCAGGTAACAATAGAGGGATTCGTGAGGTTTCTGCCGAGGCCTACGTTCTTCAAAACAGCGATGCCATTGTTCGTCCGGGCACGATGGAAACACTCTATCGTGCGCTGCGGTCCGACGAAGACATTGGCATCGTGAGTCCTCAACTGTGTGGAGAAGACGATGTTCCACAGATCAGTTGCTTTCGTCATTTGACTCCTGGGAGCGAACTGATCCGCGGCGCATCGACAGGAGTGATCACGAGGCTACTCGATCGGTACAATGTGCCTCTTGGTGTTCAAACCGCTCGAGTCGACGTGCCTTGGACCAGTTTTGCTTTCGTTATGATTTCGCGCCGCGTGCTCGAGACGGTCGGTTTGCTCGACGAGGGTTACTTCATGTACTACGAAGATGCCGACTATTGTCGCCTCATCGCCGAGGCTGGTTTTCGGGTGGTGCATGAGCCCCAGGGTCGAGTGGTGCACTTGCGAGGAAAAAGCTCACCGGTGAAGGAAGCAACTCGCCGCAAGAAGCCACGTCCTTCGTATTTCTATGAAGCGCGGTCGCGCTACTTCGCGCGATCGCTTGGAAAGTGGGGGCCGTTGTTTGCCAATATTTCCTGGACCTTTGGTGTCCTCTTGGTGCTGCCGCGGCAACTGATTGGTCAGAAGGAGCGAACGATGGTCGAAGGGGAGTTTTTCGACAACTGGAGAGGACGCCGGAAGACAAAGGAGAATACGGAGTGATCCACTACATGACGTCCAATGGCCTGGGGAATTCCTGGGTGGGCAACGAACTTCGAGTCATGCTTTCGAAAGGGATCCCCGTGAGATTGCATGCCTTGAACGAGCCTCCGAGCACGTTCTTCGAATCGGAAGATATGCAGCGGCTAGGAAGAGAAGCCCGCTATTTGTATCCTCTCCCGCCGGCTGCGTTCGCACTCTCGGTGCTTCGTGCTCCGTGGCGCTACCGAGGGCGTTACCTCAATGCGCTTTGGAACGTTTTTACCGGACCTCGTGAGAGCCTCGTGATTCGTGGCAAATCCTTCTGGCATCTTCTGGTCGCCTGCTATTTCGCGGACCGAATTCGAAGCGAAGATGTGAGTCTTATCCATTCGCAATGGATTCATTCGGGAGGTACAGTCACCATGTACGGAGCGCAGCTCCTCGGAGTCCCTTTTAGTTTCACAGGGCATGCGGCGGATCTCTTTCGCGATCGCGCCGCGTTGAACGACAAGGTGCGCCGGGCTGCCTTTATCGTTTGTATCTCCAAGTTTCACTGGAACTTCTACCTGGAGCAGGGAGCCCGGCCGGAGCAACTTCGACTCGTTTACTGCGGAATCGATACCAGCCACTTTTCACCGTCAGAAGAAGTAGGAAACCACGATCCACCGCACATCGTTTCGTCCGGACGACTTGTAGAAAAAAAGGGGTTTCTCTACCTCATCGAAGCATGTCGCCTTCTCAAGGATCGGGGACTATCCTTTCGTTGTACGATTGCTGGAAGTGGTCCCCAAGAAGCGACCTTGCGGGAGAAGGTCCGCGGTTTGGATTTGGACGACGTTGTCTCCCTCACCGGCGAGGCTCTCGCTCAGGAGAAGATCCCGGAGTTCATGCACAGCGGCGATATGTACTGTCTGCCGTGCGTCTGGGCTTCAGACAATGACGTGGACGGCCTCCCGCAGATGCTGATGGAGGCTATGGCTTGTGGTCTTCCTGCGGTTTCGACCGATCTGGTGGGGATTCCGGATTTGATCGAACATGAAAAGTCAGGACTTTTGGCCCAGCCAAACGACGTCACCGCTTTAGCTGACTGTTTACAGCGCTTGATTGAGCAACCAGAGCTTGCCAGAAAGCTAGCCGCCGCCGGGCGCGAGCGAGTGACGCAGGCATTCGATTTGTCCACCGCCCTCGATCCTCTCGTCGACGAGTTCAAACGCTACGTGGAGGTCTCATGATCATTTCCCAAACGCCCTATCGGGTGAGTTTCGCTGGCGGTGGCACCGACCTTCCCGCTTTCTATGAGCAGGAGACCGGTGCCGTTCTTTCGGTCGCGATCAAGCAACACATGTACGTGACCGTCAGCCCCCGCTTCGACGTGACCACCCGTGTTGCCTACACCAAACTTGAAACGGCAACGGTCATCGATGACCTGCAGCACGAGTTGGCGCGAGAGGCGTTGCGCATGACCGATCTGGGCAAGCACCTGGAGATCACCACGATAGGTGACGTGCCCGGCGGCACGGGAATGGGGTCGAGCAGCAGCCTCACTGTTGGATTGCTCAATGCGCTCTGGGCGTATCGGGGCCAGGTGAGCAGCGCGCATCGCCTGGCCGAGCAAGCGTGCGAGATCGAGCTCGACATTTTGGGCAAGCCGATCGGGCGCCAGGACCAGTACGCTGCCGCTTTCGGCGGGCTCAACTATATCGAGTTTCATTCGAATGATGAGGTGACCGTAGAGCCCATTCCGCATCGGCCTGGGTTCCTTCGGGACTTGGAGCAGAGGGTTCTTATTCTCTACACACAACAAACGCGGAGTGCTGACGGGATCCTCAAGGAACAAAGCGACGGAACCCGTGACAAGATGACCGTCCTGCGTGAGATGCGTGATCTTGCGAGGGAGATGCGTTCGACCGTGACTGGTCGTGGCGATCTTGACGAGTTTGCGGGTCTGCTTCACCAAGGTTGGCTGCTGAAGCGCTCTCTTGGGTTTGGCATTGCCACACATGTGGTGGATGAATGGTATGAGGCGGCGAGGAAGGCGGGGGCACAAGGAGGTAAGCTGCTCGGCGCAGGAGGTGGAGGATTCCTGCTTCTCGTTGCGCCACCCGAACGCCATCCGGCCATCAAAAGAGCCTTGGGACATCCCCGCGAACTCCCCTTCGAGGTCGAGCCGCGCGGAACCAGGATCATTTTCATTAGCGACAGATATTCATTCTAGTGCTGCGACCACATAAAAGTGGTCGGTAGGGAGACCACTTTTCTCTGGA
>CAYTRQ010000231.1:0-9107 GCA_964440025.1 uncultured Polyangiaceae bacterium | reverse complement strand
CCTTCCTCTTGATTGAACAAGCAAGAGGCCCGAGCCACAACGCCGCATGCGAAGCCACAACCGGCCTGTGTGCGGTCGGTCCGCAGCGGGTGTTAGGCAGACGGTATGCTCTACTTCGCGTGCTCCGGAGGACGAAGTGCTGATTCGATACGGCGAAGCTCTGCGACCACAATGGCGCAAACGTGGTGAAAGTGTCTTCCGAAACTCTGATGCTTCAAAATCGCTTCCTGAGCTATCTTTGCGCATTTCACCCATCGTGATCGCTCGTTTCACGCATCATGATCGGAGCGCAGCGACGGGATTGGGAGGGTTTTCAGTTCTTGGTTTTGGTCTTTCTTCTGGAATCACCTTTGAGTTCACATTTATACGCCGAGTGGACCCATCGATCCCAAATAGCGTAGCGATTGTCGGTTCTCCGATGTAGCCATGCCACTTGGAGAGCGGCAGTTGGCTCGTGATCACCGTTGATGCTTTGCCGTGTCGGTCTTCGAGGATCTCTAGGATGTCACGACGATGGCTGTCCTTGAGACCACGATAGGTGAAACACCTGATCACGATGCGTGAAATGGGCGACCACGATAGGTGAAACACCTGATCACGGTGAAATCCGCACCAGCACCACGGGCCTCGACAGCCGCTCGATCGTCCGACATGATATGCATCATGTTGGGCAAACCGGGACGAGAAGGTTTCCACAACGTCACTCCCTACATGTTCGTCGAAGATATCGAACCCGTGGCTGAGTTCATGAAGACGGCGCTCGGCGCCACGGAGAGTCACCGGGCGACGGGCGCTGCCGGCGGCACGCACCTGGAAATGCAGGTCGGCGATTCGAAGATCATGATGGGCGGCAACACGCCCGGTGGGATGACGGCGCAACCGATCGCGCTCTTCCTGTACGTCGAAGACGTCGACCGCGTCTACGAGAGCGCCATCTCCGCGGGCGCAACACCGATGATGGAGCCGGGCGCCATGTTCGAGGAACCGCGCGGTGCCGGGTTCCGCGATCCGTTCGGTAATCAGTGGTTTTTGGCGCGACACGGGAGCTGAGTTCCCGCCGGTCAGCACTACCCGGCCGACCTGGAAGGTCGGCGACGATGCGGTGCGTTCAGAATATGGTCACCCACGAAGGCTTCGAGTTGGTGGTGCGCTACACTGGTCTGCTGAGCGAGAGCCCCGATGCGAACCTCGTCGAAGAACAACTTGTTGACGAAGACGACGAGTACCTGACCTGCGGCATCCTGGAGCACGAGCTTCTGCGACTGGCCTGTCTGGCCTGCGGACACGAGCGCCTGATGGGCTTCAACTACAAGCGGCGATTTTCAGGTCTGTAGTTCCTAGCTGCCGACAAAACGATTCTGGTGCTTCGTCCGCTGAGCACCTTTTCTCCCAAAGCCTCTTCAGCGTACCGCAAGTTCGCGTCCGTGGGCGACTCGTGAGACTGGTCCGCCCTCAATCGGCGACGAACTGACCGGCCCCGTCCGCGATCCGTTCTCCCAAGCTCCCGTCGAGGTAGGTTCCGTTCCCCATGACGACGGTCACCCGCTTCATCTGGGGTTGGATGCGAAGAAATGCGACGTAGCCCATCCCAGTGCCGGCGTGACTGAGCACCGGACCCGTTGCTCGCTGGCTCTCGAACTGTGCCTGACTGGCCCACTCCCCTAGAAAGACCGGGCGACAGCCCAGGACGCTCTGCAGTGCGGACAAGATCAAAACCCAACGACGGCTCCATTTCATGGTTTTACGGTGCGCCCGAGGAGCCCGGCGGACAGTGGCGCCAGGCGACAATCCCTTGGCCGCAGGTGACAAGGGGGCCGAATCGGGCGCGAATGGCGCGGGTATCGAGACGTGGATAGGCTCGCGCCGTGGGTTTCGTCACCAACGCGACGGCGCTCAGTTTGCTTGCGGCGTGCGGGCAAAGAGGAGTCAAAAGAGAGTCCATTCTCGCCGCGGCACGGCTGAGCGAGGAGTCGGTGTGGGAAGACGCTCGACTCCCTCAGTCCGATCTGCACCGCTTGTGGCGCGCCGCGCTCGAGCTCTCCGGGGATTCTGACTTGTCCATCCATGCGGCAGAGGCTGCGCCACCGGGGGCCTATGGAGTCCTCGACTTCATGATGGCGCACGCCCCCACCCTCGGGGAGGGGCTCGAGCGAGCCGCGCGCTACTTCCCGCTCATTCACACGGGTGTTCACCTGAAGGTGCTCGAAGAATCGGACGAGTGCTTGCTCGATGTCGGCAGAAACTCCGCATACTCGCTGTCGTGGGCTGCGGCGCTGACCTTGGGACAGGCGTGCATCTCTCTGGCGTTCGCTCCTCTCGCCCACCGCAAATTTGCGGCTGAAGGTGACCGAGACGGCGGCAATCGTTCCACAGCAAACCCCGGGTCCGTGAGGACGGCGTCACCGACCCCGTTTTTTCTCGTCATGCCACGGAGTTGCCGGAGGCGAGGAGCGGCACGTCTGTCGCGCAATCAGTTGTGCCGCGCGGCTGAGTCACCTCTGTCTAGCCGCTCGCTGTGCACGGGGAGAGGAGTCGATTGTTGATCATGGTTCTTCAGGCCAGCGGGGATGCAAGTCGTCGATCACGAAGGTATGGGCGTGCTGACTGCCGGATGTTGCAGCGGCCTCACGGAAGTGAGGGTGACTCGCAGCAAGTCCAGGATGCCGATGAACGAGAACTTCTCGATCAGAGGCTGGCCAGAGCATGAGGGCTGCCAGAAGCCCGAGGGTCGCGAGGCCGCCCAAGGTCAAGAACGCGGCCGGAAGTCCAGCGGAGCCTCCTAGCCAACCCGCGAGGGGATAGGCGAGAAGCCAGCAGGCATGGGAGAGCGCAAACTGAGCGGCGAACAGGGCGGGCCGATCTGGTGCATGGGACGAGCGCTTGAGCAGTCGACCCGACGGGGTTTGGGCGCTCGAATACCCCATCCCAAGCAGGAACCACAGGACGACCAGGATCTCGAATCTCGTCACGAACCCCCCGGCGAGCAATCCGACAATGAGTACGGCAACTCCTGTGAGCATCGCTGTGCGGTCGGAGATGTGCGAGAGAAGGTGCGGCAAGCCAAGTGCAGCCACCATGGAGCCCCCTCCGAAGGCAGCCAGTGCTAGTGCGGTGAAGCGCTCCGTCAGGCCGAACTCTCCTTGAACGACCACCACTGTGTTGACAATTACCATGGCGCCCGCAGAAGCCACCGCCAGACTGACGGCCAAGAGGCCCCGCAAGCGCGGCGTAGCAAGGTAGATACGCGTTCCCTTCTTGGTGCGTTCGTAGATGGGGTGTTGCTCTTTGGGTTGCGGGCTCGGAAGAACAACGGACAGAACCAGCAGAGACGACCCCAAGAACCCCAAGACCGTCCCGGAAAAGAGCGTTTGGAAATTCACGATGACCAGCAACAATGCGGCGAGCATCGGGCTGATCAGGTTCTCCAGGTCATACGCCAAACGAGAGAGGGAAAGGGCAATCGTGTAGTCCTTCTCCTTCGGCAGAATGTCAGGGATGGTCGCTTGAAAGGTGGGGGTGAACCCCGCAGATGCGGATTGCAGCAGAAAAATCAGCAAGTAGACCTGCCAAACTTCCGTCACGAACGGCAAGAGCAGCGCGATGAGCGCTCGGACGAGGTCTAGGCTGACCAGCATCGTGCGCCGGGGAAGGTGTTCTGCGAAGGCGGCCGCAATCGGGGCGACTGCGACATAGGCGACCATCTTGATGGCATAGGCGGTGCCTAAAACGGTGCCAGCTCGTGGCCCGGCGAGATCGAACGCGAGTAGCCCCAGGGCCACCGTCGCGAGGCCGGTCCCGAGCAGTGCCACAATCTGCGCGAGAAAGAGGCGACGGTACGTGAGGTTTCCCAGAATCTCGAACATCGCTCCCCCTCACAGGTATTTGGTGATCTCCTTGAATTCATCGATGGAGCGCTTCTGTCGGGCCGAGAGCCCTTCTGCTGCATTTCCTAGGCACTGGTCGAGATGGTCGCGGACGAGGGTTTTCTTAGCCTGAGCGATGGCCTTTTCGACGGCTTGCAACTGCCCGGCAAGTTCGATGCACGGACGCTGCTCCTCAATCATCCCAATGACGCTGCGGAGGTGACCCTCTGCTCGCTTGAGACGCTTGATAATTGCAGGGTGAGTCGAATGCAGGGCGGGAGACATCATTGTGATCTATCCCCCCTGGGGGGATAGAGTCAAGGCAAATGAGCCCCCAAACCCCAGACCGGAGTGATCGTGGCCTGGCCGGTCGGTTCGCGGGAGCTGTCCATGAGCGTTCAAATTACAGGCAGGGACTCGCGCTCCTCCCCAGGCGAAGTGGGTGCCGCTCGGGCAGCTGCGCTTTTCGTTTTCAGGGGCAGCTGCCGGGCCTCGCCTGCCTGCCGGCCTGCCTTTCGTTTGGTTCACGCGCAGGCAGGAGTGCGTCAGCGAAGCGGGAGCAGTTCGGGAAAGATTCTGCTGGGAGAGCACTCTGAACGTCCGCCCGGGGTGGGTTCATCGGGGGGCCCACAAGGCAAGGCTCGGAGCCTCCACCAGGCTGGAGCATTCATAGAACGCCCTTCTGAGGCTCGTGGTCATCTCCAACCCTGGCGCATCGTGCGCAGAGAGAGTCAGGTTCGACGCCTCAGAGAACTGCGCCTCGGTGTCTCCCAGAACCAGCGGTCCAAAGCGCAAAACGTCCGTAAGCTTGCGTGCGTTGGAAGCCCCCAACTCCCCCAAAGACCATCCCACGAACTGTCCTTCGATCCGCACGGTGTACGATCCTGCAGCAACGTAGCCGTGGCTGCGACCGGCCGCGTCCCATTGCGTGATGTGGCTGGTGCTCCCCTCGCCCCAGTCGACCACAAAATCATACAAGCAGTTTTCCACGGTGGGCAAAGTGATCGCCAGGGAGCCTTCCTCCACCGTCCAAGCCGTGATGAAGGCATTATCGCACTCCCCCGTGTCTTGCCATTCGCCGGAGACGCAGGTTTGCTCTTGCTCGCCGTTTTTATTGGTGCCGCAAGAGACACGCCGACTGTCGTCCTCCGTGCAGAGAGAAGGGGCGCCGCCCGTGCCTCCACTGTTCCCCGAGTCGCCCTCACTTCCCCCATCGCCGGGAGAACCCCCCGTCTCCCCCAGGCAGCTCGATTACGCCTGCTCCGGGGGGTTCTTCTGCGAAGCTCGAGGCAGCCCCTCACCGAGAGGCACTCGGTTGTCTGATGTTGGGCGCCCTCCGCGCCGGAGGCTCTCGCGCTTCGAGCTAACGCAACACCAAGCAACCGAGCGCGACGTCCCCGCAAAAACGAGTGCGTCGAGATTGATGTTTGCGGAGCAAGGGGCCCCAGATCAGGCCCCCGTCGCTCAATACATGCCGTATTGCATGCGGCTGCTGCGCTCCCGCTCTCGCATCGCCAGAATCACGCCTACCGCCCCCGCGGTCACGCCACCCGATGTCGCCAAGTCTCTGCGCACCGTTGCCACTTCACCAGGAACAGCGCAGACACAGGCATCACTATATTCTCCCATGTGAACCATTCCGACGAACTCCAAACCCTGCGCCTGACACTTCGTCTCACAACCCGAACGGCCATTTTCCACGTAGGCGCTGCCCGTGAAAGAGGTCGCACAACCACCGCTTGTGGTTGCTACGACGAGGCTCGAGATACAAATAAAAGCATGTTTCAGATTCATTCAGTCGTCTCCTGTTTGATGGCTGCCGAACCCTCACCTCGATGGGAAGAAGGCTGGCCGTTCGATCCCTCCAAGGGAAAATAGGTCGTGGCCCCCGGTTGGATCGTGCCCCGGGACAAGCGGTGCGCCCAGATCCCCGAGGCGATAGTGCCCGCAACGGAAGCCGCGACGACGGCGCCCCCAACTGCTCGAGGCCCCGTGATCAGCAACCCGCCCCCCGGCAGCACAGTCAGCGCGGCGCCCACAACGACCACCGCGGACAGATACGTTTCACCAACCGTGACCCGGTTAAACTGACCCGGCGCGCGGAGGTACACCCACGTGCCGCGTTTCACCGTCAGGGTGTCGCTGTCTCCACTCTCAAGGTCACTGCCTTCGCCGGGACTCAGGTATACGCGATAAGTGCCCAACGGGAGATCGGCAACACAAGGCGTCGTGCAGACGTAACCCTGAACGCGCGGCTGGCTCCCACCTTCTTGCCCTAAATCTCTCTCCTTCTTCACCGAAACGCGCATGGCTCCATCGGTGGTACCGAAGAGCACCCTTCCCTCACCGCGGCTCACGGGCTTGGCGCTCGGCTCCCCCCCTCCATCCAGGGGGCTCCACCGGGGCAGCTGCGCCTTCCGTTTTGAGCACTCTGAACGTCCGCCCGGGGTGGGGTCATCGGGGTGGACCTGGGCGTTCGGCTCCGCGCGCTCGGCATTCGGCTTCGTCCCGCAGGAATGGGTCAAGCCCAACAAGTGGCCCACCTCATGGACCATAACCATCTGCAGACGCCCGACCCTCCCAGCAGAGCCTGGATGATTCCGGGTTTCGATCCATTGAACTGCCCTTGCAGCAGGTGCCGTGCCAAAGCCGCTTCGCGCGACAACGCAAGCTCAAACGTGCTCCATGTGATCCTGCACAGCCGGATCCGGCTCAGAGTGGCACACGTCTGTGCCGTTCTTAGCCCCCGTGATGGACGCAGGTGCGCAGCCCTGGACGGTGAAGTGTCCAGGTGCTCGCGAGCAGGGCATCTGCTTTCGGAAGAATGGGGGGCCAATGTCCTGGGAGCGACAATTGGGGAGGAACCAGTGTGCGCTGGCACAATAGTTGCGGTGGCCTGCACGGAGACTGAGATGCTAGGTCAACGAATCAGAGTCCTGCTGGTGTTAGTGCTGAGTTCGAGTGCGGCTTGCTCGGGCAAAACAACGCACGGACCGTCCGCCGACCAGGAGGAACGTGACGATGCCGGGTCGTCCGCCGAGGAAGCACCTTCAGAGGGGGCAGGCGCTGATGGAGAACAGGAGCCTGACGAAGGCGATTGCGCCGAAATTCTTCTTTCGCCTTTTTGTGTCCATAGTTGTGAGTCGCCAATTCAAGAGGTCCGCAAGCAATGCGTCGACGGCAAATGGCGCTGCCCGGACGGAAGCTTCGAGAGCTCGGAATGTCCTCCCGGGAGCTGCGGGAGTCCGTACCCGTACTGTTGCGACATACCTGCTGGTCAGGAGGCGCCGGCTGCCTGCCGGCTGCAGGAGTGCCTGGAGGAAACCTCTTCGGTCGAAGAGGAGCGGGCGTGCCTGCTGCAGCTGGAAGACGCTTCTGAGTGCTTGGAGCTTGACGGACTTGCTTGCGATACGGAGCTCGAATGTGCCGATCCGGGACGGTGTTCACCAACTTGTTCTTGCTCCCGAGCGGGTGAGGACTTAGGGCACCAGTGGTCGTGCGTGTTTCCATTATGTTAGCTCGATGATGGTCCACCCGGGCGGTCCGTGTTCCAGGATCGTCGAGCGGCACCCGGCGGAGGCCACCCGACGATCTTTGTTGACCCAGAAAGGTATGGGGGACTACTCCGAAAGTCTCTCCCCATTTTCCAACGCAGAGGCAGCCACCTCGAGAGCTGTGTCACGCCCTTCTTCCCGATCGCTCTTGGAAAAATGGACTGCTTCGATATCGGGGGGAACGCCGATGCGCTCGAAGATCTCCTACGAAGGTACCCGAACCCCCGCTCGGATCCCTCATGCCAGCCGTGTTCCACGCGTCGCGCGCCTCCGCACGCCATACGGCGCGATAGGCGATTGCACTGCTGAGCGAGCGGAGCGGATTCACATGAACGTCGACCCGACCAAACTGGAGAGTTCCTTCGACCTCGAAGTTCACCTGTCCAGGCGTTCGTTCCGTCTTCCCATGTGCTCCTGAGGTAAGGAACCGTCGCATTCTTCCTGGGAAATTGGCTCACTGTCAGTCATCTGCTGCGCATCCAGGACGGAATTCTACAGGCGGCGGGGAGACAACGTTCACCTCCCGGAGGGAACGCAGTTGTGTTATCCGGAAGAGGGTGATTGTGTTTCTCGCCCAGCGGCCGGAGTTTTGTCTCGTCACGTCTCCACGATGGCAGGCGCTGCTCTCCTTGCGCTTGCCTCGTCGGCATGTAACGCCCCCGATCGACCGAGCGACCTGGAATCGAATGCCTCCGGAGGCGCAACAAGCTCAGGAGGAACAGCGGATGGCGCAAATGCTTCAGGGGGAGTGAGCAGACCGGCCTCGGGGGGGACGACTGTCGGGGGCGGCGCGACGACCGGCGGCGCTACGGGCTCTGGTGGGGCGAGCTCGGGGGCCGCCACTGGTTCCGGAGGGACAGAGCCAGAATCGGGAGGGACGATGAACTCAGGGGGGCTGAGCCGGGGGGAGGAGGCACCGGGGGGAGGAGGCACCGGCGGAAGCCAGACCGCCGGGAGCGGTGGTGCTATGTCCACCGGAGACGCTGGCGAACCGGAGTTGCGCCGGCTTCCGGGGCGCTCACCCCGTTGAAGGTCAGAGTGTTCTCGCTCCCCTCCCCGATCGCTCCCACGGCTTGCCCACCCGACGCCCCCGAAGAGTCCTCGATAATGGCGGCCCCAGCGATGGTGTTCGAAGATGCTTCTGCTTCGTAGGACGCGATCGATCTGTCCGTAGGCACAACTTCGAGGTAGTCGATGCGAACACCGTCGCTGTCGTCCCCGTCGCGTACCTTGACGGTCACGCGGTTGATCCCCGCGGTGAGCAGCACGTCGAGCTCGTGATCCGACCAGGTGTTCGAGTCGCTGGTAGGCGCAAGAGAAAGCTCGGTCAGTTCCTTGCCATTGAGTGCAAGGCGGACGCTCCTTTCGTCCGTACCGGCCGTGGCCCCGCCGCCCCCGGCGCCCACTGTTCCGCCAGCTCCGCCAGCTGCCATAGCGCCGGTCGCTCCCGTCCCCAAAGTGCCTCCCGTTCCCGTCCCAGAAAGGCCGCCCGATGCAGTGGCCCGGAAGGGCGATACGCCGGAGACCAAGGGGGCTCCGAGCCGGGTGCGGCATCGACTCAGCTTCGAAGTGCGCGCCGAAACGATGGCGCTGTTTCGGCAGCTGCAGGCCATTGTGCGCCGGGATTGGGGAGGGCCGACTGTCGACGACGACACGCTGTTGTTCGAGATCGCGCGGCGGGCGTTAGCTG
>CAYTRQ010000230.1:8380-9111 GCA_964440025.1 uncultured Polyangiaceae bacterium | reverse complement strand
GGATGCGAAGCGCTGGAGGGGATCTTCTTCGCTCTCCTCGTCCTCGTCGCCGACGGAAGGAGTCAGGCCTTTTTCGTCGGCTCCGCTCTTGGTGACGCGGTGGGAAATGTAGTTAACGACATCGAGGCGGCTGGTACCCGCTTGGTGGAGTAGGGCGACCGCCGAGCAATCGCGTTCCGCAAATATGCTCACGAGCACGTTTTCCCCCGAGAGCTCGTCTTTCCCGCTCGATTGCACGTGAAAGGCCGCTCGCTCCAGGACGCGTTCGAACCCTCGTGTTGGCTGGGGGCCGATGCTTGTTCCCTCCGGGAGAGGATCCTGCTCTTCATCGAGCACTTTCTGCAGACCCTCTCGCAGGGTATCCAGCTTGGCGCCGGATTTTTTCAAAACCTTTGCTGTTTCCTCGTCGTGGAGAAGTGCAAAGAGCAAGTGTTCGACGGTCGCCCATTCGTGGTTGCGTCGTTCCGCCTCGCTGAGCGCGAGGTTCATCGCGATCTCTAACCCGGTGCTCAGTTTCATCTAGCCTTCGTACCCTTCTGGTTCTGCCGTGACTTTCAGGGGGTGGCCCTGGGCCTGCGCGTAGGCCGTCACTTGGGCTACTTTTGATTCTGCCACATCTCGGCCGTATGTCCCGACGACAGCCCACCCCCGATGGTGAACTTGAAGCATGATTTGGGTGGCCTGGGTCATGTCCTTATGGAACATCGTCACCAGAACGTGCACCACGAAAA
>CAYTRQ010000230.1:0-8370 GCA_964440025.1 uncultured Polyangiaceae bacterium | reverse complement strand
CCTGGGTTGTGTAGTCGTCGTTGTGGAAGATGACGACATAACGCCGAGGCCGGGCCGTCTCCTTCCGCTCCTGGACGGCGAGATCTCCGTCTGGGTCCTGTGAATTGTCCTTATCGGCTCCCATCGACCATGGATCGTGGTGCCACCGGGGGCGCCTGTCGAGCCCCTTCCTCCTCGAGCACGTGCGATGGCCAAATCTCCCGAACAACGACCAAGGGTGGATCCGCGAGGCGCCGAGGAGCCGCTGATGGCAACAAAGACAAAACGGGCCACCGCCGCGGCCCGTTTTGTCGGCGCTCTTCGCCTGGGGAGGGCGCTGCTCTGACGGTGGCCGCAGGCGTAGGCCGGCCGCAGACGCAGAGCAGCGCCTCAGGTAGCCGTTTTCGGTGGAGTCCGAGGCTTGCTGGCCGAGGCATTCTCCTGGGCGCGCTTGAGCTGCCACTCTTCATTTTTCTTGGCTCGTCTTGCTTTCTGGCGACGTCGTGCGCGGGGATCTTGGGGGCTCGACATGGGGTTTGTCTTTCCTGGTTGTTGATTCCGTAGTGTTTCGGTGAGGATTGGGGGTGAGGCACCGACGCGGACGAGGTGTACCCTCGCAGACGGAGATAGTCGAAAGTGGAGGCGCTCGCTAGAGCGCCGGTGCAGGCCGACCGGTCTCGCTCATTCGACAGTCCATGTGGCTCCGCTGTGCAACAGGGCAGAAAGGGAGGGCTTGTTCTGTTTGGCCTGCTCCGCCTGTTGCCGGAGAGGATCATCATAGGTCTCTCGCGGGTCACAATAGAGCACGCCCAGAGCGACAGGAAATTCGGGAAACGGCATCCTGGCGAGCAAGAACGCTAGATTGTGGTTGGTTTCGTCGTGGACGAGGATGTCCTCTTCTTCGACGATGTGGCCGGTTTGGTCGGGCTCTCCCAGGGTGACGACTTCGAGCGCAAGCGTTCTTGGAGTGACCCGAAGGCCCATCTCGTGGTTCTTTCCAAAGAGCAGAGGTTTTCCATGTTGGACATGCAGTTGACGCTCTGCCTTGTGCTCTCGGGCTCGGAAGGCCTCGAATGCTCCATCGTTGAAAACGTTGCAGTTTTGGAAGATCTCGTTGAAAGACGCTCCACGATGCTCGGCTTGTCGTCGAAGGACAGCCGCGAGGTTTTTTGCATCCGTGTCGACCGAGCGAGCTACGAAGCTGGCGCCCACGCCTAGGGCGAAGCTGGAAGGATCGATGGGCTGATCAGCGGAGCCAAACGGGGTGCTTTTGGTGACTTTACCGGCCTCGCTCGTCGGGGAGTATTGACCTTTTGTGAGGCCGTAAATCCTGTTGTTGAACATCAACATTTTCACGTCGATGTTGCGCCGGAGGCCGTGCATGAGGTGATTGCCGCCGATACTGAGACCGTCGCCATCGCCGGTTGCCATCCAGACCGACAAGTCGGGGTTCGCTGCCTTCACCCCCATGGCAAACGCTGGAGCTCGGCCATGAATGGTATGGAACCCGTAGGTGTCCATGTAGTACGGGAAGCGGCTGCTGCAGCCAATTCCGCTGATCCACACGATCTCGTCGGGAGCGATGCCGAGCTCCGGCATCATCCGTTGGACATTGGCGAGGATACTGTAGTCCCCGCATCCTGGGCACCAACGAACGTCCTGGTCCGTTTCAAAATCCTTTTTTGTTAGGTTTTGTGCATCGATCAGCTTTGCCATGATCAAGCTTCCTTGTTGGCTTGTGCCATGAGGCTTGAAAGCTCACTTTTGATCCGGCTTTCCAGCTCGTGAATGCGAAATGGTTGACCTTGGATCTTGGGATAGCTTTCGGTGGGAATCATCAATTCGGACCTGATGAGCCTGGCGAGTTGTCCGAGATTGAGCTCGGGGACCAAAACGCGCTCGAAACGCGAGAGGACTTCCGCGAGGTTCTTGGGGAAGGGGTTGAGGTAGCGCAGGTGGGCTTGGGAGACGTCCAGGCCTGCGGCGCGGCAGTTCCGAACCGCTTGGCGAATGGCGCCGTAGGTCGAGCCCCATCCCAGCACGAGAAGGCTGCCGGATTCAGGACCCTCTTCGATGGTTTGGAGGGGAATATCTTCGGCCATTTTGCGGATCTTGTCCCGACGAACATGAGACATCTTCTCGTGGTTGTCGGGATCATAGCTGATGTGTCCCGAGGCGTAGTCCTTCTCCAAACCGCCGATCCTGTGACGGAGGCCGGGGGTGCCTGGCACGGCCCAAGGGCGGGCCAGATTCTCGTCGCGCAAGAACGGATGGAACCCCTCGGGGTCGGTGCGGAACTTGACGTCCAGCCGAGGCAGCGTCTCCACATCCGGAATTTTCCACGGCTCGGCTCCATTGGCGAGATAACCGTCGGTCAGCAGGATCACTGGCGCCATGTATTTCGTGGCGAGGCGGACTGCTTCAATGACCATGAAGAAGCAGTCCCCTGGGCTTTGGGCTGCAACAACGGCGACGGGAGCCTCACCATTGCGGCCATACATGGCCTGCATCAAGTCGGCCTGTTCGGTTTTCGTCGGGAGTCCGGTGCTTGGACCGCCGCGTTGGATGTTGATGACGACAAGGGGCAATTCTGTCGCGACGGCAAGGCCCAGGGCTTCCCCTTTGAGAGCCATTCCTGGTCCGCTCGTGGCTGTGATGCCGATGTTGCCTGCATAGGAGGCCCCGATCGCGGCGCAGACTGCGGCGATTTCGTCCTCGGCCTGAATCGTCGTGACGCCGAATCCCTTGTGGCGGCTGAGCTCATGAAGCACGTCACTTGCCGGGGTGATGGGGTAGGCGCCCATGACCATGGGGACTCCCGAGAGCTCTGCGGCCGCAACCAGTCCCCAGGCGGTGGCCACGTTGCCGCCGATGTTTCGGTAAACTCCGGCGTGACTGGGGGCTGGTGACACCTCGTAGCGATAGTGAGCCACCTCTGCCGTCTCGCCGTAGGCGTGACCCGCTTTCAGGGCCAGGATGTTGGCTTCGGCGACTTGAGGCAGTTTTTGGAATTTCTTTTTGAGCCACTCGATGGTCGGCTCGGGACTTCTCCCGTAGATCCAGAACATCAGGCCAAGGGTCCAGAAGTTTTTGCAGCGCCCCGCTTCTTTGGTAGAAAGTCCGGTTTCCTTGACGGCGGCCAGTGTGGACTTCGTGATGTCCACTTTCAGGACCTCGTAGCCCGTGAGCGTATCGTCTTCCAGCGGATTGGTTTCGTACCCTGCCTTCTTCAGGTTGAGGTTGGAAAAGGCACCGGTGTTGACGATGAGGAGTCCGCTCGGCTGAAGATCCTTGAGATTGGTCTTGAGCGCGGCGGGGTTCATCGCAACGAGGACATCCGGCGCGTCTCCGGGCGTAAAAACGTCTTCGGAAGCAAAATGGATCTGGAAACCGGAGACCCCGTACGTGGTTCCCGCAGGTGCACGGATTTCTGCTGGAAAGTCGGGGAACGTAGCGAGATCGTTGCCAGCCAGGGCGGTGGAGGAAGTGAATTGACTTCCGGTGATCTGCATGCCGTCGCCAGAGTCGCCCGCAAAACGAACGGTGGCACCGCTGACCTTCTTGGGAGCACTTGGAATGGGGGAGTTCATCGTCTCGGTCGGGGAAAAGGGGCCGACTGTGTCAGCTCCATCTGTATCAAAGCATCATCGACGCACCGATCTCCCTGGAAAGAAGCCCTTCACATATGCCGGGTTTCGTGGAGTTTTCGAAGCGTCGCGTGCGCCTTCTAGAGCATGAATTGGAGGGTTTCGCTACTCACTGCTCGGGATACCACACTTTTCCGATGGGGATAGTCGGAAATTGGAAAAATCCGGTCCTTGTTCTTGGAACCGCTTTCTCTCCCTGGGGAGCCTGAGCCCGCTTGAGCTCAACGCCGCCCACCTTCGAAACCATGCTCTCGAATGGGGTCAAACCAGTCGCAGCACTAGCTCCGACTGGCGTGGCGGTCCAAAAGTGCTGCGAGGGCTGGCGCCGCTTCGGCGACGTGGCGTCCTGCGGATCCCCGAAGTTTGTCATAGGCCTTTCTGGCCACTTCGTTGCTCGAGCGTTGCACGTGGCGATCGGCGACTTCGAGGAGAGCTTCCGCGGTTTCCTGCTTTTCTTTGACCACGAGTGCACCAGGGGCCAGGCCGTCTTGTATGGCTCTTTGATAAAGGGGATCGAGGGCCCCGAGGAAGTCATCGAGCAGTCGATCGATGATGTGCCGGGTGAAACCCGGCCGAGCTCCGGTCACCACCTTGAATGCACCCTTGATCGCCATGCCGGAGACACCTCCCTTGGCTTTCACCTCCTTGTCGAGGACGAGAGTGGCGTCATCGAGGAGCGCACTGCGCTTTTGGGGATCGGCCATCTGAGACTTGAGCGCTTCTGCCATGGCTCCGCGGATTACCATTGCCTTTGCCGTTCTGCTAGAATCTCCACCCATCGCCTCAAAAGGCCGCCCGCCGCTCCCCGGTAGGGGAGGCGAGCGGTGCGGAGTCTCCCTCCCCCGGGGTCAATTCATTGCGCCCCGTTGTTTGCGGGCAGCCCCGGCACGGGAGCCCCCTCCGGGGTGACCTGCCGGCGATCTCGGTTGTCGTCACTCGGTTGTCGTCAAAAGGACCTCGGTAAGGCGAGTCAGTCGATGACAGAGGCCGCGCATTCACAACACCTAGGTTTCACTGTAGGGAGCGGGGGTGACTGAAGTTGGTGAAGCTTCCGCTCATGGCGAACGTCGAGTCCGCATTCTGGTGGTCGACGATCAGCGTAACATGCGTACGACCTTGTCCATGCTTCTCAAGGGCAACGGCTACGAAGTCGACCTGGCTCAGGATGGGACGCAAGGTTCCGAGATGGGATCCACCGAAGGCTACGACCTGGTGATTACCGATCTGCGCTTGGGGACCCCAGATGGCCTTCACGTGCTTCGCTCGATCAAAGAAGCACAGCCCCAGACCGAGGTGATTGTGATGACCGCCTATGGGACGATCGAGTCGGCGGTGGAAGCAATGAGGCTCGGCGCCTTCGACTACCTGCAGAAACCTTTCAGTGAGCAAGAGTTGCTTTTGAAGGTCGAGAAGGCGTTGGAGAGCCGACGTTTGCGCGGTCAGGTCGAAGCCTTTGCTCAGGAGTTCCGTGAGCGCTATGGGTTCGAGAACATCATTGGTCGCTCGGGTGCCATTCGCAATCTGCTGTCCAGAGTCGTGCGAATTGCCCCGACCGACGTGACCGTATTGATCACCGGTGAAAGCGGGACGGGGAAAGAACTGATTGCTCGTGCGGTGCATGCCAACAGCCGGCGAGCCGATCGCCCCTTCATTCCGGTTAATTGTGCGGCGATCACCGAGACCCTTTTGGAGAGCGAGCTGTTTGGGCACGCCAAGGGTGCATTTACCGGTGCGACAACGGCGCGCAAAGGGCTCCTCGAGGAGGCAGAAGGAGGAACCTTCTTTTTCGATGAGATCGCGGAGACGACCATGGCTTTCCAAGCCAAACTTCTTCGGACGATTCAAGAAGGAGAGGTTCGTCGGGTCGGGGACAATCGTGCAATCAAGGTGGATGTTCGTGTGATTGCCGCCACGAACGTCGACCTTCAAGAGGCGGTGGAAGAAAAGCGTTTCCGTGAGGACTTGTTCTATCGTCTCAACGTGGCCCGCTTCAAACTGCCTCCGTTGCGGGAACGCCGCGAAGATATCCCCTTATTGGTCGACTTTTTTCTGGGAGCTTACAATCATAAAATGGGAACTCGAGCGCGTCTCGCGGAAGGTGTGATCGAGCACCTTCAGCAGTACTCGTTTCCAGGAAATGTTCGTGAGCTGGAGAACATGGTCGAGCAAGCCGTAGCCCTTGCTTCCAACGGTGTCATTACTCTCGATGATATCTTGCCCGAGACTGCCCCACGACAAGACTCCCAGACGGATCGCACGCTGGCGGCCATCGTGGATCGGGCGGAGCGTCAAGCGATCGAGGAGGCTCTTCAGTCCACGGGAGGAAATCGCGAGCGCGCCGCCACTGCTCTCGGAATCAGCGCAACGACGCTTTGGCGCAAGATGACGCGCCTAGGTGTGACTTACGATTGAATCGTGCGAACGAACCTCTTCGACTACGAGCTTCCTCAGCAGCTGATCGCCAAGCGACCTCCCAAAGAGAGAGACGGGGCGCGGCTCCTCGAGCTCAAAAGGGACGGTGTACGACATGGGGTTGTGCGAAACTGGCCCGAGCGGCTTGAGCCCGACGATCTCGTCGTGCTCAACGAAACGCGAGTCAGGCGGGCGCGTCTTGAGGCGCGGCGCCAGGGTAGCGGAGGACGGGTGGAGTTGTTGTTGTTGTCTCGCGGCCAGCCTACGGCCCGCGGGGAGCTTTGGGAGGCTTTGGGTAAGGCCAACCGGCCGCTGCGTTCGGGGGATGAGCTCGGCGCCGCAGGGCTTTCCCTCGTGGTGAGACGCAAAGGAGAGCAGGGGACCCTGGAGCTCGAGGCCTTTGGAGACCTTGAACAAGCTCTCTCGTCCGAAGGAACCATGCCGATTCCGCCATATATCGATCGGCCAGCCGACGAGGAGGATGCCCAGCGCTACCAGACCGTTTTTGCGCGGGATGTCGGCTCTGCGGCGGCCCCCACGGCCGGCCTTCATCTGACGATGGAAATGCTGGAGATGCTGCGCAGGCGGGGGGTCCGCACGGGGCGCCTCGTTCTTCATGTCGGGGTCGGCACTTTTCGTCCCGTCACGGCCGCCGATCTGGATGAACATCCGATGCACGAGGAGTGGATCTCGGTCCCCGAATCTCTTTGTGAGGCCATCGAAGAGACGAGGCGACGAGGGGGCAGAGTCGTAGCGGTTGGCACGACGGTTGTTCGGGCGTTGGAGTCTGCAAAGGACCCGGCAGGGTCGGGGCGAGCTCGACCTTTTGAAGGGCCAACTCGTCTTCTCATTCAGCCGGGCTATCGGTTTGGGGTCGTCGACGCATTGCTCACTAACTTTCACCTGCCCCAAAGCACGCTCTTGGCGTTGGTTTCCGCCTTTGCTGGGCGCGAGCGTGTCCTGGCTGCCTATGCAGAGGCGGTGAAGCAAAAATACCGCTTTTTGTCCTATGGGGATGCTATGTGGCTGCCAACCAGAATGGACGAACGCTGATGGACGATGGATTCGGTTTCGAGCTTCTGGAGACGTCCCGCCAGGCGCGGTTGGGGCGTTTTCGGACCCCTCATGGGGAGGTGCTGACGCCTGCCTTCATGCCCGTGGCCACCCAGGCAACCGTCAAGGCCTTGAGCCCGCAGGAAATTGCCGAAAGCGGTGCCCAAATGGTCATCATGAATACCTATCATCTATGGCTTCGCCCTGGGGAGCAGGCGGTGCGGGATTTGGGCCAGCTTCATGAATTTTCCAAATGGCCGTACCCAATCATGACGGATTCCGGCGGATTTCAGGCTTTTTCGCTCGCCGAGCGAACTCGATTGTCGGAAGAAGGGCTATCGTTTCGGTCGCACTTGGATGGTCAAAAGCTCCTCCTTTCTCCTGAGGAAGCCATGAAGATCCAGGGGGCGCTGGGCTCCGATGTGGCGATGCAGCTCGATGTCTGTCCACCAGCACAGGCCCCCCGAGAAGCTGTCGTGCAGGCGGTGGAAAGAACGACGCGCTGGGGACGCCGCTGCTTGGCCATGCGCTCACCGGGCCAAGCTGTATTTGGGATTGTTCAAGGAGGCATCGATGTCGCTCTCCGGCTCAGACATCTGGCCGAGCTGTCGGCCATGGAGTTCGATGGATTGGCCCTTGGAGGATTCAGCGTGGGAGAACCGACGGAGCGAATGCACCAAGTCCTTGGCGAGGTGGCCCCTCAGATGGACTCGGGACGGATTCGCTACCTGATGGGCGTGGGAACTCCTGGTGACTTAATTCGGGCAATAGGAGCCGGCATCGATCTCTTCGACTGTGTGATGCCCACGAGGAACGCCCGCAACGGTCAGGTGTTCGTCCGTGGGGGAAAACTGGTCATCAAAAATGCCCAATACCGCCTCGACCGGCGGGTGCTGGAGGAGGGCTGCGACTGTGCGACGTGCCAAGCGGGCTTCAGTCGAGCCTACCTTCGTCACCTGTACGTTGCGGGCGAGATCCTCGGTCATCGACTTCTGAGCATCCACAATCTACGTTTTTATGCTCGGTTGATGGAAGAAGCGCGCTGCGCCATCATGGAGCAGCGCTACGAGTCATTTGCTGAGCAGGCTCTCGGGTAGCCGAGCTGTCTCCTCTCTTTGCGCGACGAGTACCGGTCGCTGCTACCGGACGTTGCGCGCGTCGTAATGGTGGCCGAGCGGGACTACACGTTTGAGGTGTTCATCGCGGTGCAGGAGGTTATCGGGGAGCTGGATCTGAGCTTTGCCGAGCAGGAACGCCATATCTTGTTGCACGGCACTGT
>CAYTRQ010000229.1:0-9156 GCA_964440025.1 uncultured Polyangiaceae bacterium | reverse complement strand
AATCCTTCAAAGCATAGGTATTTGTATATGCTCATGACATCCTGAAAGCCTGCGCGTTGAAGAAGCCCCAGGTTCCCCTCGGTCGAGAATGGTTCCAGAACTCCCTTCAAACTTCGAGTTTTCTCCAAAATCTCTTCCGCCGACAGACCGTTGTCTGATTTGAAGTCATGATAGAGTGAGGAAAGGATATCCTGAAAACGGGCGTCGGGACCACGAACCTTCTCGAATAGGACAAACGCCCCACCCCAGTGGAGGCTTTCGTAAATGGTACGGAACACCGTTTGCCTATCGCGTGGCGGCACGAATTGCATGCAGTAGTAGGAGACAATCAAATCCGATTTTTCGTATTCGAATAGACGAAGATCTTCATTGAGAAGATCGACATTCGCCAGGTCGGCGCAGTTCTCCTTCGCCTTCGCAATCATGGCCGGCTCAGCGTCGAGGCCAATCCAACGGACATGGGGCTTGTCGCGATGATGCAACGCAAGCTTCCTCAAGAGCTCAGCGGTAGAAACCCCCAGCTCGTAGCAGACGCTCTCCTTCGCAACGAAAAAATCGCTCACCTGGCAGACGAGCCCATGCATTTCCTCGTAGTACGGGAGCGAGCGCTGGATGTGGCTCACGAACGTGTCTGGAACGCTCCCGCCAAAGCTCCAGCTCGCAGTGCTGCCGTTTGTGGCTCGATCGATCTTCATGAGCTTCTCCGAGGCCCCAATGTGGCGCTTCCGCAAGCGTGAGGCAATCTACCGTGAACTTGACTGGTTCGCCGCGAAAAAATTGGCCCTTTCGTCGTCCACTCGGCTTGATCCACTCGGCTTGATCCACTCGGCTTGGCTTGCGGTTGCTCGTTGGTTCGCACCCATTGGTGGAGGCGAACTGGACTGAGCTCCACGTGGAAAGTCGCAGCTGCTGCAGTCATAAAAAATAAGGGCAGGCCGACTCCCACTCGCCCCCAATGCCGCAGCCACTGTGCGTTCTTGGGACAACGAGAGCGCCATCGGCCGCCCCTCAATGACCGAGCACGATTGTCGAGCAGTCCTTGCGGCCCCACTTTTGGGTGGGGCCCCGCAAGGACTCTCGAAAGCCTAAAATCTCACCTATTTGCGACCGATAGGAATGCGCTTGGCTGCACTCGAAGTTTCCTTCTTCTTGGGCACGCGAACCGTCAGCACACCCTTTTCGAAGTTGGCTTCGACCCCATCCGGCGATGCCTCCGCAGGAAGTGGAACAACCCGTTGGAAGTAGCCGTACGCACGTTCGGTTCGATAGCAGCCATCTTCTTCAGCGTTTGCATCGGTCTTCTTTTCACCTTTGATGGTCAGCGCCCCATCGTCCGCCGAAAGCTCGATGTCATCCTCCGACAAGCCGGGCAACTCGGCGGTGATACGTAGTGCCTTTCCCTCGTCCACCACGTCAACGTTGGGCTGGAAGACACTGGGACTGAAGTCACCGAACCAGCGATTTTCCGGCAGCGCCGCTGCAAACGCCGACGGTGCGGAAAAGAATGGATCGCGAGTGAGTGACTGCATCATCCGCTGCATCGCATCATGGGGAGCAAGAGTCGTCGATGCAGACCCCCTGCTGCTTTGCTCTTTGCTTTCCTCCTTCTTTCGCGCAAATTTGAATGGGTTCCAATTGCTCAGATTCATGATTCGCGCTCCTTTCTTGCTTTCATCACAAAGCGACGATAGTGCATAAACTCCACAATCGAGCGAAAATCCCTCCACTCTTGGGCACGCCCGGGCTATTCGGCAGCGAGAGGGCGATGACTGCAGATCGCACCGAGCGTATTGGCTACCTCGTCAGCCTGAATGGGCGCCTGCTGGTCCCTTGCCACGGCGATATCGTTGAGCGATAGCAGCCCCACCACTCGATAGCTGGCGTCAACAATCGGTATCCGACGCACTTGCGCTTCCTGCATGAGGGCCTCGGCCTCCTGCAGCGACTGCTCGGGGCTACAACAACGCACCGAGCGCTGACAGATGTCGCCCAGGCGAAGCTCGCTCAGCTTTGCATCCCGAAAATGAGCCGCCATGCAAAGATCGCGATCCGTCACCACTCCGGCCAAATGCCCCTCTTGGTCCACCAACGGTACACAACCGCAATCCTGTTCCCAAAAGACCTGCGCGGCAGCATTCGCCCGTTCGTCGATGCTACAGCACTTCGGATCCCTAGTCATCGCATCCCCAATAATCACCTTACAACCTCCTTGCTCTTGCCATCAGCGCACAGTTTACAACCTCGAATCACAACCTCGAAAGCTTCCCCCGCCGCTCCTGAGCGGGGCGGGGGAGGCAAGCTTCCGCTTCGATGGCTGAAGTCTTTCTGATTGGAACGTCTTTCCTGAACCCCTCCGGACGATGTGCTGCGTTCTAGAGTTGAACGCTGATCGTCATAGCAATCGACAAGTAAGCAACAATTGTTCCAACACTATCTCAACAGCAGAAGGAGGTTTGCTGCTCCTTCCCCTTGCCCCCTGGGACGCATGAAACGCCAGTCCGTTCGACAACGGAACGGCGAAAAGTTCTCGTCCGAGGCAATGGAACGGCGAAAAGTTCTCGTTCGGACAAAGAAGCGATACCCTTCCTAGAAGCTTGAGCAGCCAGCTTGTCGCCGGATGCCCACAGAAAGCAAACTTTTCCCCTGTGGCGCCTCGACACACCGGCAGACGAACTTGAAACAAATCGACACGCCTGGCTCCTTTCCAACTGACCTCCACCGGATGCTCCGCAAAAGAGTCTCTGGCACGCGAATTGCTCAAAAGGCCCAGAACGATGAGACCTGGTAAAAGGAAGAATTCCCGGGCATTCCCTGACCTGTGCACACTTTCCCCGATCATGGGGTGTCGAAGAGGATGAAGCCGTCGACCGCTCAATGACCGAGCGCGAGCTGTCGCGAAGTCATCCTCTTTTGCTCGTTTTTTGAGCGATCGACTTTCTCGCTGCTCATTGGGCGATATCGCTCGACGGAGTTTCGACGCGTCAGGCTTGGGTGGATGCTCTAGGCATCAGGCTTGTGCGTTTGCCTATTCCCATCGACTCTGGCTCCATGGAAATGAACAGGACACGAGGTGAAGACGAACAGTCGATCCCGATCCCCCGTTGGCTGAGAGTTGGGGGGGCATGGGGATGGCGCCTCGTCGTCCTAGCTGCCGTGCTCTACGGTGTGCTCTGGATCGGGCACAAAATCCGGCTAGCAGTCTTGCCGATCGTTTTGGCCATTCCACTCTCGGCCCTTCTCGTCCCCATCGCTTCGGTTCTAAGGAAAATCCGGGCACCCAGAGTAGTAGCAGGCGCGCTTTCGGTACTTCTGACTCTGGGATTCTTTGCCGGAGTCGGCACTTTTCTCGGGTTAACGGTCGCCGGCGAGGTCGGCCAGGTCACCGCAAGCGTCGAACAGGGATACCGTGAGTTGGTCAGATTGACCGCAAAATTGGCCAGCGTACCGCCCGACGAGGTGAGCGGATGGGTCGACGCTCACTTGAAGAACGTGCAGTCGTCAGCCGGATCCGTAGCACGAGCCGCTTTGACCCAAGTCAAGGGACTTGCCCAAGGCCTCGCCGTTCTCGCCCTCACGCTGGTTTTCACGTGGCTGTTCATCTGGGATGGAGACAAGCAATTCGAGAGGGCAGTATCTCAGCTTCCCTATGAACAACAGAGAAATGCCGCACGAGAAATCGGAATGCGAATGTGGCGAGCCGTAGGTTCCTACATGCGGGGCATGTTCGTGATCGCAGCGGCGGATGCAATACTCCTTGGCGCGGGCCTTTGGATCGTTGGCCTGCCATTGGTTGTCCCGCTCATGCTCATCATGTTTTTGGGCGCCCTCATTCCTTTCGTCGGCCCTCTCGTCGCCGGGGGAACAGCGGCATTGGTCGGTCTCGCACACGGTGGAATTTCCATGGCGGGGCTCGCGGTAGGAGTGACTTTCATCGTACAACAGATTGAAGGAAACCTACTCCATCCTTTCGTTATGGGACGAGCCGTCCACCTGCATCCAGCCTTGGTCCTCTTCGCAGTGACTGTCGGAGCCGTACTCGGAGGAGTAGTCGGAATCTTTTTGGCGATTCCCATCGCTACGTCACTCATGTCTGCACTGACCTTCGCTCGCGACCGCGCTCAGGGGAACCACCACACCAGCGAACTTCAAGACGGCTCCCTCCAGGAAACCGCCCGTAGTTCTCATTAACGACCCAAACAGGGCAGCATTCGTGGCCTTGCTCGATCGAAAGCAAGGCCGACGACAACTGTATCGTCAGAGGGTTTCCTGAAACGCTTTCGTGACGGCAGCCAGGAACAGAGCAGCGAGGAACGAACTCGAAAGCCCTGTTCGACAATACGGCTCGATCACCGATTTCT
The DNA here is from genome assembly GCA_964440025.1 of uncultured Polyangiaceae bacterium. Classification (GTDB taxonomy): domain Bacteria; phylum Myxococcota_A; class Polyangia; order Polyangiales; family Polyangiaceae; genus NIC37A-2. Next base: position 4,798 of record CAYTRQ010000229.1, on the reverse strand, counting down.
CATCACGATACGGTCTCCAACAGGCTTGAAAGATCGTCAGCATGCTCTTCTTCGACAACGAGAATTTCCTCGATCATTCGTCGTGTCGTCGGATCGTCGTTTCCTAGCCAACGGATGATTTCGGAATACGTCTCAATGGCAATGCGCTCCGCGACGAGATCTTCCTTAATCATCGAGGCAAGAGTATCTCCCTCCGTATACTCGGCGTGAGAACGAGTAGCGAGGTCCTTCGGATTGAAGTTTGGCACTCCACCGAGCTGGGTAATGCGCTCTGCAACGGAATCGGCATGTTGTTGCTCCTGGTTAGCATGCTCGAGAAACTCAGCAGCTACGGGCCCAGCGTGAATCCCAGACGCCATATAGTAGTGGTTCTTATAACGAAGAGTGCACACAATCTCGGTGGCAAGCACTTCATTCAAAACACTGATCACTTGCTGAGGATCAGCCTGATAGGCGCCGGTAACTGCCCCATCTTCCATCTTCTCCCGCGCCCGCTTTCGAATTGCTTCCAAGTCCGTCTTAAATGGCTCTTTCATAAAGACTCTCCGTAGGGTGGCTTTTTGAGTTCGAGGAGCTCAGGCACCGGAATGCCGAGTCCCCGAACTTCAACAACAAATCAGGGTAGAGCACGGAGGTCGGCCGGTCGAGAGGCTCTCTCAGAAACCAAGCGAGAACTTCGGTTCGCTTACGGTCGCCCCCCAAGTCAGTCGCAGTCCGCAATGCTGCCGCAGTAGCTCCAGGGAGTGTGGCAACTCGCCCCGCCGGGCTGCGAGGCACGCCCCGCCGGGCTGCGAGGCACTAGCCGGTCCCAGCCCGTTCTGTTACGAAACAACGCATGACAGGGCGAGTAGCAACCTACCGCGTTCAGCTAACGCCACAGTTTGGCTTTCATCAGGCAAGAGGATTGGTCGAGTATTTGTCCAGCTTGGGAATCAGCCACTTCTATTCTTCCCCCTACCTTCAGGCAGCCGCAGGCAGTTCCCACGGCTACGACGTCGTCGATCCCGGTAGGATCAACGATGAGCTCGGTGGAGCAAGTGGGCGCGAGCAACTATGTGACGCCTTGGCTGCGGAGGGCCTCGGACATATTGCCGATATTGTTCCCAACCATATGGCAATCCGGGGTGGCTACAACGCGTGGTGGTGGGATGTCCTAGAAAATGGTCCGGCCAGCCGCTATTCTCGCTACTTCGACGTCGAATGGAATCCCGAGAGAGACGACAAGATCCTCCTCCCCGTGCTTGGCGATCAATATGGGGTCGAGCTCGAAGCAGGACGAATTCAACTCACCCGCCAGGGTGGACGCTTTTTTATCACGTACTTCGAACATCAAGCGCCCATGGCGCCACGTTCCTTGAGTAGCATTCTCAGAACCGCCGGCGAGCGGGCACAGTCCGACCAACTGACTTTCTTCGCCGACGCGTTCGAGCTGTTGCCCTCCCCGAACTCTATGGATGACGCCTCGCGAGCGCGGCGGCATCGGGGCAAAGAGGTGCTCCTCGATTGGTTGGCCAGACTGCTCGAGGAGTCAGAGGAGAACCGACGGGAGATCGATGCAGTTTTAGGCATGATTAACGCCGACACCGACGAATTGCATGCTCTGCTCGAAGCTCAAAACTACCGATTGGCCTATTGGCGTGTCGGCAATCATGAGTTGGCCTATCGCCGATTCTTCGATATCGACTCCCTGGTCGGACTTCGGATCGAAGACGATGAGGTTTTCGAGGACACGCATCAACTCATCACCAAATGGCTTCTGGACGGTTCGGCGGACGGGCTTCGAATCGACCACATCGACGGGCTCTATAACCCAGAAGCCTATCTGCGGAGACTTCGCGCAACAGCGCCGCATGCCTGGCTTTTGGTCGAAAAGATTCTCGAAAACGACGAGAAGCTCAGCGCTAGCTGGCCAGTAGAAGGCACGACGGGGTATGACTTCCTCAATCATGCGCAACGTGTTTTGACGGATCCTCGTGGAGAAGAGCCCCTATCCAGGCTGCACGACGAACTGTCTCTCAAAACGAGAAGCTTTTCGGAGTTGCTCCGTGATTGCAAAGAACAAGTCCTTCAGGAAGCCCTGGACAGTGACCTCGAGCGACTCACCGAACGGATCAGTCGAATCATTCAGGTTCACCGGCGGCACCGAGACACGACTCGGGCAGAACTTCGCACGGCGCTGAAAGAACTGATCATCGCTTGGCCCGTCTATCGTACCTACGTGGGTCCGGCCGAACGCGAAGTCACTGAAGTCGATCGCAGCATCATCGAACACGCTTGCGCGGAAGCGCGGGAGAGATGCGTCGATCTCGACCCACGGCTCTTTGAATTTCTCAAGAGATTCCTACTCCTCGAGTATCGGGACGAGCCCGATTCCGTCGACTGGGTCATGCGCTTTCAGCAACTGACCGGACCGGCCATGGCAAAGGGTATCGAGGATACGGCATTTTATCGTCACCATCGCCTCGTTGCTCTCAATGAGGTGGGTGGTAGTCCAGACCGTTTCTCCGAATCGCTTCAAGAATTCCATTCGTTTCTCGCTGAGCGTCAGGCCATGGCACCAGCCTCGCTCAACGCGACGAGTTCCCACGATACCAAGCGCAGCGAAGATGTCCGCGCGCGCTTGCTCGTGCTTTCGGAAGTTCCCGACCTTTGGCGTCGGACACTGGAGAACCTTCGAATTCGACTCGAAGACCACAAAACCATCATCGATACGGAAAAGCCAACAGCAGCACCAGATCCGGACACGGAGCATTTCCTGCTGCAAAATCTCGTGGGCGCATGGCCGATATCACAAGAGCGAATGCGCGAGTTTGCCTTAAAGGCCATGAGAGAGGCAAAGCATTTTACGTCCTGGCACCGGATCCACGAGGACTACGAAAACGCGGTCATGAAGTACCTCGAAGCGCTCTACCATGACTCGGGCGTCCTCGCGGAGATTGACGAATTCGTCAACACCATTGCCGACAGCGGGTACCGCAACTCACTCAGTCAAGTGCTTCTCAAGATGCTGGCACCCGGCGTGCCTGATATCTACCAGGGCACCGAGCTTTGGGATTTCAGCTTGGTCGATCCCGACAACCGACGTCCGGTGGACTTCGACAAACGAAAAAGCTGGCTCTCGGAGCTGACACAATCGGACATTACAGAACTGTGGGAAAAGCGTTTCGATGGCCGGCTCAAGCTAAGTATCACGACCAGTCTACTGAAGCTCCGTGCCCGGCAACTTGAGAGCCTGACCGGCGGCTACTCGCCACTCGAGGCGACAGCGCCGTCCACCGACAGGGTCATCGCGTTCCGGAGGGGAGAGCGGGTGATAGGGATTGCTACACGCTTCTGGCAAAACAGCAGAGATGAGCTGAACTCTCTCGACTTCAAGCTCCCCCCTGGAGCATGGCACAACATCTTCACCCATCAGAGGTTTTCCCAGGAAAGGACTACCGTCGGCCAGCTCCTGGGGCCGCTACCGATTGCCGCGCTGGAGCTCATGGAGAAACCATCATGAGGAAGACAGTCTGGGCGCCTCACGCGAAAAAGGTCGAGCTCCTCTCTTGGTCCAAGCCTTGCTCGATGGAACCGCTCGAAGTCCAGCTCCACGACGAAACGGCACAGCGTACGGCGCTGCAACCTCTCGCCGATGGATACCACTCGACGAACGATGCCCCTCTGACCCATGGAATGCGCTACGCATTCAGCCTCGACGGTGGTCGCCCGCTCCCCGATCCAGCGTCCCGCTTCCAGCCTGAAGGAGTCCACGCGCCCTCCTGTTTCGTGGATTTCGAGGAACTCCATTTCCAACACAACGGATTTAGGCAAGTTCCGCTTGGTAGTGCCATTATCTATGAACTTCATATCGGTACCTTTACGAAGGAAGGCACGTTTGATTCGGCCATTCAGCGTCTCGATCATCTGAAACAACTTGGCGTCACACACATCGAGGTCATGCCCATCGCTGCCTTCCCTGGCCAACGCGGTTGGGGCTACGACGGTGTCGATCTGTCGGCTCCTCACCAAGCATATGGAGGTCCAGAAGGCTTTGCTCGCTTTGTCGACGCCTGCCACGGTCATGGGCTCGCGGTACTACTCGACGTTGTCTACAATCATTTGGGTCCTTCGGGGAACTACCTCGGACAATATGGGCCCTACTTCTCTTCTCGCTATCACACGCCGTGGGGCGACGCTGTCAACTTCGACGATCGAGGCTCCGACGAAGTTCGACGGTTTCTTATAGATAGCGCACTCTCCTGGATGAAAGACTACCAGGTCGATGGTCTCCGCCTCGATGCCGTCCACGAGATCTACGACAATTCTGCGAGACATTTCCTCCAGCAATTGCGGGAGGAGGTCCACTCCCTCAGTCTTTTCCTCGAAAAACCTCTCGTGCTCATTGCGGAGAGCGCGTCGAACGACCCACGCAATGTCCGTTCTCCCGATCGAGGCGGCCATGGACTCGACAGTCAATGGAGTGACGATTTTCATCACGCAATCCATGCATTGGTCACCGGAGAGCAAAAGGGATATTATGAGGATTTTGGAACTCTTCGGGAGCTAGCCGAGGCTCTGCGGCATGGGTTTGTCTTTCGCGGACATTATTCGAATCACCGAGGCTACTCGTTCGGCGCTTCCACAAAAGACCTTCGAGGTGATCAGTTTGTCGTGTTCTCACAGAATCACGATCAAATAGGCAACCGAGCTCAAGGTGAACGCTTGAGTTTGCTCACCAGCCCGGGACTGCTCAAGATCGCCGCCGCCCTCACCCTTCTTTCCCCATATATACCGCTGCTCTTCATGGGTGAAGAAT
>CAYTRQ010000228.1:0-9170 GCA_964440025.1 uncultured Polyangiaceae bacterium | reverse complement strand
CATGTCGAAGTTGCCTTCGCTGGTGTAGAACTTCACCGCAAAACCGCGAGGATCCCGCCAGGTATCAGGGCTGCCCCGCTCACCGGCTACCGTGGAGAAGCGAATCAGGACATCGGTCTTGGTGCCGGGCTGAAAGACGGCCGCCTTGGTGTATTGGCTCACGTCATGGGTCACTTCGAAGTGCCCGAAGGCACCGCCACCCTTGGCATGCGGCTGTCGTTCGGCAATCCGCTCCCGGTTGAAATTGGCCATCTGCTCAATCAGATAGTGATCGTGCAGGACCACGGGGCCATGAGCTCCAACTGTCATGGAATACTCATCGCTTGCTACGGGAATTCCGGCGTCCGTGGTGGTCCTTTTATTGGATTGCTGGGTCATCGTTCTGCTCTTTCGTCGCGACGTTCGAAGAAAACTGCACGCTCTACGGTGCCTCGAGCGGCCTAGAAATGATCTGATCACCTCTGCAGGTCTTCGGAACGACCAGATAGTGTTACGCTCCACGATATCCTTTTGATTGTCGACGAGGCAAATCGCACCACCCCGTTCGGCTCGCGATGCTTAATGGCCACGCGCGACTGTCGCGCAGTCATTGCGATCCCCCGAGGAGCTCCTCTTCTCCCCGGTGCCGTCCTCGCTTCTTCCGCACGGGGCTCTCCGTCGTGTCGTGAAGAATCATGGTGAAATTCCTTTTCCATCATCCTCGGCCATCCGGCCGCAAGGTTCACCGATTCTTGCCTTTTGGTGCGCGTCCTTTTTTGTTCGCATCCCAGGGAATACGAACTATGCTCCCTCAGGCATCATCAATCGGCCGCTATCGGAGAGGTCCCGCGGATGGGCACTATCAATCTCAAAGTCGAGGAGAGGCCTCGGGGGTACTGGCTGGGATTTTGGCTGCCCGTCGGTGTCACCTGTCTGTCGATTTCCCTGGCCGTTCTTTTATTAACCGGCGAAACGCCTCACGAAGGCGCAACGCCGTTACGTTCCAGTGCCGCTTGGTCAGCCGGAGAAAGCAAGCGCCCTCCGGCCGCCGATCGCGAGCACCTTCGCGCAGGTCCACTCAAACGCGCAACCTCCAAGCGTTCAGATAGCCCCCGCCGACGAAAAAGGCCACGCCCTCCCCAACCGTCAACATTTCAAAAAGCCCATACTGCTCGGCAACGCTCCGTTTCCCCTCTCGAGCAAAGAGACGCCATCGAAATAGCCCGAAAGAGAGCTGCCGAAGAACGGGAGGAAGAGGAAGAGGAAGAGCATCGATCGCCCCCCAACGCTTTTGAACGGAAACCGCAACCACCTCCCCCTCATCGCCAGCGATCAGCCCTCGCTCAACCGATCACGAGTCGACTTTCCGTCGCCACAAAGGCGGCCCAAGCGGCCATCAATTCCCAGCGATCAGCTTCCTCGGAGCAGATGCCCTCCCCGGAACAGGAAATTCCAAGCCGAGAAGCTCCACGCCGGCACGACGCAAGAAGCCAGCCACCAACGATTTCAAGCGAAGACAACGCTGCAATGGGTGGTGCGCCCAGCACCGAGTAGGTCGTTTTCGGCAAAAAGCGGCTCGCCGTCCGTCGTCCGCACACAAAAACGACACCATTCTCGGTGAAATGCGCTGTCGGTCCTCCGCACAACGAAACGCATGATCACCTTCGTTGTGGCGGAACCTTTCCGAGCGCTTCAGAAGGAGGTCCCCGAGCTCTTGACTTAGTGTCGAAAATACACTATCAAGAAAAAACACACGCAACAGACGCCTCATCCCCAATGCCCTATACATACGAATATCCCAGAGGAGCGCTCACGGTGGATTGCGTCGTCTTCGGACTCGATGACGACGACCTCAAGGTGATGCTGATCGAGCGAGGGCAGCCTCCCTTCAAGGGCCAGTGGGCACTCCCCGGCGGATTCGTCCGAGTGGACGAAAGCCTCGAGGAAGCGGCCCGCCGTGAACTCGCGGAAGAAACGGGATTGAACAAGGTCTTTCTAGAACAGCTCTACACATTTGGGGCGGTCGATCGCGATCCACGCGAGCGGGTCGTTTCGGTTGCCTATTATGCACTTGTCAAACTGAGCGAACATCGGGTCCAAGCAGCCACGGACGCTAGCGACGCCGCCTGGTTCGGAGTTCATGATGTACCAAGCCTCGCTTTCGACCATGCAGAGATCTTGCAGACTGCATTGGAGCGCCTTCGAGGCAAACTTCGCTATCAGCCGATCGGATTCGAGCTATTGCCCAAGAAGTTCACGCTCTCTCAGCTCCAACATCTCTACGAGCTGGTCCTGGAACGCAAGCTCGATAAACGCAACTTCAGGAAGCGTGTTCTTGCAATGGATCTTCTCATAGAGACCGATGAGGTTCAGCAAGATGTCGCACACCGAGCGGCACGTCTCTACCGCTTCGATGAACGCAAATACCGACGTCTGCTCAAAGCCGGCTTCCATTTCGAACTGTAAGGAAAACCCATCATGCAAGCGATTGTTCAAAAGCGGTACGGCGAGCCTAGCGAAGTATTGCAGGTCGAGGATGTCGCAATACCACAGCTCCAAAGCGACGAGGTCCTCGTCAGGGTCCAAGCAACGAGCCTCCACCCGGACGTCTGGCACGTCGTCACGGGCCGGCCCTACGTCCTGCGGCTTTTGGGTGCTGGTGTGATCAAGCCCAAAAATCCGGTTCCCGGAACCGATCTCGCTGGCCGGGTCGAAGCCGTCGGTCAGGCCGTCACCGCATTTCGCCCCGGCGACGAGGTGTTTGGTGAAAGCCATCGCAAGATGCAGTGGAACAACGGGGGCGCCTTCGCCGAGTACGTCGCCGCTCCCCAAGAAGCACTAGCCCATAAACCGACCACTGTTTCTTTCGAACAGGCAGCATCTCTTCCAACCTCCGGGTACATTGCTCTCATGAATCTTCAAGCGGTCGACCTGCAGCCGGGAAAACGGGTACTGGTCAACGGTGCCGGTGGAGGCGTGGGCAGCATTGCGGTACAGTTTGCCAAAGCTCGGGGGGCCCATGTCACTGCGGTCGACAGTTCTCCCAAGCTGGACATGCTTCGCTCTCTCGGAGCCGACCAAGTCATCGACTTCACCCGGCAGGACTTCACGCGGCAGGGAGAGCGCTACGATCTGGTGTTCGATGTCGCGTCGAATCTTTCGCTGTCAAAATGCAAGCACGTGCTCACGCCGCAGGGGATTTATCTCCTCATCGGCCATGATCACTATGGGCAAGCCCAAGGGCGCATTCTCGGCAGTCTCCCCCGCTTCCTCAAGCAAATGCTGCTGCTTCCCTTCGTCAACCATCTCCCCAAGCCCACTCTTTCAATGCCCACCAAGAAAGAGGTCCTGTCCTCCCTCCGGGAGCTGCTTGAAAGCGGAGCTCTGACTCCGTTTGTCGACAGAACCTTTCCCTTGAACGAAGTTGCCGCAGCCATGCGTTACCTCCAAGAGGGACAGCCTCGAGGCAAGGTGATCCTGACTCCTTAGCTCGTTGCCCGAAGGGATTTCTTGGCTTCCCGCAGCACCCCGGCCGAATGCAGGAGCGCTTCCTGCTCGGTTTGATTCATCTTGGGCACGAGGACCTTCGCCACGCCGTCGCTGCTGACCACCGAGGGAAGCGAGAGGGCAACGTCCCGCAAACCAAGAGCGCCCTCCTGAACTCGACTGACGTTCAGCACCCTTCTTTCGCCGCGCAGCACCCATCGCAACAAAGCGGCCGTCACTACGCCGATCGCATGATTGGTGGCCCCCTTGCGTCGGATGATCTCGTAGGCGGCAAGCCGCACTCGATCGGCGACTTCCTTTTCCATGGCCTGTTCCCAGCGAGGCCATTCTCGCAGAGGAACGCCGCCAATCTGAGCGCAAGACCAGAGCACCACCTCGGAATCTCCATGTTCTCCCACGACTTGGGCGTGGATGGAGCGCGGCTCCAGCTGCAGCCGATGGCCCAGGATCTGCCGCAGTCGAGCCGTGTCCAACATGGTTCCCGTACCGATGACGCGGCTGGGAGCCAGCCCTGATGCTTCCAAGGCAACCTGGGTCATGAGGTCCACAGGGTTGGTCACCACGACGAGGATGCCGCGCGCGCCCTGAAGTCGGCGCGCGACATCGGACACGATGGCGGCGTTGTCTCTCAGAAGATCCAGGCGGCTCTCCTTTGGATTGCCTCCGCGTCCTGCGGCAATCACAACGGCATCCGCATCGCGCATGTCCTCCACCGCAGCGGCTCGCACGTCGGCCGCTGGATAAAACGCCGCTCCGTGGACGAGATCCATGGCTTCGCCTTCGGCCAAGTCCTGTTTGACGTCAGAAACGAGAAGCTCGTTGGGAACCCCCGAGTGCAAGGTAGAAATCGCAACGCTAGATCCCACCCACCCCATCCCAACGATGCCTATCTTCATGGAGCGGAGGATACCGCGCATGACAGGTTTGCCCAACGTGACAGGCCCGATGTGGCAGGTTTGCCCAACGTGACATGTGCCCGAGGTGACGAGGTTGGCAGCGTCCGGCTCCCCTCAATTCCCTGAAGATCTTCCCTCACGGAGCAGTCGACCGGGAGAGGCCCCCGGTGATCAGGCCCGACCCCGGAGCTTCGCCACCCACCAGCGCAAGCCGACGAAAAGGAAACGCCAATCCTTGAAAAACTCCGGCCAGGTGTGTTCCAGCGCGTGACCAAGAAACTGAAGGAACCACCCGAGCAAGAACAGACCCACACCGAAAGAAAGGAGTGGGGGATAGATCAATGCTCCGAGTAAGAGGACTAGCGAAACGACAATCAGGGGAATTCCGATGGTGTGGCACAGGCGATTGCGCGGGTCTTGATGAGATTGCGCGTATTCCGCAACCCAATCGTCCCAACTGCGCTCTCTTCCCAATGCCACGTTCGCTCCTTTTAAATATGAGCGTTTCTCCGCTTCCTGTCCACTCTCTCAAGAGCTCCCTTATCCTTCCTCGACCGACATCTCGGATGACTCCGAGGCAACGCTCTCTTTTTCAGGGTCCGTGGATTCGGTGTCATCCCCTCCGAGCGAGAAGAGAATCGCAACGGTCAGGGGAAACACGGACAGAAGAGCTAGGGGAATGAAGAATTGGCGTGCCACGATGAAATAGACGGCCGAAAGAACGATCCTGTTCCCCCTTTTCGGAAAAAAGGGAAGAGAAGTCCCTACCTCAACCAGGGGCGCGTTCGGAGCTTGTTGGAACACGTTGTCTGCAGGAACGCGGTCGGCAATCGGTGCAGTTCAGTTTCCCTCTCTCTGGGAAGAGCTTTCTTCCTCTGAATTCTCGCCCTCCGGCTCTTCTGCTCGTGACTCTTGTCGCTCCTTCGTTGGTTGCTCTTGCGCGTTTTCCGTCGCACTGGCCGTGCCTGTTCCAGAGGGAGGTGCGGAAGCGGATCCTTTGGAAATCCAAAATCCGCCCACCGAAGCGTTTTCCCATGCCCAACGAAACCAATGCAACAGGGACCGGGCCAGCCAAAGGGCCCACGCCATCATGAGCGCACGCCACACCCACACGGTGAGACTCAGCACCCACGCCTGCGGAAACGTTCCCGCACTCCGATCCAGGTACCAAACCAGGTAGCCGTTGTGGCTCCCCGAGCCTTCCACCTCCATGTCGGGGGAGCTTACGAGACCCGAATAGACCGCAGTCGTCAAGGCTATCACAAACAACAGTGTATATCCCACTAACGCCAACTGGGCCCCATTGCGAAGCCAGCGACGCTGCAGTCGCCAGCGGGGGCGACTGCCGATGAGGAAGAACCATCCCACGACGAAGACACCGACCGCTGCAGGGATCTGCGTTAAGCCCAGGCCGAGCAACAGCCACTGCCGCGACGTCAGAGGATTGTAGGGAAGCCGAGGCAACAAGAGCGCCGCTATGACAATCAACGCGAGGTAGCCCCAAAAAAGGATGGCAGGGCCGCGCTCGGGGCCAGCGGCAAGTAATAGCCAACGCTCCGCAGGTAGCTCGACGACGATTCGGTAATTCACCCCGGGCGCTCCCGTTGAAACGCGCGGAGTCCGAAACATGGTTTGGAGCCCGTCCTTGCTCTGCCACTCCAACAAGACGTGATGCTCGCCGGGATTGACCGAAAGCCTCACTTTGCCGTCTTCCGATTTTACCGGTTGACTCACTCCATCGACCATGACTCGCTCCAGCCGAGCCTGGGAAGGAACCGTCACCACATGAACCAATGATCGACTGGTTCTCAGCGCCATCTGCAACTTGCCTTGCGACATGCGAACGCCGGGGGTCAAAGTCAAAGTCGCACCCTCGATGGTCACCGACTGGCCCTCGACGGGTTGAGGTTGCGTCGCCTCGACCGTCAGCGTTTCGCCGGGCCAGGGTGTGTAGGTTTTCAAGGCACGCCCGTCGCCAACGTGGGAAACGGGTGCGAGCCCCTCGGACAGGCAGTGCCAAACGAGTCCACATTCGATTTCCCAAGTAGGAGTGAAAGGACCACGCTTCGGAGCTCTCAGCTCGAGACGGAGAGGCTCCCCTTCCGGCGGAAGACTCAAGGTCGAAACCAAAGTTTTGGTCGTCTCTTCGCGCGCAAAGCTGACCTTCGCCACGCCCTGCTCGCTGGAGATCCCCGGGGTGGTCACGCGTTCGCCCGAAAGCAAAGGCAGCGGCAGCACTTCGGGTTGGGAAGGTTCACTCAGCCGTTCAATGGTCGTCTCTACCTGGCCGCGAATCGACAAGCTCAAGCGCCGACGCACCCGAAAAAACGGAGGAACTGCAACTCGCTCGACGGTGGTCGAGGACTCGGGGCTCTGACCTTCCCGATCTTTCCGGGCAAAGGTAAGTGTCCCGGCTGTCGCCAAACCCTGGTCGGTCACCCCGGTCACGATCCAGCCATCCGTCTCGACCTCAACGCGCCGAGGCTTCGTTCCTCCGTCGAGGGTCACTCGGTTGCCGTTGATGATGCCGCGCACCACGACCTCATGGACTCCAGGAGGCACCCGAAGGTAATAGGCGCCGTCTGGTCCCAGACGCAACGCGGAGGCGGGAGCTCCGTCGAGCCGAACCGTCAGTTGTGCCATCGCGCCCAACTGACCAGGTAGTTTGTAGGCGCTAACAGATTCGGCGTGCACCTCGGCGCGAAATTCCACCGCGTCAGCCGCCTCGACATGGAGACGCGAGACCGACAAACAGTTCGGCGCACAAGCCGGAGGCTCGGTCAAGTGTTCTCGCAGCTGCTCGAGGCGCTGCTGGCTCGGTTGCTGAGCCTGTGCTGCAGGCACGGCCACTCCCCAGCTGACAGCGACCGCAACCAACAAAGAGAACACGCGTAGCGCCGCAGAGGATCCCGAGGAGGGCTCGCTGCGCCGACGCCGATTGCGACGCCCCGGTGAGCGTGGCAACCGAAACCCGGCTCCCCCTGCGCCTCCTGGCACATTCCACGCTGCACGGAACAGAAGCCACGCCAAGGCCACGACCGCAGCCACGCGGACCACCGTCCACAGGCGCATGACCGTCGGAGAAATGAGGTAGAGGCGCAGCTCGTGGTCGTGCGCCACGGGGCCGGACCAACCAAGGGTCCAACTGCGCGCTCCGCTTTGCGGCACCCCGGGTCCCGTGGGGACGATCGCGTCGGGGGGGAGTTGCTTTTGGGCACCGTAGCTCCGTTGCAGATCGCCACTTCGTTTTTGCGGCGCCGAGCTCCCGCTTTGGCGGGACAAAAGTCGCTTCGACTTCACCGCCGGACGATCAGGGACGGGACGAGCCTCCGCCTGAACGCCGTCCTCCTCCACGCCGGCGCTCTCCTCGGCCAACCTATCGGTGGGAGCCTGTACTCGAGCCTCTTCGTCCGCGTGAAGCGTAAAAGAAGGGGGCGAAGGCAAAAAAGAGTCTACGTGAGGAAAAAGTGCGTGTCGCACCTGGTCCACCGAAAACACAACGATGAACACACAAAGCACAACACCAATGGCAACGAAGGCTCCTCGGAACAGGCGGAACCAGCTACCCCGAGACAGCTTCATCAAGGCCAGAAGGACAATCAGAGGCAGCCACACGAACTCGGGAGCATCCGAGATCCCATGACTGCTCACGAGCGCCACGAAAGCGACCACACCAGCACCGCGCCCGCAGAGCTGGGCCGTGGCCAGCGTGAGCACCAAGACGTAAAACACGCCGAAAAGATTCCACCGGGCCAGCCAAGTATTAGCCATCGTGTCCACGCCGGAAGCGGCAAAAACATCCCATCCGGGAGGGAGATGAAGCCGAGCGGACAAGCTCTCGACATCCTCCGACCAAGCGACGGCGGGCAGTTGCGCTCGACGTTTCAGGCGCGAGACAGCTTCCATTTGCAGTGCCGCATCGCGCACTTCGACCCCCTCGTGTCCCTGCGGACCTCGAGTGATGACTTGAGGTTGCTGGTCGACCTTCACTTCGCCGAGCCGGCCCCTCAGGAGGTCGAGTCGCCAGTCGCGGTTCATGACACCGCTCATGCGGTCGCGCACCGTCCACTCATCGGCATCCTGGTCGAGCCAAAGCTCGCGAGACAAACTGAGCCGGTTCGGCGGAATTTCCGCCTGCCCGCGGCGCGTGGTGCGGAGCTGGAGAGCGTCACCTGGTTCCGCAACGTAAGCGCTCTGTTTGCGCCAGGACTTGGGCAGTTCCGTGCGGGAAGGATCGATACCAGGAAGCCCCGAAGTTTCGACCGCGCGCAGTTTCGACGCCGGCTGCCACACCCAGATCTCCCGCTTCGGCCAAGGCGGTCCGTGCTCGGGCACATTCAGTTCTCGTGGATTGCCGAGAAACCGAGCGGTGATCGTCACCGAATGGTTTCCCGGCGTGAGCTGCACGCGTAAGGCGCCGTCTTCTTCCATGGCAAGCGCCAAGTCCCCATCCACGGAAAGCGGCACCGTCCTCGGCAACAGAGGACGCTCCAGCAGGAGCTCACGGGCCCGCCCAGCCACTTGGAAAACCAGGCGTGTCTCGACAAGGACCGGAACGCCGTCGGAGATGCGTCGATGGACCTGGAGCTCGATCTGTTCCGGTCCTTCCTCCGGAGCTGTGGTGCCCCCTAGCCCCTTGAGCCAGATACGACCTTCCTCGCGTTGGACCAGCGGAACCTCCTCACCGGCGACACGCAGATTGACCAGAGCCGTTGCCCCACCCACGGGGAGTGTTTCAGGAAGCTCACTCCACTCGAAACGTCCTTCGACGGTTCGGGCTGACTACCT
>CAYTRQ010000227.1:0-9200 GCA_964440025.1 uncultured Polyangiaceae bacterium | reverse complement strand
TTCTGGGAGTGCTTCGAAACCGCTCGAAACGTGAGTTGCCGAGGCACTAGAGGGGCGAGCAGCCTTGCGGGGGGCTCGGGAGATACGTTCTAGGGAAACCCCCAGGCTCCCCCCACCAGAAAACCCGGCCGGACGGAAAGGGGCGAAAGAAGCCCATCGCCTTGCGCTGGTGCGAGGACGTAGTCAAAGCGGTTCAGGACGAATTCGGCTCCTCCCTCCACGAAGACATCGAACCGCGGCAGCACGGCATAAAATGCCCCCAGTCTCGTGGCCACCGCCCAACTCGTTCGGGTCCGGCTCGGAGCAGCCGAGAACGCATTGGAGGCGACCAACGTTTCCCGAACCATGGGATCGAAAACGACGCCCACTGCGGGGCGCAAGGAAAACGTCCGATGTACCCTGAAGATCATTTCTCCCGAAACGTCAACCGGATGCCGCGTTACCTGACTTCGGAGCTCTGAACCAGGATCGGGGAAAGAAATGCATACCTCACACGAACCCTCCACGGGCCGAGTCCCGGCGCCCAGGCTAAGCATAAGCTCACTCCGTGACGCCAGGAGAGCTCGGAGGCAAACAACGCCCCAGTGTACGCAGCCGCGACCTCGAAGAGTTCCCTCGAAGACGAGCTCTCGGGCGAAGCCACGGCCCGGTCCGAGCTCTCGAGGGAGTTCGACGGCTCCACCGCCCTGGACTGCAACCGCTCCTGTTCGCGTTGCACTTCCGCCTCAGTTCGGGGCTCCGACGATCGAGCGAGCAATGCCGCTGCTGCCGAACGCACGATCACCGCCACTTCCTCGACGTTCGCCGCGTTAGCCCGAGACAAGGGAATGCGCCGCTCCTGAAAGCGAGCGCCGGTCGGCTCATCAAGGTGCACCGAGAGCTTGCCTGCCTCCGATTGGATCCAAACAAACGCCAAGACGTTGCTTTGCTCCGAGTCCTGGCCGTGATCTTGTAGAGATTTCTGTTCATCAGAGAGCCGCACCTCGACTCCCAACTCACTTAGATGCGCCTCCAAGGCCGCGATCAGACGCTTGATCGGCACTGGAGACTGCTGCTCGGGCACGACCACCACGAGGGTTGGAACGGAGGCAGCGCGTTCTGAAACTGAGACGCCGCTCGTCGACGTTTCACCCCTCGTCGTGGTGCCCCAGAGCAAACATCCACCCAAAATCAGGGCTCGAGACACTTCCTTCCGCCAGACGTCGCGCCACGACCCCACACGCGCCAAGGTAACTCGAGAGGGAGCAGAAGAAAAAAACCGAGCCTCAAATGCAATTTCTTCCACCCTTCCTGCATCACCCCCCCCCCAAGGAATCTGTATGCCTCGTCTCGTCGCTCACCCGACTGGCTCCCCCCCCTCTCAAGGTAGCCTGTCCCCAGGACAGACAACCAAGAAGTGGCTGATCTTAGCCGGCTGGGGAACCAGCCTTCTTTTCGCTGGCGGATGCAGTCAGGAAAGTTCCGAAGGAGCAGCAGGGAGCGGGGCGAGCGGCTTCGACGCCTCCGGGAAGACCGGCGGCAGCGGAGCTCAGGGAGTTCCAACAGGAGGCATGACCAATGGTGGAAACAGCTTTGGAACAGGTGGAAGCTCCTCCGACAGCATGATGGGCGGAGGGGTGAGAAATAGCGGAGGAGTTTTCACTGGGGGGAGCGACTCCGGCACAGGCGCGGCTAACGCGATGGGCTCGGGAGGAGAAGCAAACGGTACCGGCGCGACCGCTTCGGGGGGCGGCAACGCTTCGGGGGGAAGCGGCAGTGGTGGAAATCCCCCTGGGAGCGGCGGCGCCGGGAACCCAGGCACTGGGGGCCAAGATGGCGACCTCTGCGACGCCGGCGTGGAAGACGGCACCCCCGAGCTTCTCTCTCTCAGTGGAAATACCTTTGCTCACGATCCCACCATGGTGCAGGTCGACGGCACCTTCTATCGATTTTGGACCGGTGATTTCATTCCCATGGCCACCTCCTCCGACCTCGCTCATTGGAGTGACGCTCCGCCCGTCTACGACGACGGCTACTCACCATGGGTCTCCGAGTGGTTGAGCGGCATCGCTGGGGAAACCTTCAACTTCCCGTGGGCCCCCGAAGCTTCGTTCTTTGGAGGCCAAGTCCATCTCTATTCTTCGTTTTCGGCTCAGTTTGGAAACAACATCTCCTGCATTTCGCACCTGTCAACGGACAACATCGCCGCGGGGGAGTGGACAGACCATGGCCCCGTCATCTGTACCGATGGCGACGAAAACTACAACGCAATCGACGCCGATGTCGCTCTCGACGAAGAGGGGACTCCCTGGCTCGCCTTTGGAAGCTTTTGGGATGGCATCATGGCATTCGAGCTCAACGCCGATGGAAGTCGAGCGGGCACCGAGCTCACCCAGCTTGCCTGGGCAAGTGAGATCGAAGCACCGGTCCTGTTTCGCCGTTGCGGCTACTACTACCTATTTGTCACTTGGGGCCTTTGCTGCCCCGGTGAAGGCCGCTCGGTGAATGACCTCACCTATCGCGTCGCCGTCGGACGCTCGGAGAACATTTTGGGCCCCTATGTCGATAGAGATGGAACCCCCATGACCAGCGGCGGCGGAACTCTTGTCGTCGAAGGAGACGGAGTCAACTGGGCTGCAGCTGGACACAGCGACATCATCGTGGATGGCAAACACATCTATCATTTCTACCATGCATACCGGCAATCCAACGGCGCTGCCGAACTGCGCATTGCTGAACTCTTTTTCGACGACCAGGGGTGGCCTGTTGCTCATGCGCCATAACCTGAAAAAGCCGTGGCCCCCTGTGGCCTCGCAACGAGCGTGACGATCCCCCTGGGCAAGCGGAACGCCTCGGAGGCTCTGCCTCACAGACACGTTTTCCGAATGAAGCTCTGGTCGGAGCTCTCGCCCTCACAGGGAAGCAGCAGAAGGGTATCGTCTTGCCTCGTAATGCACTTGGTCGGCGCGTGAAGAGGCGACAATTTGAAGGTCCCGTCCTGTCCTTCGAGGACCGTAAATCGCTGATTGTAGAGTTGGTGGGGGGTAAAAAGGACGGTCGGCGTCCCATCGTCGCTTGCGGCGAAGCGCACATCCAAATTCAGGTCAACAGCCTGATTACGAAATTCCAGCGCGCCATCGTCCATGACGGAGATCTTCCAGAGCTGAGCCAACGATTTTTCACAAGGCAGCAGCGCCGTGGCATAAGCTGGATCCCCCAGAAGAGGGGAGTAGATCCCCTGCGCCACACAGAGATCGGTCCCCCCGAGTTGCAGCCTCTCCAACGTCATCCCCTCCTCGCGAGCCTTCTCGCAGGGGTCTTGTGGAGCAGCAGAAGTTCCTCCCGAAGCAACCGCACCGGCAGTTCCGTGGTCCGCCCCCACGCCACTCGATGCACTCCCTCCACCAGAAATGGCACCGCCGGAGTTCGTGGCTCCTCCTTCTCCCGCGAAATTCTGCCCTCCCCGACTACCAGAGCCACTCGCAGCTCCCCGAGCCCCACAAGCATCGACTCCGCAAATCCCACCAGAACCGAAATCCTCAAAGAAAGTATAAGGAGTTTCCGTACACCCGCCTCCAAGGACAATGGCGCTCCCACAGAGCGCCACCTGAATCGGTTTCGCGCGGGCCATACAACGGACTATACTCGAAATCCGTCTCGGGCGCTGCCGACAAGCCAGACTCAAACCAACCGTCGGCTGTCTCGGTGCGCATTTTGACCTTCTGAGCAAGCTTTCGATCCCCGCTAACATGTGTCACTTCCGGCTCGCCTCATGACGCTTCCTCGGCAAACGCTGCGCGAACGGCAGCTGAGCCTCTACGAGGCGATCCAAGCCAATGAACCAGGCTGGGAAAGGCTCGCCTATGACGAATATTTTTCCCTCGTCCGGGGGCTCATCGTCAATTCCTTGGGCCCCCACTCCGAGGTCGAAGATCTGATCAGCGACGTCTTCGTCGGCTTTTTCGAAAGTGCCCGCAATATCCGTTCTGCAGAGGGGATCCGCAGCTACATCGTTTCCGTGGCGATGAATGTCGTCAGGCGACAACGCCGCAGGCAGAAGCGACGAAACATTCTCGTCTTCTGGGAGGAGAGCGGACCCGCCGTGGATCGAGCAGCAAGCTCGGATGACCCAAAAGCCAAGGCGGCTCTCCTGCAGCTGAGTGCGATCCTGGACACCCTCAACACTGAGGAACACCTTGTTTTCGTTTCACACGTGCTCCAAGGACTCCCACTTCCCGAAGTGGCCGAAGCCCTGGGCATGTCGCTCTCTACAGTGAAACGCCGGTTGAAGAGGGCCAATGACCGCGTCGTGCGCCGCGTGCAGAAGCATCCTCTTCTCGCCGATTATGTTCGTGAAAAGTCAGGAGGAAACGATGGCTGACGAGAGGACGAACCAGCGCAACCTTGATGCAGAACCAGTCGGACGCGTGTTTCGTCAGCTCTCGGAAGAGCATATCGAAACCAAACGTCGTGATGATCCTGACGTGATTTGGGAAATCATTCGGGCACGGACCAGTGGAGAGCAAACTTGGCGGTTGACGAGGGGCTCCAAGGAACCGAGTTCACCAGAACACAGCTCGCCGCGCCTCAGTCAGCCCTCGAGGCGCTCGAACTCGCTGCTCGGGTGGGGAATGGCCGCGGCATTCGTCCTCTTCGGCGTCCTCATCGTCTCCTTCTGGCCCAGCAGCCAACTGAGCTACGTCGTCGAAAGTGACGATGGATCTTCTGCCCTTTTAGATACTTCCGATGCCGCCGAGGGCCGACTTCTCGCCACGGAGGCCCTTCGCTCCACGGTGCAGTTTTCCGACCGAAGCCAGATCACTCTCGAACCCCACACGACATTGCGACTTCGCGTCAAGGAGAGCGGCCAAGTCGTCGCTCGGCTGACGCAGGGAAAAATGTCAGTTCACGTCGAACATCACGAAGAGACCGACTATCGATTTCACGCGGGGCCCTATGAGGTCCGGGTGATCGGCACGGCATTTTCTCTGTCCTACGAACCGAAGACGATGAAGATGCATCTTCACCTCACCGAGGGAAACGTCGTGGTCCGTGACCAAGCAGGGGGAACGAAGAAGGTGGCGGCAGGACAGCAGCTCCGGCTGCCCGAAGTCACCGAGGCTCCTTCTTCCCCTGCCTTACCAGCCGAAGAGAACACAAAAGACACAACCCCCAGCGAGCAGGAATCGGCAGAAAAGACGGCCGAGCAACCTGCAGCGAAGCCTTCGTTCCCGAGCTACAGGGCCCTGGCGCGAAAAGGAAAATTTGCCGAGATTGTCTCGGCTGCCCGAAGGGAAGGCGTCGACCACGTCCTCAACACCAAATCGGCCTTCGAACTCAATGAGCTCGCTCAGGCCGCCCGCTACACGGGAAATCTCCGCCTTGCGGTAAAAGTCTTCGAACACCTCCGCGCTCGTCACTCAAACTCTTCGCCGGGAACCAATGCCCCCTTCTTCCTGGGACGCATCGCTGAAGAAAGTGGAAACTGGAATCGAGCCCTCGCCCTGTACGGCCGATACCTAGGCAACAGTTCAAGTGGACTCTATGCAGCGGAGGCCCTCGGTCGGAAGATGAACTTGATCCAAAAAACTCAGGGTCCCCAAGCCGCCCGCTCCGTGGCACAAAAGTATGTACGTCGCTTCCCCGACGGCCCCTATCACACCCTTGCCCAATCTCTCCTCCAGCGAACTCCGTCACCCTGAGAGTGAGCGTCAGCTATCGAGATCTCCTTGGCTGGTTCGTAGGAGCAGTGGTCAGGCGTTTGAAGGATCCTTCGTTTTCTCCGTGGCGACGGGCAACGAATCGCCTTTTTGAGCAGGGAACGAGCTGGTGCCAAAAGGCGCTGCTCGTCGGCTTCCTGCCCCTCGGCTGTCTCTTCGCCACCCCAAGCTCATGGGCTGCGGAAAACACCATTTCGGATCAGGGAACCTCGAGCATTTGCCTGGTTGTTGCTGCAGGCGGGTCACAACAACTGCAAGACGCCATCCAAAGAATTCGAGCGGAGCTGCAGGCTGCTGGCTTCGTCGTCCTGCTAGGCCCCGCCCGAAAACAACTCGAGAAATCCATCGACAACCCGCCGGCGGTCTGCGCGGGTGCGCAAGGTTACCTGCGGCTGACACCATCCGGATCTCATCTTTCGATCGTCGCTACGGCAGCACTGGATGACGTACCACTCACGCAACAGGTGGATCTCACCGCTCCATCGACCACCCCCGAGATGATCGCCATCAGGGCAGTCGAAGGCCTGCGAGCCGCTCTGATTCAGTCGATGCGAGAATCCAAAGGGGGCAGTCAAGCCACCTCCGAAGCCGTTCAACAATTCACCCGTTTCAGCGGACCCAGCTCCCGATCGGAGAGCTCGACTCAACGAGAGACCACACCCGAGGATTCCGGCTCTCCAACGGTACGCCCGTCAAGTGCGCAAAGGGGGGGAGCTCTCATCACGCTCGGCCCTGCAGTAACTGCGGACGGGGCGAAACCTGGCACGAGCGCCGAGCTCTCTGCTGGATGGCAAATCGGTGCATTTGCGTTTGGTGTACTCGCGGACGCCTCATTGCTGCCCGGTCGCTGGAACAGCGAAGCGGGAAGCCTCGGCCTGCGTCAATATTCAATCCTGGGCCGGACCGCGTGGCGAGCTCCGTGTCGCGGCAGGCTCGAATGCCAGGCCGGGATTAGTTTCGGCCTGAGACACATTGCGATCGATCCAAGCCCAGCACCAACCACAACGACACAGATGGACATTTCATCCGAGACTCATTCCAGCGCCCTGCTCCAAGGCGATCTTTTCGCCGGCTATTTCTTTCACTCGTTTTGGGGCATCGGCTCTCGGCTCCGTGCCGGCGCTTTGCTCAACGCACCGGCCCCTCGGATTGGGGATGAGGAAAGGCTTTGGGGGCGTCCCGCCGTCAGCGGCTCCCTCATCATTGCCACACGATTTCGGTAGTTCGCAGGCGACCCAACCTATCCTTGATTCGATGACGTCACTTGAAAAGGCTTGCTCGCTTCCCCCCAATAGAGCGTCCGGTGGGGGAACGGGATCTCGATGCCCTCGGCATCGAACGCCTTCTTGAGTCGACGCTTGAACTCACGTCCGACAGCCCACTGCTCAATCGGCTGCGTTTTCAAGCGGGCCTTGATGATCACCGCACTGTCTCCAAAGGAATCGACCCCGAAAATCTCCAAATCGGCGATGATCTTCGCAGCAAACTCAGGATCTGCCTTCAGATCACTGGCGACCCGCTCGATCACGCCCACGACTCGATCAGTGTCCTCTTTGTAGGCCACACCAATATCGAACACCATCGCCGACCAATCCTTGGTCATGTTGGACAGGGACCCAATCTTACCATTTTGAAAGACATGGACGGTCCCCGACAAATCACGGAGGCGAGTCGTCCGCATGCCAATGGCTTCGACTACCCCCCCCGTACCGTTGATGATCGCCACATCACCATTACGAATCTGATTTTCCAAAAGAATGAAAAATCCCGTAATCAAATCCCGGACCAACTCCTGAGCACCAAAGCCCACGGCCAGGCCGATGATCCCTGCACCTGCAATCAGTGGCGCCACATCGACACCCACCTGCATCAGGAGCAAGATGATAACGAGGGTCCAGATAGCAATCTTGCCGGTCGTTTTGACGATGTCGATCAATGTGGCGACACGTTTCTCTCGTTCTCGAGAGCTGCCTGGGTCTTCGGCATCTTCCTCCGCCTGCGAACGCTGCGCGACCTTTTTGGCGACGAAGTCGAGCAAGCGAATCAAAACGAAGGCGAGAAGAAGAATGACAAGCACCTTCGGGATCGCTTGAACCGCCCACGCCATCGTGTTCCGGACGATATCCTTCCAGAAGTCAAGGCTCAGCCAACTCATCGGATCTCTCATGTCCATATGGCGCACGATAACGGCCTCTCGAGCTGAGACAAGCGCGCGTAATTTCAATGCTAGGGGAATCTGACAAACTGCTGATGGCCCGCCCAGTGGTTCGTCGGCTTCTCGTCCCGTTTCCCCTCACTGTCGAAGCTCGCATCCAGTTCCCAATCGGGAGCTTTTTGGGGAGGAAACGAAGCGCTTGTGGCGACGTTCGGAGCCAGATACGCTCACCCAGGCGGTGCGTATGGGGGGATCGCACGAAAAAGAAGGCCTTCTGTCCGGGAATGTTCTGCCGGACGGTGTTCTGCCGGACGGTGTTCTGCCGGACGATGTTTTGCCGGGCAGTACTGTATCCGGCGATGCGCCCCGAGGCAGTTTGCCTCCGGAATCTGCAACGGGAACGAGTCCAGTCCCCAGCGGTACGTTCTCCCGAGCCTCCCCCACCGGACCTCTCGTTTCTCACGAAGGCCACCCCTGCGGTGACTTCTCGCGCTTTCTTTCCCTCCACCGAGAACTCATTCGCAGCTTGCTCCGAGCTCTTACATTCCCATCCGGGATGGACGGCATCGGCCCACACCGCGCCACGGAAGCATTCTGCTATGCTGGCCTATGCTGGTTCGAGGGCTCTCTGGTCGGCAGCTATCGCAATACGCGATCTCATGTTCAGCTTCCCCACCTGCCAACGGAACGTCTACACCCACTCATGCACGGAGAAACCCCGCACCTCATCTACGTTCCACCGGAAGCTCCACTCGAGCCAAACTATTGGACCCACACTCAACGAATTGCAACCGAGACCTACTCCCGTGGCATCGTGGCAATTCCGCTTTCGTCGTGCGGCGCTCCGCTCGCCGTCACTGCAGCCCTTCTACCTGCCGGACTCGACGCACAGAGAGCACTCCAGCAGTGCAGCGATGTCTTTCCAAGCATGCAACTCCTTGCGCAAAGCTTCATTGCTCATCAACAGCTGCTCCGTTGGACCGACGTGACCTGCCACCTAAAAGGCTTCGATGGCGTTTGTGCAGTCGTCGACGAAGCGACCAGAACGCTCCTCTGGGTGGGAAGTGGCGAGCCTGATCGCGTCTTGGAGCGTCGTGTGGTTCAAGGACGCGAGCAACTCTTCCAATTTCTCGAGCAGAGCTCGGGGCACGCCAATCACTCTCTTACCGCATGGCCCGAGTGCGATTTTGTCAGGATCGTCAATGTCACTCGCCGAAAACTCAAGACATTCGACGACCACGAGCTCGCCGTAGTGGCTCTGCAAAGGAACTAGTGCCTCGGCAACATAAAAGGAACTAGTGCCTCGGCAACTCACGTTTCGAGCGGTTTCGAAGCACTCCCAGAAG
>CAYTRQ010000226.1:0-9236 GCA_964440025.1 uncultured Polyangiaceae bacterium | reverse complement strand
GATAGGGAACACTGACCTTCAAGAAGCGGGAGAATACCCCTTCCCGGTCGAGCAGCGCAGCAATCTCTGTGAGCGCGTGAGTGTCTCCCGATAGTGTCGTTGAGTTGGCACTGTTGACTGCGGCGACTGAGACTGTCTCACGTCCCGCGAGATATTCTGGGAGCTGCGTTTCGGGAAGGCCCACCGCAAGCATGCTTCCAGTTCCCTCGGTTGTTTGTTGGAGGCGGCTGCGATGGTAGGCGACTCGGACCGCGTCTTCGAAGCTGAGCGCGCCCGCCACATAGGCGGCCGCAACCTCGCCGGCACTGTGGCCGACGACAGCGTACGGCTTGATGTCCCAGAAATCGAGTAGAGCAGTCAGTGCGACCTGAATGGCGAATATCGCGGGTTGCGCGACGTCGGTCTGATGAATGCGTTCGATGTCCGTGTGGGATTCGAAGACCGTGCTAGTGAGAGACCAACCGGAATACTTCTGCAACGCTCTGCTGCACCGATTGAACGCCTCCTTGAAGACAGGCTCATTCTTATAGAGCTCAGCGCCCATGTGGGCCCATTGGGTGCCCATGCCGGAAAACACAAAGCACAGGTCTTTGCGCTCAATTGATGAGGCTTGGTTGCTAGAGAGAGACGGAGTGGGCCCGCCTTGGGCGAATGCGAGGAGGTCGAGTGCTATCTCCTCCTCATGTTCGCCGACCACTGCTAGTCGATGGGTGTAGTGCTCCCGGCAGCAGCACGCCGTCCAGCAAATGTCTTGTAAGATTCCTTCGCGATCGTTGCTCGGTGCGTTGAGGCGCTGCTGAAAGAAGTCGGCGTACCTCTGGGCAGTGTCTTTGAGTGCAGACTCGGTTGGGGCGCTGAGCACGAGCACATTCGTGCCAGCCACCAGAGGGGGAGAAGGTTCCTTGAAGTGGCGCTTCTCTTCAAATGATTCGAGGACGAGGCTGGCGTTGGTTCCGCCAAAACCGAAGGAGTTGACGATGGCCTTTCGCGTCTTTTCCGAAGAGTCGGGCCAGTCTTGAAAAGAGGTAGCAACCCGGAGGTTGAGTCCCTTTAGATCGATGTTTGGGTGGGGAGAGTGATAGTGAAGGTTGCCGGGAATGGCACCATGACGTAGTGCTAGCACAGCTTTGATCAGTCCTGCGATTCCCGCGGCCGACTCCAAATGGCCGATGTTGCTTTTGACCGCTCCAACAATGCATGGCTGATCTTCATCCCGGTGCTTTCCCAAGGCGGCACCGATCGCAGAAGCTTCCACCGGGTCGCCTACAGCTGTACCTGTTCCGTGTGCCTCTGCGTAGTGGATCTGATTGCCCTGAAAGCCAGCGTCGCTGAGCGCTTGGAGAATGAGCTTCTCCTGTGCGGCGGCGCTCGGTACCGTGATTCCTTGCGAATGGCCGTCCTGGTTGACCGCGGATGCTCGAATTTTCGCCAGGATCTCGTTCCCATCCCGCCGTGCGTCCGAAAGACGTTTGAGTAGAACTACGCCTGCTCCCTCGCTGCGAACGTAGCCGTTTGCGGCTGCATCAAAGCTCTTGCAGCGACCATCTGGCGATAGCATCGACGCCTTGGAGATGGACATGGTGGGCTCGGGACGCAGCAGGATGTTGACGCCTCCGGCTATGGCCATTTCACACTCGCCGTCTTGGAGCGCCCGGCAAGCGAGATGCGTTGCGACGAGGGAAGAGGAACACGCGGTGTCGAGCGTCATGCTCGGACCTCGAAAATCGAAAGTGTAGGAAATTCGATTGGAGGTGAGGGTCATCGACGAACCCGTCGCCGAATGGGCGTTCTGCTCGGCGTGGGCCAGAGGATCGAGCTGGAGCTGGTTGTAATCGTGCATGAACTGGCCGATATAGACCGCTGTGTCGCTCCCTTTGAGCTCGGTGACTCGCAACCCGGCATTTTCGAACGCCTCGTAGGTAACCTCCAGCAACCAGCGCTGTTGAGGATCGATACGGGTTGCTTCCGCCGGGGAAATACCAAAAAAGAGTGGGTCAAATTGATCGAGTCCATCGATGAACCCGCCGCGCTCTACGGTCATACGGTGTTTGTTCTCGCGATTCGTTGTCGCGTAGGCGCGATTTTCCCAACGATTCTCGGGGACTGGTACAATACCATCGCCACCTGAGAGGAGAAACGTCCAGTAGTCTTTGGGACTCCGCACTCCGCCTGGGAAACGGCACGCCATGCCGATGACAGCCACATGTTTCGTATCTTCGGGAACACGACCCGACTCATTCCAGTGGTTCATAACCCTCCCATCGTTTGTAGATGTTTTTCGTTCGACGCTGCGGCTGGCATGTTCCCCATTTGCCTTACCTTGGGGATTGTGAGTCCCAGGATAGCGACGGTGAAGATCACTAGTCCAGCTCCACTCATCATCCACTCAACCGACACGGCATCTATTAATAGTCCGCAAATCGTTGCTGAAAGCGGGATGAATCCCTGAACGGAGACCATGACAAGGCTCATGACCCGCCCCATGTACTGCTGCGGGGTCCGCGTCTGAAACCAGGTGGTTCCGGCTACCATCGTGACTCCTATGCCGCATCCCATTGCCAGCAAAAGCGATCCGGCCACCCAGAGTTCTTTGACGTGGCCTAGTATGTAGAACGAAGACCCTACAGCAGCATCACAACAAAGCACGACAAGGCCCAGCTTTGTCGGTTTGGGATGTGTTATCATGGCGATGAGCGCTCCGAGTGCGGTGCCCAGGCCCAACATCGAATAGAGTGTGCCCAATGCCCGTTCATCCAGACCGAGACTCTGCTTGATGAACAAGGGAAGGGCTGCCAGAAGCGGTCCGTGCAGAAAGAAGGAGACAAGCAACAGATAGCCGAGCACCAAGCGCAAACCGTGAGTTTGCCAGCAGAACCGGATGCCAGCGCCGAGCAGCCGGACGATATTTCCCTTCTTGGCCGGCTGAGCTGAAACGCGCATGAATTGGAGCAAGGTCATTGCGAGGAACGCCGCTAGTGCATCAATAGCGAAGGCGAATGCCAGTCCTTGTGGACTCGGGGTTTCCCCCCTGTGGCCATGGAGTGTGCGACCAAGCCAAATGAGCCATCCCGCCACTGCAGGAGTTGCAATCTGAGTTGCCTGCAGTGTTCCCATTACAATTCCATTAGCCTTGCTAAGCTGATCTACCCTCACGAAGGTCGGAAGCAATGATTGGCTAGCCGGCACTCCCACGGCACCGAGCGTTCCAAGAATCAGCGCGTAGATATAGATGAGCCATAAAGGAACGAGGGATGCGTACGTGAGAAGCGCCAGGCTTGCCATCACGAAGCCGAAGGCCAAGCGGCTGAAGATCAAGGTCTTCATCGGAGAGAAGCGATCTGCAAGGGCACCGCCGAAAATATAGAAGAATCCGTTGGGAATGCTGACGGTTGCGAGAACGGTGCTCAGCACAATGGGATGATCGCCGGAGATTGACAGGACTAACCACGGCAAGGCGATCAACGTAAAGAACCCGCCCATGTGGGAGATGGCGATGCTGGCCCAATGCAATTGGAAGTTGCGATCTTTGAGCAGTCCCAGCTCCGTGATGACTGAGTGGATGCGTGGCGATATTGATTCAAGCACAGATTGCTCTTTTCGATGAAAGCGGGCCAGTTGAAGGGTCGTCTGTTGGCCTCTTGTTCGTTCGATTTGCGAAAGCTAGCCGAGTTATAGGCTGTCTGTTCAGTTAGTTTTCTGTATACAGTTGCATTGCCGTGTGGGATGCTCGTATGAGCTGATGAGTCAGGCTCTTTGTTCTCTTGCCCGTGACGCACGAAGGCGACATTTTATAATGAGGTTTCAAGCAAATCGTTTGTCAGCCGAGTTTCTTGGCAGGGTTGGTGGTACCAAACGTATCATTTAAACAAACGGCAGCGCTTCGTCATTGTTGGAGATGCGAAGGGTCCGGGGTGTGCGTGCTGAGCTGCTCCCTGCCTCACTCTTGCTCGAGGAGTGTTCCATACCAGGTCGTGGGAACTTCGGGCCAGCTACCGACGGTGGCCACCTCCTCCGGTGGGAGAATCACTTCGGCGAACTCTTCGTCAGTCCACTCTTTGCCCTGCGTCTGATGACATGTTTGGCACGTGGTCATACTCATGCCCCAGTCCTTTTTCCTGAGCTGGAAGTGCGTCGGGTCGTCGCTGGGATCGTCATTGTTGTAGAGAGCGGCGATCGCGGCGGCGTTTGCCTCGCGATGCAACCAAGCTTCCTGACCCAGCTCCCAGTTGTTCCAGGAGTCAGCCTCTGCGGGGTCGAAGCGGAAGCCGAGGGTTTGCTGCGCCTCATCGACCTGACCGAGCTTGAGCAAGAAATCAACGATCGTGAGAGTAAACGCCAGACGATTGAAATAGAACCGCGGCCGGTTGGAACAAGTGCGGACCGCAGTGGCTTCGCAGTGCGGCGTAGCCGCGAGAAGTGCCTGGAGTCCTTCCAAAAGGTGTTCTTCTTCTTCGAAGAAGGGAGTACCGAGGGAAATGGCGTGAAAGGAGGGGTGAATCGTCATCCACTGTCGATGTTCGTCATCAATCGCCTCGACCGCGGCCTCGTCCTGGTGAAACGTCGCTAACCAACGCCTCTGAACGGTAGAGAACCCGCCCAAATTTGCTGCGAGTCGGAAGCGAGAAGTGCTGCTGGGGTCTTCGAGATACTGCTCCTCGAGGGTTCGCGCCTGATCCATCGTACGCAGAGAAAAGAAGCTGCCGACGACGAAATCGTAGAGGACCGTGGGATCATCGCTGGCGGATTCACTGCCCATCCACGCAGGAAGGGTAGTCAGTGCAGATGAGGTGTAGACGTTGTTGGGGTCGTTGGCGAACTCATTGAGGAGGGCGTATTGTGCAGCAAAGCGCTTTCCTTCCTCGAAGTGAAAGGCCTTCCTAAAAAGCCTATGAGCGTCCCGATTTTCGTCCGCTGTAATGGATCCAGGAGTAGCGAGCAGGTAGTCGAGATACCGCCTGGTTATCTTGAGCGGTCGTTGAATTCTGCGCCGAGGAGCTCCCAAATCGAGAGCACGCTGAAAGAAGTATTGGGCCAGGATGGCGTGCTTGAGCGCCTGCCCAGCACGTTTTCTGGGGTGTAATTCTTTCCAGGCACGTTTTCTGGGGCGTGATTCTCTGAAGAAGCGAAAGATGTGTCGCCGTCCAAGAGAAAGCGCGTGGTGCATATTCTGTGGATTGTCGAGATACCTGAGGAGGAGCCGCCTCTCGTGGGGACGAAGCCGTGGCATCTTGCTTTGCGGCAATTCCGTTTCGAAATCCGAAAGCGAAGGATCGACGCCGGTTTGTTCCTCGTCGCGCGCGTCGAACGGCGTAGCGTTTCCTGTTGAGCCGCCTAGTGCCGTATCGTCTTGCGCTTGGAGCGACGTTACTTTCCGGCTCATGGGCCGCATGGTGTCGTTCCATTCTGTTGCGTCCCGGGTACTTGGATCGTCTTCATCAGGGGCGCCACAGGCCGTCAACGAAGCGAGACTAGTGATGGAGAGGAAAGAAAACGAACGGAATAAACGAAACATGGTTGTCCTCACGAATTGGAAAAAGAATCGATTTGCCAGAGCGCCCCATCCAGGAAAAAAAGCCCATTGGGAACAACTCTTCGTAGCCAGCACCGTGGTCATCAACACTATTCAAGGAGCGTTCTTGGCGATCAGGAGAGCGAGCCAATGCAATGCCACGACTGTGCAAAAGTTGCCCTATAACGTATCTCATCACTCGAAGGAGCTCCCGAGATACATTCCTATTGGAACCCCCTGGGAGACATGATCCGCTCCCCGGCAACGTATGCCCGGGTTGTTGAGTTTTGATCTTGGGTTGTCGACCGCACCGCTATTCGGGCTCGGGAGAGGCCTCGTCGGCTTTCGACTTCCAGAGCACGAGCCAAAGGCCGGCGCCGACGATGGCTCCTCCTCCTAGCCAGACCTCCCAGGAAGGAAATTCAGAAAACCAGAGGAGATCGACGACCACTCCCCAGAGCGGTGCCGTATAGGAAGCCGCAGCAACGGGAGCCGCCCGCTGCAATCGGTACGCTTGGGTCATGAGGAGCTGGCCCAAGGAAGCCATGCCCGCAACGAGAAGAACCGGCCCCCAAAGTTGCCGACTTGGAAGCGCTGGCAGGCGTCCTTCGATCAGGAGCAATGCGATGACGCTGAGCGGAACGCAAAGAGCTTGAAATGCAACGACGACCGTGAACGGACTGTGATCTCGCCCCAGGGAACGGACAGCCAGGTGCGCTAGGGCCGAAAGGGTGGCCCCGGCCAGCGCCCAGAGCCCATAGACGTTGCCCACACGGAGTTCTGGCCCGATCAGAACCGCCGTCCCTAAGAATCCCACCAGGAGCGCCCCCCAAACCGGGCCGGCCCGCTCCTGACCGCCGAGGAGCCAAGGAGCAAGGGTAGCGATGACGAGAGGTTGCAGCTTGTGCAGGACCGACAGATCGCTGATCGACAGGCCGCGTGCGGCGGTGAAGATGCAGCTCATGGCCAGAAAGCCAAGCGCGCTCCGCAGAAGCAGCAGAGCGGGGCGAGGGTATCGACTGCTTGGCGAAGAGCTCTGTTGACCAGCTAACGGTTTGGCTCCGGGGCCGAGGAGGAGATGTTCGGCAGCGAAAACCAGCGGGGTGCCGATCAGCGAGCGCCAAAAGATGAGCTCGAAGGGGTGCAGCGTTTGGCGAGCCACCTTGACGGCCGTGATCATGACCGTGAAGGCCAGGCCGGCCAACACCATGAATAATACACCACGCTGCACACGGGCCTCCATAGTGAAAAGCACCGAAGGACGAAAGTCACAGTGCGAACGAGCACGCGACTCTGTGCCACTTCAACCTAGAACGCCGGCACATCACCCCGAAGGGGCTCGGAGAGACGTTCCAACGACAAACAGCGCATCGAGCAAAGCGCTGGAGAAGGCCTTGCCGATGTTCGCCTCGCCCTTCCGCCGGTAAGTGTTGGCGGAACCTGTTGAGGTTGTGTGCTGGAGCTCTAGTGCCTCGGCAACTCACGTTTCGAGCGGTTTCGAAGCCCTCCCAGAAGTGGGTGAGGTCGGCTTCGAAACCGCGCTCGGGTACGTCTTTGCCTCGGCTTTTTTGCTGGTTTTTGTGCTGCGACGACCGGAGGAAGATGAATGATTTCGAGAGAAAAGTGGTCTCCCTACCGACCACTTTTATGTGGTCGCAGCACTAGAGCTTGTCGGTGACGCTCTGCACTTTGTCCCCCATGCTTTGGACGCGGTCGGTCCGCGTGCCGAGTTTGAGAGTCGTGGTGATGCGGGGGGCCCCTTTCTGATGAATTGCTTCGTGGCAAGCTTTGATCGCGGCCATCACCTCGTCCCAGTCACCTTCGATGTTCGTTCCATAAGCGTGCAGCTGAGGGGAGAGGCCTCGGTCGGTGAGGATTTGCTGGCACTGAGCAACGTACTCGGAGACGCTGACCCCAACGCCCAAAGGGACCACGCACAGATCGGCGATGACGTTCATGACCGTGGTTTTTGCTCAAGCGACGGCAGGATCAAGGTGTGTGTTCGAATCCGAACGGTGATGGGGCCCATGATTTCGCGCCCAGAGCAATTTAACCACACTGTAGCGGGCCCCATCGGGGGCCACTGCGATTTTTCCTGCAGTCGCCGTCCCCTTGGAAAGCGTCCGAGCGCTTTTGGGCTGCAATCAGCTGTTTCTGGCTGCTATCAGCCACCTTTTTCAGCCGCCCGCCGTTCACCTGCCGTCACGACCGTCGGTCGTTTCTGCCGTTGCCGCGCTCGTTGTGGGGGGAAGCGCTTTTTTGTGCTCCGCACAAGGCCAGTCGGTGATATCGGCCTTTACCGACCGGTTACCGAGGATAAGGTGCAAAGAAGTGGCACATGCGCGTCGTCGACAATCTAAGCAGGTTGCTAGGCCTGGCAGCCAGTGCGCTGGAGACCACCGCCCATCTGCGGGAGGCTGTCGCCGGCGCGAGCGACGACGCTGCCGGTCCTCCTTGCTCGCGGCCCGCTGGTGTTTTGTGGTGCTTCCTATCGGTTTGGCCCTTGCTTGTGGGCACATTGGTATCGATTGGGAGGTTGATGCAACGGACAGCGGGACGACTGGAGGTAGTGGAGGAGGCTCTCCGAGCGGAGGTGCCTCGGCGTCTGGCGGAGGCTCGGGCGGGCGACAGACGGGAGGCGTTGCAGCCACAGGTGGGACTGGAAGCGACTCATCCGGTGGTACTGGGGGAACCGCGGATGTGTGCATGGAGGGGTGTGAGGCCCCTTCGAGCGGTGTGCTTGTCTTGCACGGATTCGAGGAGGGAGTTCCTGAGGAGAGTGACTATTTGGGTACTGCACAGATAGGTCAAAGCCGCCAACGCTTTCAAAGCGGTGGCGCTTCTCTCGAGCTGAAAACCTATGATCCTGAGACCTACGCGTTGGTCGAGCAAAAATTTGCACCAGTCGTGTCCGGGGAACTTGCGGTTCGAACCTGGCTTTTCATTCCCGAAGGTCCCATGAGCGCATGGGTCGAAATCATTGAGCTCGATTCGGAAACGAGCGAAGGGCCCCAAGTGCGAATCGACCCAGACGGTCAGCTTATCGTTCGGCTCGCCAATGGGACCCAGAGGATCTCCGCCCCGGATGCATTTCCCAGAGACAGCTGGTTTTGTCTGCACTTGCAGATCTCAATCGATGGCGCCGACGGAGCCGTTCAGCTGCGAGTTGATGGTGCGTTGGTCTTGGAGTGGGAAAACGTCAACACCTTGCCTGATGGCGGTCTCTCCCATGTGATCTATGGCCTCGTTGAGATTGGGCCTCATTCGCCGCAAAATCATATCTATTTCGATGATGTTCTTTCTGCGTCAGTGGAGCCTTGTGAGCGGGAAGATACCGCTGGTGCTGCCGGTGCTGCCGGTGCTGCCGGTGCTGCTGGCAGCACTGCGACCGTCGACGGGAGTTAAGCCGGGAAAGCGAGTAGAATCCGAGTGCAAGAACGGAAACTCCTGCGGCGGCTGGACGCGCGAACTCCGCTGTGAGGCTGGCGGCGGTTCCTCCCAGTCCGAGAGCGACCAACCAAGCTCCAACGCAGACGGGGCATTTGGGGATCAACAAGGCCAGGACTCCGGCGCCCGCGGTGACTCCCAACTGACCGAAAGTCGCTATCGAGGTTGAGTCACCTGTGAGCTTGTGTTGAAGAAAAGGAGTCCTGTCACCTGCCTTCGTTGAGACGAAGGCAGGTGATGTTGCGGGGCGCCTCGATGTCGTTGAGGAAGGGCGTTGGTG
>CAYTRQ010000225.1:0-9255 GCA_964440025.1 uncultured Polyangiaceae bacterium | reverse complement strand
CCCCACTCGGGACAGGCCGTAGCAAAGCGGAATCCGCCTGGGGATGTGTCAGCCGCCAGCTCTGATATATCCCAAGCAGTGAACTACTTCAGTCACGCGGTCGTCGCCCAAGAACGCCGCAACGAGCCGGCGTTCGTTTTCGGCGCCATGCTCCCCGATTTGGCCGGCATGGTCGGGGTCAGCTGTCCGACGACCCTGCCCGGCCCCTTGGGCGAGGGGCTGAAATTTCATCATGAAACCGACGCCCTCTTCCATTCCACGAGGACCTTCAGCCACCTCAATCGCAGCGTATTGACTCGATTGCGACAGGCCGGCATCAGGCGCGGTCCCGCCCGAGCAGCGGCGCACATCGCAGTGGAAATGCTCATCGACGCCCACCTCGTCGAGAAGGAGGCTTGGTTCTTGGGCTATGTTGACGCACTCGCTTGGGCTGCTTTTTCTTCGCCCAAGCCTCTGGGTCGAGCCCAACAGCAAGAAGTCAAGCCACCCTCCGCACTTCGACAATGGCTCCGCGAGGCGAATCGCCTTGCCTCACTGGCAGCACACCTGCTTGACAGAGGTCCGTTCGTCTTCGCGACATCGCCGGAGCGGCTCGAATTCCGTCTGAGTCAAACCCTCAAAGGGCGGGCACGACTCGAGCCAGGGCCGGAAGAGCTTCAAATCATCGGCAGGTTGTGCGCTGGAGCCGAAGATGAGGTGGCCCAAGAGCTGTCTCCTCTCTTCGAGGAGCTCTCCGCCCTCATGGGCCCCCAGCGCCGTCCCAATACCCGGATTTCCGCCGCGCCTGAATGCCACTCCGGGACCTCCCAGCCGATTTGAGGTGCAGAGCAGAGATCCCCGAAAGGCAAAAGGCCCGAGAAAAACGGTCGTCGTTTTCAACTTGCCAGAAAGCCGCGTAACCTCGGGGCATGAGGAACCGGAACGTCACGAAATGCGCTCTCATTGCTTTCGTTTTTGCTGCATCGCTCACAGCTATTCCAACATCGGCGCGCGCTGAAAACCTCATCAAGCAGCCAGGGGCACACAACCGCTACAGCCTCGAGCTCGAGCCGCACCTCGCAGCGTACGTCGGAGGCTGGCGCGGCTGGAACCAGAACTACTACCGCGACGAGCAGGTTGGACCCGGAATCCGATTCGGCATTCCGCTCATGCACAACGGTCCCATCGACACCATCAACAACAATATTGCCATTTCATTCGGCCTCCAGACCTTTTTCCCCTACGAAGGAAACGTCCTGATGAGCGCCCCCGCCGCTTTCCAGTGGAATTTCTATTTCACGGACATTATCAGCGTGCTCGGGGAGGTCGGACTGCAGACGAATATCTGGACGGGCCCCGGGAGAACCTTCGACCTCACTCCCCTGGTGCAAGGCGGCGGGCGATTCCAGTTCGGCACGATAGGCGTCATCGTGCGTATTGGTTATCCAACCGTTTCCGTAGGCGCGAACATCCAGTTTTGAGGTTTCGTGAGCGGCAGTCCGACGGAAAACAGCAATATCGCACGAACCGTGTTTATCGATTTGCGCCAGCAAATCCTGACCGGAAAGTTACCTCCCGGACAGCGACTCCCGGGGGAGAGAGAACTTGCCTCGCGTTACAACACCAATCGAAACACACTCCGGGAAGCGGTGCGGCGACTGGAGCAGTCCAGACTCGTGACGGTGCGGCACGGGCAAGGGGTCACGGTCAGCGACTTCCGTCGCACCGGCACGATGGAGCTACTGGCACCATTCCTGGAAAATTCGACGGATCCTCCCGAAATCGCCCACGTCATCCAGGACCTCCTACCAGCCCGCCTCATCGTTTTGGAGTACGCCGGCCGCCTCGCTGTGCAACGAGCGGACCGAACCGACATCGAACGTCTCCGCGACATCACAGATCTCATTGTTTCTGCTACGGACACGAGCGACCCCAGCGTCATCGCCAAGGGTTTCCAGCGATGGCTCGAGGCTTTGGTCGACGCCTGTCATTCCGTCACGGTCCGCTGGGTCGCCAACCCATTTCTCGACTCCTACCGGGATCTCCTGGAGCGTTTTCCTCACATCTGGGTCCTCGATCCGAAATTTCCCTCCCACCTCAGACGCTTTCTGGCGGCACTAGAAAGCGGTGATGAGGAACGGGCCATTTCCGCGCTACGCAACTACTACGCCAAGATCGATGATGCCGTCCGAGAAACCTTCGGCAACCTCGCTAGCGAAAGTTCGGAAGCCTCGAGTTCCAACAAGGGTTCATCGAGCTCCTAGGAGCAACATCGAACCATGAAGGTGCTACTCATCGGTGTCGGATATGTGACGAGCGAGCTCGCTTCTCTTCTCCTCGCGGAGGGACACGAAGTGTGGGGAATCAGTCGCCATCATCAACCCATGATTGACGGACTCGTCCCTCTCAAAGGGGATGTCACCAGGCCCAGGACTCTCCAGAACCTACCGAGCCAACCCGATCAGGTCGTCTTTGCCATTTCTCCTGACTCACGAACGGCCCAAGCTTATCGGGAAAGCTACCTTTCCGGTGCAGAGTGCCTGCGCGAAGCACTACCGAACTCTCGACTGCTCATGGTGTCGAGCACCTCCGTGTATGGCCAGGAAAACGGCGAAATCGTGAGTGACACGACTCCAGTCCAGCCAAAAACCGAAACCGCAGCTGTCCTCTGCGAAGCGGAAAAGCAGATCCTCGGTGGAAACAACCTCGTGCTGCGCGCTGCTGGCATTTACGGTCCCGGAAGGGGGCGCCTCCTTTCCAAGCTAGCAGCCGGACGAATCGACGAGAAGGACCTCGACGCGTGGACCAACCGCATTCATCGAACCGATCTAGCTCGCGCTATTCATTTTCTCATCAAGCGACC
Organism: uncultured Polyangiaceae bacterium; assembly: GCA_964440025.1. Taxonomy (GTDB): domain Bacteria; phylum Myxococcota_A; class Polyangia; order Polyangiales; family Polyangiaceae; genus NIC37A-2. The sequence continues at coordinate 6,413 of CAYTRQ010000225.1, read as the reverse complement.
GAGCGAAAGCGGTGCGATCGTCGCCTCCGATCAGGAGCCGGCTCAGCTGCGTACCATGATGCATTGGGTCCAAGATCAGCTCAATGAGCGAACGCGAAGGTCACTCGCTCGACGAGCAAGCAAAGCGAGTGACAATTCTTCACCTTCCAAGCGCTCGCTCGCCGCGAGCGGAGCTCGACGCAAAAGCCGACGCATCATCGCACGGAGGCTTCAAGAGCTAGGTTTTTCCTACGAATTTCCCAGCTTTCGTCAGGGCTACGAGCCGTTGCTCGAGACTCTCGAGCAGTGAAAGGCATAGTCCTTGACGCTCCCGTCAAACACCTCTTACTTCTTCGAGCGCCTCCCGGAACGCGGCGACCACGTCATCGACCTCGGAGATGCTACTGTAAAAATGGGGCGCTAGCCGAAGGTACCCATCGGGAGTGCTGATCATGACTCCCCGGGACCGAAGGGCAGCGGAAAGATGCTTCAGAGAAATCTCTTCGGAGGGCAAAAAGCTCAGGATGCCGGAACGATACTGTTTGTGCGCGGCTCGCACCGAGCGTAGCCCGAGCTCAGCGAGCGCGGGTTCGATCGCATCATGATAAGCTTGGGTGTGGGAAAACATCTCACTCGCCCCAAGCTTGCGCAGGCTGTCCACTCCCGCCTCGAGCGCCACGAAAGGGAGCAGGGCGGCTGTCCCCCCTTCAAACACGTCGGCGTCCTTTTTGAGAGGCAAGTCATAACGCAACAGTCCCTTTCCTTCGAACAGAAACCGCGCACCTTCCTGGACGCTCAACCATCCAGCAGTTCTGGGCTGGAGCTCAGACCGGAGTTCCCGAGAAATGAACAGGTAGCCCGCCCCCTCCGATCCTAGTAGCCATTTATGGGCGCCGCCGGCAAGAGCGGACAGCCCTTCGGCCGCTGGACAGATCGGCATTGCTCCTACACCTTGGATTCCGTCCACCAAGAGATGTCCCCCTTTTTGCCGACAAAGGGCCGCCAAAGACTCCGTTGGCATGCGCAGACCTGTTTGAAACTGAACGGCACTCACAGCGACGAATCGAGCACCCTGGTCGAGGCGCTGTCGCACTCCAGAAAGAACGCGATCGGCAAAGTCAGCGCTTCGAGGATCCGGGGCGGGAAGCATGGTGACTCGGGCCCCGGCCGCGTGGGCCGCCTGCGTCCAGGGAAGAACGTTCGCGGGGAACTCCCCCGAAAAAAGGACCACCTCGTCGCGAGGGCCGAGAGGAAGCGCCCACGCGAGATCGATGAGGCCCCGGGTCGTTCCTGAGGTCAGGGCGATTTCCTCCGGACAGGTCCCCAACAGTTCGGCCAGACCGCCACGAAGTCGTTCCCGTTGCTCCGCATAGGCCGGAAATGTTCCGGCTCCCCAGCGGGCTACGTCGACGATACATCGGTTCACCGCCCGCTGTTGCGCAACGCTCGCCGGAGAAATCGCTGCATGCGCAAGATAGGCGAAAAACTCGAGAGAAGGAAAAAGAGACCTATCGCCCCATCGCGGCAAAGGGACGACAGGATCTTCAAACGGAGTAGGCGGAGCGGCGCAAATGTTCACTGATTTTCTGTTCCCTTTCTAGATCCCGAATGGTACCACCTCGGCCAGCTTGAATCGTCGTCCCCCCATGACAGCACCACGGGCCCGCCTTTTTCCACCCGGTTTTCCTCGGCCCCAAGGAGCTTGCCAAGAGTTCGAGCGCCTCACCCAAAGGTCAGCGAGTCCTGCCGAGCAGGCCGTGTTGCGCCGTGTGGAGGAGGGGAAGGACGTGTGGGCTGAAGGACTCCGTCCCGAGTCTTTGACGTTTTTGGCCGCAAGCCTGGCAGCGGGAGCTCAACTGCGGGTCCTTTTCATCTCCCCTCATGAGGACCTCCTCAAGCTCCGCCACCATCGACTGACTCGGCGACTGCAGGTCGTCCAGTGGCAACAAGGGCAGGTGCAGAAGCCACCGGATGGTCCTTGCCTCATTCTTTGTCATGTAAGAAATCTGGTGGGAACTCCTGGGCACGTCGACGCGGGACTTGGCGGCACGAAGCCTGGCAGCGCGGAGCAAAAGCGAAGGCGGAACTTCCTCTTCGACGAACACGTACCGTTGCTGGTAGTGGTTGAAGACGCCCATGGGCTCGGTCATGAGTCGTTCGAGATCAGCCCTGCCCAAGAGAGGATTCCTCCACTCCTTGCCGATCAGAGCCATGCAGTAGCTCTTTGGGGCGCCCCCCGCGGTCAGCGAGCGGTCAAGGAACAATGGGCCGAACTCTCCGAGCGTAGCAACCCGCTGGTGGTGTGCGAACCAACGCCCCAGCTCGCGCTTCAATTGTTCGAGCCTGGAGGCTGGACGACAGGGGACTGGCAGGAAGGACAGGCGCTCACCAAGGAAGCCACAAGTGAAAAACCGAAGCGCTCTCATGACAAGCAGTTGACGCTGGGAGAGCAGGCTCACTTTTCCGATTCGCAAATACTCGCACTCGTGACCGAGCTTCCCCGGCCATGCCTTCTTGTCTGTGGAACCCCCTCGGAAACGGATGCCTTGTTCTCACTCTTGCGGGGGCGGCAGATCCCGTGCCACCGCTATCATGCAGGACTTCCCCCTTCAGAACGAGCGGCTGAGCTCGTCCGATTCGCTCTGCCCGGACGACGCGCAGTCCTCGTCGCCACCAGCAGCCACGGTCCAGCTTCCGGACTGCTTGGGCAGGCATCCGGATCCCCGGAGGAGTCTTCGGGACTGCCTGAGAACTTTGGAATCGGCTATGGGCGCGGTGATCTAAAAAGCATCGCCTACATTTCGGTCCCCTGCTCTTTAGCGCAACTGACACAAGAGCTCTCCCTGCTCCACCCCAACCAGAGCAGGGCCGAGAAGCCAGCGGACATCCACGACGACAGTTCGCCGAGGACGAACTCGCCCGAGCCTGGAACGCCGATAGACCCCGGAGCGGCCTCCAAGAACAGCAGCCAGGACGATACGACGACGGGGGACAGCGCCACTAGCCAGGACGCGGAGACGGGAGACGACGCCGAAGTGCCTTTCCAGGAAGAGGGATCTTCCGAGGAGCGGCGTGCCGTCATTTTGCATACCCCGTCCGCCCTAGCGAAAGCACGCGCTCTCCTTGAGAAAAGGCGCCCACGACCCGAAGTTCTCGAGGCGATTGCAAGGTGTCTTCTGACTGGCGCCTCGGGAGCCAAACATCGGGAGAAGGCCCTCTGCACGCAAGCGGGTTTGCCAACCGCAGGGCAAGGATTGCGTGCAGCAACCGTGCTCTTCGAGCTGTTGGCCGATGAGGGAGTCATTGTCAGGAGTGACGACTACGTCCGCGTTTCGGCCGATGCAAAGCAGTTTCGGGCGGCGGTGGATCGGCTCACGGAACGTCTCCGGAAGCTCCAAGTGGGTGACGAACGGAGATGGGTCGCCCTGGAGCAGTTCTTTCACGCCAAGGACTGCCGGGTCCAGGCGCTGGCCAAACTTCTCGGGGAGGCCGAACAACCTGCCTGCGGAAAGTGTGATCTTTGTGCTCCTTCTCTCCTCCAAGAGGCTCGAGAGGGCAGCCAGAGCGCAGCCCAGGAAGCCAGCGGAGCTCGAGAAACCAGGCGAAGAGCTCCTTGTGTTCAGCCCGATGCACCGAATCTGTCCGCCTTCGACAGACGCCAGAAAGCCGGCGGCGCGACAACATCATCCAAAGCGGCCTTGGCACGAAAAAGTCAAAACCAAGCCTCTTCGACACGAAATCGATTAAAGCACTGATTCCTCTTGGCCAGGCGTTGCGGATTGTGCAGCGCGTTGTCCTGCTGAAATTCCGTCGAGCGCGGCTGACAGAAGAGTCTGGTAGCTGCCCTTCCGGACATCTCCAGCTGCCAGCACGCGGCCTTCTCGCGGCTCCGCGCCGAGTCCCGGGCCAGCACCAGGAGTCAGGAACGCGCCCCCATCCTGAGCCGCATCCCAACCAGCCCAGCTTCCCACCTCCTCTATTGTCTCGGGAAGCAGCCTCGAACCAATACTGCCTCCTGGTTCACGGAACAGACCGAGTCCGCCTCCAATCAAACCACCGGTTGCAACAATGACGCGATCGAATCGCTGACCGCCGGGCAACACCGTCACCCCCGTCTCGTCCACATCCAGTCTTTCCACGGATCTTTCCTCACAAATAACACCTATCCGAGAAAGCAAACGACAAAGTCCTTGAGCAAGCCGTTGTCCGGCCGGTCCATCCGGAGGGCTCGTGGTCTCGCCGAGAATCAAGCCCGACCCCCCAAGGGCGAACGCAACTTGCTGATCGATCCCAAGCCAAGGCCCCACCAACAGAGCTTGCGCTCCTTCCTGCTTGAGCGCTCCGCGAGCCACCTCGATGAGATGTTTGACACGCTCTCCATCCATGAGTCGCGAAAACGCTGCGAGCGGCCAAGCTAATTCCTCCTCTGAAAATAGCGGCGATAGACTCTTCGCCCGGAAAACCAGCTGCCCCTGAGTCACCTCCTGATAGGCACGCGCCAGTTGCTCCGCCGGAAAGTCAGCGCGCCCCACATCTCCCACGAGAACGAGAGAGCCGGAGTGAGAGACAGCATTCAGATCGAGGACGAGGGGATCACACAGGCGCGCTGGACGCAGCACTCCCGAGGCCGTCGCGACGGTGCGACCGCGCTCCTGGGGCACAGGTCCAGAACTCGTATCCCAGCCAAGCTCTTGAAAGAATTCCTCCAGAGTCGAGCCAAGCTGTTCCTGGCCCAGGCGATCGTGGGTTGCCCCAGCCGGACCAGATCTCGCGGCCGGCGGAAAAGAAAAAGGCACATGCCAAGGCTGGACATCGGCGGCGCCGCACGACTGCTGCGTAGCTCCCCCCCCTCCATCGAACACGCAGATCTGCGCCCCCTTTCGACAGGCCGACCACGCGGCCGCCACCCCCGCCACGCCCGCTCCGATCACGGCCAGTCGCATGTTCAGCGGTTCCCTCCAGGGCAACCGGGAAGAAAACCTATCTCTGCTCCCAGGTGGGCCGCCGCCAGGGCCTCGGTGCGAGCTTGTTCTGGACCCAAAACGGGAAGCCTCCGACGCAGGTTCGCCGAGAGGAATTCACGAGCGGTCGTCAAACCCCAACTCGCTGCTTGCGCCGTCTCCTCGGCAAGCAAAAGCCCACAGCTTGCCGCACAACGCATGCCTGCGCAGGGCCCAAGCCCCAGGCGGGTCCGGCGGGCGACGCCCGCAACACTGGTCGCCCACTCTTCCCGGGAGCAGTAGCGAATCTCCGCCTCTGTTACAGATTCACACTCACATACCATTCTCCGCCAACGAGGAGCATGACGAGTGAGCTCCAAAACCTCTACGGCCCTGGAACCATGCCGCCCAAGCAATCGCCGAGCGACGAGGCGTTCCACTCCGAACTGCTGAGACAGAGCCTGCTCGCTTGGCACGTCCTGAGCACCAGGAAGGAAAAGAGAGTGCGTCTGACAAGACAGATCGCCGCCGAGACGATGGGCCACGAGATCGCTCATTTCTTCGGCAAACATGCGATAGCTGGCGAGCTTGCCCCCAAGCATGGAGTAAAATCCATCAGCACCGTCTTGCGCATGGTCGACGATCTTGTGCTCGCGACTCAGCTGGGTTTCCGGTCGTCCCCATTCATCCAGCGTCGGTCGAACGCCACCCCAAGTGCCAATCGCTCGGGCGGTCCGGATCGCAGGAAAAACCCGCTCGATGGCCTGCACCAGATAGCGAACCTCGTCGGTCGTCGCGACCACGTCGTCCAGGTCCCCGTAGTAGTCATCGTCGGTCGTCCCTAACACGCTCATGTTCTGCCAAGGGAGCAAGAACACCTCCCGGCCATCTATGGCGCGGGTAATCAGGGCGAAATTGGAGAGCCTCCTGTCTAGAAAAACGTGGATCCCTTTGCCCGGTCGTAAACGGACCGCATCACGAGGCAGCGCAGCTCGAGCAGCGGTTAGCGGAGCCCAAGCGCCCGTGGCATTGACGACCGCACGGCTTGCGATCTGCCCCGAAGCGCCGCTCGCTCGGTTTCGGTACTGCACCCCTCGTACGCGCCCTTCGCCGTCTCTGAGCAGGCCGGTGACCGTTGCGCCAACCAAAGCATACGCCCCACGTTCGACGGCGTCCTTGAGATTTGCCAAACAAAGCCGAACCCCATCGATCCCCCATTCGTCAAAGCTGACGCCGCCTCCGGTCGCCGCAAGCCCGGGCTCTAGGCGACCGATCTGTTCCGGAGAAAACCTCAGGTGCTTTTTGCCTCGCTTGAGATGTTGGTAGCGATCATAGACTTCGAAAAAGCCGTCGTAGGTGGAAAGCTGTAGCTTCGCCTTTTTTCCCGGCGGAACCGTAACCAGAAATGGAACACGAAACAGCATGTGGGGAGCGATTCGCTGAATGTGTCCGGAGTCGAGACATGACGCGTAGGTGACCGAGGGACTCTTCGTA
>CAYTRQ010000224.1:0-9262 GCA_964440025.1 uncultured Polyangiaceae bacterium | reverse complement strand
TCTCGGCGCGAAATCCCGCTTTTTCGGCAACCCCTTTGGGGTGAGGGGTTGCCGATTCCACTCCTGGGGGAGCGGCCGGCGGGTCAGCGGCGGCAGGGCCTTGGAAGCGCGGCGGGGGCTTGGGCGGTGATGCGCTGGCGCTCTAGTGCCTCGGCAACTCACGTTTCGAGCGGTTTCGAAGCCCTCCCAGAAGTGGGTGAGGTCGGCTTCGAAACCGCGCTCGGGTACGTCTTTGCCTCGGCTTTTTTGCTGGTTTTTGTGCTGCGACCGACCGGAGGAAGATGAATGATTTCGAGAGAAAAGTGGTCTCCCTACCGACCACTTTTATGTGGTCGCAGCACTAGTTCTTCCAGAGGATTTTCCACGGGTTGTGTTTCAGATCCCGGATGAACTCCTGGAGGTCGTCGTAGAGGGCCTCTTCCATCACCAAGCGTCCGGCGCTCCCGCGCCCAGAACGGACATGCCGGATGACGTCGCGAGCGCCTGTTGCCGCTTGCCGAGTGGCAATCAAAACCTTTTTCGTTTCGTCGGAGAGAGCTCGATAGGTGTCGAGCTGTTCCTTTTCCGCGAGGAACTCGGCAAACACTCGGCCGCTGGCTGCCATACCTCGAGTGTTTTTCAGGAGTGGGTCCAAGTGCTGATCCACGGTGAACGTAATGCGATCGATCCGGGCCAAGATCCGGTTGATGCGTTCGCCGTCGACGTATTGCGTTCTGGCCGCTGCGAGGGTTTCTTCGCTCTCGGCCGCGATCCGATCGAAGCGAGCGATCAGATGGGAGATGTCTTGTTCATGTTGTTCGAGGAGCCTTCCCGTGGTGACCAGGGTTTTGTGCAGTCCGTCGAAGGTCTCCGCTAGCTTTTCTTCGTTCCGGGAAATACCCAGGTAGCCGCGATGCAAGAGCTCGTAGCTGTCGCTCAGCAGCTGATCGAGGCGAGGAGGTGAAACCCCTTCAACCACTGCGCCATCCTCGAGAACGGGACGGCTATGCGTTCCTGGATCGATGGCCAGGTGCATCTCTCCCAGCATGCCTTGGGTTGTGACAAAAAAGGAGGCGTCTTCATGAATGGCCTTCTGGTGCTGCGCTTCGATACTTGCGATGACCCGTATCGGCTTAACGGGATCACCTTGTTCGTCGACTTCGCCTCCACGGAATTCGATGGCCGTGACCCGCCCCACACGGACTCCAGAGATCCGAACCGGGGCGCCAGACTTGAGACCGCCCGGGTTGTCGAAGTCGACGAACACCCGATAGGTGGGCTGCAGGCTCAAGCCTCCCATGAGCACGACAAACACCACGAGCAGGACGACCGAGGCGACAATGAGAGCCCCGACCTTCATTTCCATGCTACGTTGGCTCATGTCTCCCAGCGCGTCTCACAATTGATGAGGCGTTTCAACGGTATGATTAGCGCATCGAATCGACCGTCAAGCAAGGTCGCCGCTGGCAGATGGCGTTTGGTGTCGGCTGGGCACCCGAGCTGAAGGAGCTTGAAGAGGGGACACCTCTCAGGTGGTTTCCAAGGGTCCGGTGGGCGCACCACTGATGAACTGCTGCACGATCGGATCCTGACTTTCCAAGAAATCTGCTTGGGTACCGAGGAGCTGTAATCGCCCTTGATAGAGCATGGCGATGCGATCGGCGATGGTGAAGATGCTTCGCAAATCGTGGGAGACAACGAGACAGCTCACGCCCTGTTTGCGGGCGAGCTCAACGATGAGCTCGTCGACACGCCGGGCGCTGACGGGATCGAGGCTCGTTGTTGGCTCGTCAAAGAGGATATAGCTGGGTTCGAGGGCGAGAGCTCGTGCGACAGCGACCCTCTTGCGCAGGCCATCGCCCAGGGAGGAGGGGAACGTGTCGGCGAAACGTTGCATTCCAACCGCGGCCAGCAGTTGTTGTGCGCGCTCATGCCTTGTCGTCGTTGACAACGAGAAATGCTTACGAAGGGGCAATGCAACGTTCTGCGAGCAGGTCATCGAGTCGAAAAGCGTCGCGTGCTGAAAGACCATCGCGCATTTTTTGCGAACGGCGTACAGCTCCGACTCCTCGAGATGGGTGACGTCGGTTCCGTCGACGAGGATCTGTCCGGCATCCGGTTCAAGGAGACCGATCACGTGCTTGATCAGAACGCTTTTGCCGACGCCCGAGGTTCCGATCACGAAAAGGATCTCTCCCCGCGCCACAGCGAGATCGATTCCATCCAGGATGACCTTTTGGCCGAATCGCTTCTTGACTCCAATGAATTCAATCACCGTTCGTTCCTCCGCAGCGCGTTTTCCTGACGGGCAGCACGCGAAAGCCAGAAAAGGAGGTCTGCGGCAGAAGTGGATCTGCCGCAGGCCTTTCGATGCGTCACTTCATGACGGCTTCTGAAGGGCGAAAGGCTGGTCCCTGTCATTGAAAAGCCCATCAACCGAACAAGACGTGGGCTCCGACCCCGATGACAAACCCGAGGATGATGACCGCTAAGGAGGAACCGACCACGGCACGGGTCGTCGCATTGCCGACTCCTTGGGAACCTCCGCTGGTATAGAGTCCTGCGTGCGCACTGACGATCGGTACCGCCAAGCCGAACGCCAGGCTCTTCATGATCCCAGTGAGCAGCGCCGATGCGGTGACGAAACGCGCGTCGAGAAAACTAGCTGGCGCTATGCCGAAGGCGACGGCGCCGACGACCGTGCCGCTGGCAAGAGCGATCGAACCCGCGACAATCGAAACGATTGGGGTGAGCACCAAACAGGCAACGACGCGCGGCGCTACGAGATAAACGACCGGATCCGCCTGGCAGAGGCGGAGGGCATCGAGCTGGTCGGTGACTCTCATGGAGCCAATTTCAGCCGCAATTCCCGCACCGACGCGAGTCGCCAGCATGAGGCCGGTCAGGGTGGCTGCGAGGTCTTTGACGAGAAGCTCCATGTAGGTCGGTCCGATTCCCGAGGTGTCCGGGACGATGCGAAGCGCTTGGAGCCCACCTTGGTAGACGATGATCCCTCCCACGAAAGAAAGAACCAAGCAGAGAAAAGGGAGGGAGCGGACACCCAGCTCGTACACCTGACTGATCACGGCGTCGCGTTCGATTTCGCGAATCGCATGGAGCGTCGCGCGAAAGGTGAGAAGCAGGCCACCGCGCTGCTCGTCGTGAGGCAGAACAAAGCCCGGTAAGGGGGCTGGAGCGGATTCGTGGGGGGTGGGGGAGAGGGAGGCATCCACGATCTGGTGCCCGGGAGAGGGCGACAGGTCGTCCTTTTGACCGGGACGGCTTTTTGGGGGAAGCGAAGGCCTCATCCTTCCCTCGCCAAAAGCGAAACCAGGGCATCCATGGCGAAGATCAGCGCCGCGCTGACCACCACGCTGGCGTTGACGGCTCTTCCAACTCCTGGCGGTCCCCCTCGAGCCTTCATGCCATAGACGGTGCTACAGGCAGCAATGGCAAAACCGAAGGCGAGCGCTTTGGCCAGGCCGTGGAAGAGATCTCCGAGCCCCAACAGCCCACCGGTGAGCCCGTTCACGAACGTCATGGGATGAACCCCCATGAGGACTTGCCCAGCCGCCGCGGCACCCAGCAGCGCGACGAGCATCGCCAGGGCCGTTCCCACCACCGTCGTGATCACGATGGCCCAGACCCGGGGAGCCACTAAGTACCCTGTCGGGTCGATGGCGAGCGCACGGAGGCCGTCGATCTGCTCGGTGACTTGCAAGGTGCCGAGCTCGGCCGTGTTGTTCGACCCCACACGACCAGAAATCATCAGCCCGGTGAGAACTGGACCGATTTCTCGAAGAATGCCGAATCCGGCCCCCCAGCCGAGCAGGCTGTGCGCTCCATATCGCTCGAGCAGTGGTGCGGACTGGACGACCATCAGTCAGCCGACAAAGACCGCCGTAGCGACGAAGACGGGCACCGAGCCCAGTCCGAGTCGCAACAGACCCTGTCGCAGTTCCGTCGCGTCACACTCCCCGCGGAGAGTGGCTCGAAAAGCCGAGTAGAGCAGGAGAAATTGTTCCCCGATTCGAAGCAGCAGATCGGAACCGATTCGTGTGATCTGTCCGAGTAGTGAGGGGCTGGCTGGGGGATTGTTAGAGGGGGCCATCGGTTTTTCCCTCGAGAAACTGACTCACGACTTCGCTCTCGACCTTGCGGATTTCTTTCTCCGTGCCCTGGGCGATCACCCTGCCACGATACATCATTGCTACTTGATCGGTGATCGGCAAAAGGCGGTCGATGTCACTCGAGACCACCAAAATCGTGCTATGAATCCGGGCTTGCTGGCGCTTCAGCAAGGCCAGAATGCGACTTGTGGTAACGGGATCGAGCCCCGCGGCCGGTTCGTCGTAGATAAGAAAGGGCGGTTGAGTGATCGCGGCGCGGGCGATGCCTACTCGACGTTTCTGCCCACCGGAGAGCTCGGCCGGCATGCGCTGCTCGAAGCCTCCGAGGCCCACTTCCTCGAGCTCCGTCCGAACTCGGTCCCGGATTTCTCCTTCGGAGATTTCGTGGCGTCGGGAGAGCGGAAAAGCGAGGTTTTCGCCGACCGTCATGAAGTCGAACAGCGCGATGTTTTGAAACAGCATTCCCAGCTTGGCTTGAAGGGATTTTTTCTGTTGGTAACTGCTATGGACGACCTCGTGTTGACCAACACGGATGCTCCCCGCTTCCACGTCGAGCAGTCCCGCGATGGCCCGAAGAAGCACGCTTTTCCCGGAGGCTGGAGGACCGATCAGGCCGAGCAGATGTCCCGTCGTTACCGAAAGCCGGACACCCCGGAGTACCGGATGCTCGAAGGCTTTATAGACGCGTTCAACTCGGATCAAGTGGCCTTAGAACGTGGTGCGGGTCACATCCAGCTTGGGATGGCTGGGGAAACTCATCGCACGCACCTTACGGGCGACGCAGGCGTTGAGCTTGGGGCTCGAGGGTTTGGTGGTCACTGTCACCCCGACGGCGCGTCCATTCTGTATGGCGGCGCAGATGTTGACACTGGTCGTTTGAGGAACCCCGCAAGCGTTCAAGTAAGTGCCGTTTCCCAAGATGGCTTGGAACTGTCCTGCGGTGAGATCTGCTTGGCCCTTGGGACCGCCGATGTTCATTTGCTCGACGTACGCGTTTTGTGCAGCCGCGCAGCTCATGCCCCCGCCGAGCTGCGGGATCCCTCCGCTCTTGCCGACGACACCGCCCCCTCTCCTTTTTTTCTTCTTTTTGACTTTGAGTCCGACGTCGGATTCGACATTGGCTGCGGTTTCTTCGATGACTTCGATTTTGTCGCTCTTGGCGCCGCGGGAGGTGACGAACCAGACTCCGCCGGCAGCAAGGAGCGCGCCGAGCGCAATGACGCCCACGAGCGCCTTGCCAGTCGTGCTCCGACTTTCTTGAGCGACAGCCGCCTGCAGTGCTGCTCGTTCTTCTTTTTCGTGACGGCCCATGCGGGCGTGACGAGCAAAAGGAGCGAAGTCGGAAGAATCTTTAATGGCTAACTCAGTGCCTGCTACCGAGTCGCGAATGACGTCGTCCTCGAGGAAGGTGTGGCTCGCGATCTGTTGCAAGAGCTCCAAGGCGCTGAAGGGGCCGTGGTCCATGCCGTCTTTAACAACCACATAACGAGGTCGAGGATCGGCTTCGAGCCGAGCCTTGGTCCCCGCCAAATCCTCGCTCGTCGGCTCTTGAGGAGTGGGATGTTGCTGCGTCGCAGCTGGCGGTTGTCCCACACCAGGTGGCAACGGCGCCTGAGGAGACATTCCCTGAATGACTTCGCCGTCTTGAGGGGCTTTGGGGGGAGGCGGCATCAGAGAGAGCGAGATGTCAACGTCGATATTGCCATCATGATCGAGATGACTGACATCGGCGGGGGGTGGGGGCGCCGTAGCGGTGGTGTTGAGCTGATACAGCGCCTGAGCCAGGGCATTCAGGTCGTCGGGCCGGTGCTCGGGATCGCGAACGAGGGCCTTGCTGAGGATCATTTCGAGCTCCTCGGGGATTCCTCCCACCAGCTCCGAGGGACGCCTCATTTGGGGCCCTACCGGCCGAAGGGTGATGAGTTCATAGAGGATGGCTCCGATGGCATAGACCGAGGCACCGCTCGAACCGGGGTTCGTAGCGGCTAATTCCGGGGCCAGGCAGGCGGTGTCCCGCGGCTCGGAAGGGGGAGTTGCCGCCCGATCGCTCGCGTGGAAATGGCCGTCGTCGCCTTGTTCGAGCGCCGACGGATACACGAAAAACTGGTAGCCCTGCCTGTGTTGCTCGGCGAGCTCGGCTGCGAGGGGCACGACGATGCCGATGGCATGGGCAAGGTCCAGCGGGGCTGCCGTCTCTTGGAGCGCGGCGATTCTGGAGCGGAGGGTGATTGGGGTCGTGGCTGCGTCATTCATGAGTGATCGAGCGAGTTCCCGGCGACTTGGTCCCGGCGAAAAGGAGGGCTGCTTCCTCGCCCGCGCCTACGGGCGGAGGACGGGCCGGTAGGGCCCGGAGGGCCGCGATAGTAGCCAGATTGGAACCAGACTCCAACCACGTTGCTACAGTCTCCCTGTAAGTGATATCGTGCGGGCCCCCATGGATCCGCGACAGCTGGAAGCCTTCGCCCGAAGGCTTGGAGAAAATCCCAACGACACTGAGGCCTTGAGTGCGGCCTACGAACATGGACAGACCGATCCAAGAGGATACGCCATGTTCCTCGAAAAAGCTGGCAACTTCTCCCGTGATCCGGTTTACGCGGCCCACTGGTTGAACGAAGCAGCGACCGTCTGGAGCGTTAGCCTTCAGGACCAACATCGCGCCGCGCGCACGCTCATGGCGGCGGTGGACAAGGATCCCACGAGCGCGACCGCAGCTGAGCGCCTGATCGAGATGTATAACGAGAAGGGGGACGCCAAGAGCGTTGCTGCCCTTCATGATCGCCGGACCAAACACCTCGAGAAGCTCGTGGGGACAAGGCCCGACCTGACGTCTCAACTGGCGCAGCTCTATGCGGATCTCGCCCAGCTTTATCAGGAGCAACTCGGACAGCGGGAGCGCGCGATTGCCGCCTATCAAAAAGCAGCTAGGCATAATCCTGAAGATGCCTACTCGATCTATCAGGCCCGAGAGCTCCTCAAGGAGGCGGGGCGTTTTCGCGAGGCCTTGCCGCTTTTTACGGCGGAACAGTCGCTGATCGAAGGTGACTCCGAGCGACAGCTCGTACTCTACCAGGACGAGGCGGAGAGCGCGCGGCAAGCGGGGGACACCGAGGCTGCGCTCAGCGCGCTCCGCGGTGCTTTGAGCGTGGATGCCCAAGGGGATCCGGTGCTCAAACAGCAGTTTGGAGCCGTCGTGGTGGAAGAGCTGCAGGCTGGGCGCCCCGTCTCCGACGAAGATCGGAGCCAGGCTGCCGATCTATTTACGAGCCTTGCCGAAACTTACGACGGCGAACACGGGTATGCGTACTCGCTGTGTGCGCTCCAGTGCAAGCCGGAGAGCGATCGCGCCGCTCAGCTAGCGATGTTCTACTCGGAGCAGCTGGGCAGGAATTTGGAGACTGCTCCTGCGGTGGCAAGCTACTTGGCCGCTCATCCCAACGGGCTCGTTGTAGAAGACGCGCGACGCCTGGTGACCGAAGCGATTGCAGCAGGTGGTGGCGAGGATCTGATCGCCGCTCTGACCCCTCCCGACGACGCGCCGGCCGACGTGCGGGCGCAAGCGCTGACCGAAATCGCGCGAGCCCTGGTTCAGCAGGGGAAGCCTGACGAAGCGGCGCGGCGCTACCGCTCGGTCCTTCTTGCCGATCCAGCAAGCGTCGAGGCAGTGACTTTCCTTGCCGAACGGCTCCGCACCAAGAAGCAGCACGCGAAGCTGCGTGACTTGTTGTTGACGGCTGCTGGTCAGGACATGGTCCCCTTTGAAGACAAGCGCACCTGGCTGATGGAGGTCGCTCGACTGTGTGATGGGCCGCTGAGGGACCATGAGGGAGCCATCGAAGCAAGTCGCCAGCTCGTGATGATGGATCCCAGCGACGAAGAAGCGGCCGATCATCTCGAGTCCATCCTAGAAAAGGCTGGTAAGTGGGGAGATCTCGCGGAACTTCTCCAATCCCGCGCGGATGCCGACGACGATTTCGAGCAGAAGTACATGCGCTATCGGCGCGTCGCGGCGATCCACCTCGACAAACGGAAGGACCCCATTGCAGCGGCGGATGCGCTCGCGGTTCTCGCGGGGCTCCAGCCAGACGACGAACAAATCGCCTTCGAGGTCGTCGAGCTCTACCTCAAAGCGCGGCAGCCAGAACGAGCGATCTCGCTCCTTTCTGACCTCGTTGGCTTGATCGATCCCGGTCCGGTCCGGGTCGAGTACAGCAAGCAGTTGGGGGCTCTGCTCGAAGAAGCTGGGCAGTATGGTGCTGCGGGTGGAGCCTACGCGGAGGCTGCAACCGGAAGTGAAAGCGCCGAGCTGTGGGCCAGCGCGGTGCGTTGTTTCGTGGCTGTCGAAGCCTGGGAACAGGCTGCGCAGTCGGTGGAGCAGCAGCGGGCAGTCACCGAATCCGACCAGGAACGGTCCGAGCTTTGCGCCGCCGAGGCTGGCTATCTCGAGAATCTCGGAGATACAGAGGGAGTGATTCGTTTGTTGGCCGAGGCGAGCCAGCTTGATCCCCATAGCGAAGAGGTGGCTCACCGTTTGGTCGCTCTCTACGAGGGTGAGGAGCGCTATGGAGAGCTCGTTTCGGCCCTGAACGCCCGCGCCTCGGCCCATTCGGACGGCGAGACGCGGATGAAGCTCAGGAAACGGGCGGCGCTCCTTTCGAGAGACGTCCTCGGTGATGTGGAGGGAATGAGAGCGGCTCTTCTCGATCTCCTGGGGGACGGAGAGGACGCCGAGGCCCTTTCGCTTCTCGCTTCGGAGTCGGAACGGAGCGGAGAGCTCACCGAAGCAATCGAGTTTTTGCGCCGATTGGCCGCCATCGTCGAGGGCACGGAGAAAGCCGAGGTGTCGCTCCGGGTCGGGGAGTTGTTGGAGAGGGACGGCGATCAGCAAGGAGCGCTCGATCAATACCTCTCCGTCCTGTCCCTCCAGCCGCAGTCGGTTCCCGCCCTCGCTTCTTCTGCGCGGCTCCAAAAGGAGCTCGGGGAAGAAGAAGAGGCAGCCGAGAGCTATGCGAAGTTGCTGCCGCTGGTCTCGGGAGAGGACAAGCTCGATGCCGCGCGTCAACGGGCCGACTTGCTTCTCAAACTGGAACAAGATGCGGCAGCGACCGCTGCGTACAAGATCGTCCTCGAGCTCGATCCCGACGATTTCGAAGTGG
>CAYTRQ010000223.1:4941-9263 GCA_964440025.1 uncultured Polyangiaceae bacterium | reverse complement strand
CGACTTCGCCGAGCTTCTTCTCGAGAAGCGTTTGCAAGACGTCGTGTTGGTATTGTCCGACTCCAATGCTTTTGGGATCGATTTTGACGAGCTCGGCGAGAGGGTCTTGCAGCCTTCGGGCGATGCTGATGGCTCCACGAATCGTTAAGTCGAGGTCGGGGAATTCCTCTCTGGCAATCTCGCTGGCGGAGTAGACGCTTGCTCCCGATTCGCTGACAGAGACACAAAAAGGCTTGGAGGAATTTTCCTGCTGAGGAAGTTCGGCCAGTACGCTCTTCACGAAACCTTCCGTTTCGCGTCCATGGGTGCCATTGCCAACGGCTACGGCGCGAACTCCATGTTCTGCAATCAACTGACTCAGGGTTCTCTTTGCTCGTTGCTGGGCGTCTCTTCCTTGGACCAGATGAATCGTGTCGTAAGCAAGGAGCTTGCCGGTGCCGTCCACGACGGCACACTTGCAGCCCGTTCGTTGACCGGGATCGATGCCCAGTACTGCGAACGAACCGAGAGGGGGAGACATGAGCAGCTGGCGAAGATTCGTTGCGAATACCTCAATCGCGGCCGCATCCGAGCGGTTCTTGAGCTCCACTCTTACGTCGATCTGTGCGCTTGGAAGAAGCAACCTCGTGGCGGCCTCTCGACAGGCCTGCACGAGTTGGGGAGCCCACGGAGACGCGGCGAGAAGTGGACTTCTGCGTTGTACTTCTGTGACGAAGCTATCCGTATCGGCAGAAAGGGTTGCTCGGAGGACTCCTTCGCTTTCGCCGCGGCGCACCGCCAAATATCGATGTGAGGCGATTGTCGCCACGTTTTCGGAGAACTCTGCGTAGTGATCGAACTTGGTGCTTTTTTCCGCGTAGGCCCGCGTCTTTTCTACGCGCAGTACGCCTTCTTCACGATAGAGACGCCGCGCCCTTTGACGCAACTCAGCATCCTCGGCAAGACGCTCGGCGAGAATATCCCTTGCGCCGGCCAAGGCCGCTTTCTCGTCGGGAACCTCTCCATCGGCCGAGACGAATTTGGCGGCCCGGAGCTCGGGGTCGTCTTCGGTTCTTTGAGACCAGATGAGCTCGGCGAGCGGAGATAAGCCTCGTTCCGTGGCGATGAGCGCTCGGGTGCGCCGCTTTGGCTTGTAGGGAAGGTACAGATCTTCGAGCTCCGCTTTCGTCTGGCAAGTCTCGATTTTCCGGCGCAGCTCGTCTGTGAGTTTTCCTTGCTTTTGGATTTCCGAAAGCACCGTTGTACGACGAGCCGCGAGCTCGGCGAGGTAGGTTCCCCGTTCTTCGATGCTTCGGATTTGAACCTCATCCAAGCCTGCCGTGGCTTCCTTGCGGTAGCGGGCGATGAAGTGGACGCTTCCCCCCTCAGCGAGAAGGGACAGGACCGCGGAGACGCTCTTGTCCGGTAAGGTGAGTTCGTGGGCAATCTGCGAAGCGTGACTCAGCTTGTCGGTCTTCATGGGACGCAGACAAAACCGAGTTTCTGCACATATGTCCAGTGAAGATTGACGGTTGGCATCGACGTTCGTCCGCTCCCCATCTCACGGTCAGGGCGGTCGACCAAGTGCCGTTTCCAAGCCGGCGCCTTGCTCTTTCGAATCCGTTTGTGGACGCGAGCCAAATAGGTAATTCTGAAAGAGTGGCCGCTCGAGCCCGGCCTATCCAGTTGTCGCTCCTCAATGAGCGTTGGGGGGCGCAAGGAGTGTCCGACACCTCGCGCTCGGTGTCATTGAGGATCCATGAATGTGACTATTTCCCGTCCACGCTTGTCGCTCGTGCTCACGTTCGCCGGTTTGTCCATGACAACGAGCCCCGTGGGGGCGATCTCTCCGAAACCGTGGTTTGGCGTGTCGACAGCGCCGGTTCGGGCAAACGCTCGTTCGCCAGCTCGCCTTTCCAGCGAGCAAGGGAAACCGTCTCGGTCCGCGGCGACGATGATTGGTTTTCGGAAGACCGGTGAAAACTCCGCTCAAGTCTATGTGCAGCTGACGGACGTCGTCGAAGTTGAGTCGGAACAGAAGGGAAAGACCCTGGTTTTTACGCTGCTCGGTGTCTCGGTTCCTAGAAAAAACAATCGAAACCCTTTGGTCGCCACGCACTTCAATTCGGTGATCGAGCGTGCTCGCCTAGCGCCTGAAAAGGAGGACACTCTTTTGATCATCGAACTGAAGCGACCGGGAGAGGCCAGCGTGGAAGTGACCCAATCCGGTCATGGAGCGGTTCTCACAATAGACGTGGTGGCCGAGGGGAAAAGTCGAGAAAAGTGACTGACGCCACGGCCCGACACGACCTCAGGGGGTCCTCGGGCCGGCGGGAATGCTGATCTCCCTTGTTCGGCGGGATGAGCTAGCGCCCTTGAACTCCGGAGCTGGAGAAGGCTAGGAGTAGCTTACTTTGAATCACGTTTCTGTCGTCATTCCATCTTACAATACGGCTGACACGCTCGGCGCCACACTCGATGCGTTGGCCGCGCAGGTTACGACCAAGAACCTGGAAGTGATTGTCGTGGATTGTTCGGACGACGATAGTGTCGTGCGTCTAGCGTCACAACGCGATGGGGTGCGCGTTCTTCAAAAGGAAAAGCGCTTCAATCCGGGAGAAGGGAGGAACATCGGGGCTCGGGAGGCTTCCGGTCAGCTGTTGGTGTTCGTTGACGCGGACGTCACCTTGAAGAGTGACGCCATTGAGCACGCCTTCGAATATTACGCCGCCGGCAATCGGATGTTCGGTGGGGCGCTCGAGCTTCAGGAAAGAGGAGCCACGATTTCGTCCTATTTGGAGCACTACTTTTTTAATCATGAGTCGCAAGCGGGTCGCCCGCGGTGCTCCCGAAGCAACTTGAGTTCTGCCCTTATGTTGGTCGATCGAGAACTTTTTTTGCAGGAGGGTGGTTTTCGGGATATTCCTCGGATGCAGGATACTGAGCTTTCGGAGCGCTTGCGAGGCATGGGGGTGGAGCTCACATTTACCCCGTCGGTTGTTGGGTATCAGATCCAGGATAGTCCTTTGAACAAAGTGTTGCGGAAGATCTTTCTCAACGGGCGCAATGTTTATTTTATTAGATATTTGCACAGGGGTGGCGCCGCGCGGATCCTGTTTGCCTTCGTTCTTCCTGCGGTGAGTTTTGCCAAAACCGTTCGGATTATTGGTAGGCATCTTCTCTATCAAGATATGCGCAAACGATTGGTGACGCTCGCTCTGTCGCCGCTGATCGGTCTTGCTGGCTTTTTCTGGATGCTAGGCTTCTACGAAGCGGTCATTTTTCAGAAGGGGATCAGTACGGAACGATGAGAGACGAGAGACGCGAACAGCCGAAGAGCGACGTGTCGCCGCGGCTTGCCGACTTTTACATTATCGGTGCGATGAAGTGTGCAACGAGCACGCTGCATGATCAGCTGGCGAGAAGAAGGCGGTTCTTCCTTTCGGATCCCAAGGAGCCCAACTTCTTCAGTGATGACGTCGCATACTCACGTGGGTTGGGGGAGTATGCCGCTCTGTTTAGAGATGCTGATCCCGAGCACATCGTTGGGGAGTCGAGCACGCACTATACCAAGCTGCCTACTTTTCCGCATACCGTTGAGCGGATAGCGAAACACACACCCAACGCCAGGTTCATCTATGTGATGCGGGATCCATTGGCACGCATCGTTTCGCAGTATATCCACGAGTGGAGCCTGCGAGAAGTGGATGTGCCCATCGACGAGGCGGTCCAAAAGCACCGGCGATTCATCGCCTATTCCAGCTACGCCTACCAATTGAAACCCTATCTCAAGACCTTTGGTCCAGACAGGATTTTGCCCGTCTTTTTCGAGTCACTCGTCGACAATCCACGACTCGAGCTCGAGCGCGTTGCCCGCTTTGTTGGTGATGATTCGGATGAGCCATTCGTTTGGTTCGAAGAAGCGGCTCAACGAAACTCGTCATCGGAGCGCATGCGAAGAAGTCAGCTTCGAGACGCGATCTCTCAAGGACCCGTGGGGCGCGTGATGAAGCGCGCTCTTCCCGACTCTTGGAAAGAACGAATCAAGTCTCTGTGGAAGATGAAGGGCCGCCCGGAACTCTCTCCCGAGGTCGAGAGGAACGCCGTGCGGCAGCTCGACGAAGATCTCGCCGAACTTGGACAGCTCCTCGAGCTTTCCCTCGACTGTCGAAATTTTCGAGCCGTGGCGCGCGAGTCGCAACCGGTATTTCGCGCCGGGAAGTAGCCACAAAGCGTTCGCTGGCAGAATATTGGCAAAAGGCGAAGTCGCGCTTCGTTGCCCCGCCAGGGGCGGGCGACGAAGCGCCTTTTGCAGACGCGAACGAGTTAAGGTGCCGTTTTCG
>CAYTRQ010000223.1:0-4931 GCA_964440025.1 uncultured Polyangiaceae bacterium | reverse complement strand
GCTCATCAGGCCTGCAGCGAGCCATGCGAGCAGGGGGAGGGCTCGTCGCCCGCCTAAGATGGTGCCGAACCCGGCTGAGTATCGCCTGGCGTTGGACGACCTTGTGGGCTCCTGCTGGTTGCGGGATGTCCGGGAGGCATTTTTCCGCGGCGCATACCTGGCGGCTTTCCGCCCATGCGGGACTTTTGCGCAGCGATTTGGCGAACCCGCGCCAAGACCTGATCGAACTGCTCATCCATCATTTCGCACTGGGACGTAGGGAATGCCTTGGTCTGATCCGTGATCATCTCGCAGGTTTCCGTTTCGGGACCCACTTCGGCGCACAGACGGGTGACCAGGTCGTTGCAGACGGCGCGTGCCTGTTTTGCCTTTGCCACCGTTGCCTGGATATTCTCGAGACCGGCTACGCACGCCGCTGGAGTGAGTAGGTTGGTAGCCGCTTTGGCTTCGGTGCAAGGAGCGGACTCCGCGCCGACTTCGCTGCAGAGCTTTTCTTGCCATTTTGTGCAGGCGTCGCCAGCTTTTTCGATCTTCTGCTTTTCCCTGAGATCATGGCCATAGTAGCCGATTGCGCCGCCCGCGAGTAAGGCAACCAAAGCTACAATGGTTGCCTTGGATCCAGAGCTGGAGGGCGCCGATGAAGAGGCCGCAACGGCGCGAGGCTCGCCACCTTCTGCTTCCTCGTCATCCTCGTCGTTTTCCTCATCGTCTTGGGAGCTCGCACGCTCCTCACCCTCCTCGTCGAGCTCCCGTTCTTCTTGCTCGTCCTCGGGGGATCGCTGGGGGCCGCCCTCGGCGGCGGTGCTTGCTGCGCCGGTTTCGGCATTCTCCGATGAAGAGGAGTCACGCTCTGAGTGCGGAGTGTCGTCCTTTTCTTCGTCGGAACGTTTCTTCGGTCCACCTTCAGCTTCCTGTGCTGGCTCGGTGGCCGACTCGTTTTCGGGCTTCTGAGGTTCCTCCGCCATAGGGAAGGACACTAGGCAGAGGTTTGCGCCGAACGCGACCCTTGTGGCCACGATTCCCGTGGATTTCTCATTCGATCTGGCAAGTGGAAACAAAAACGGGACGTTTGTTCAGTGCAAAGAGAGCTGTTGGGTTCGAGGACTCATCTGGGTGTGACAGCCAAGTTCGCTGAGGAGAGCGTGGCGGGTGACAAGCGACTTCTTTTTCTGAGCTCCAGGGCAAGAAGTGGCAATGCGCCTCATATTGGAAAAGCGAGTGTCGCGATGCGTCACAGCCCCGAGACCGAACGTCACAGCTGCAAGCCATCTTGGGGACTTGCGGTAGTGCTCTTCATCGGCTCATCGTGGGCACCGAGGCCGAAGGCTGCAGCGCGCAAGCTAGCGCTCTTGCTTTTCGCGATCCTGGAAAGGAGAGTCGGGGGCTGTCCCAAGGTGAACATGTCGGCGCATCATTTTTCGGCAGTCCCGACCAAGGCTTGATGAGGACAGAAAGGGGAGTGGACCGTAAGAGAAGGCGAATCTTCGAGCAGCACGAGGAATAGTTGGCATTCACGATGCATGGTCGAGCAGCACTAGAGTACCGACGGGGTAGGCGCCCCAAGGGTACGATGAGATCCGGCCATGGGAGCCGAAAAGCGCTCGGCAAGAGCGCGGTCCGTTTCCGGATACGGCGCTTTCGGTGCTGGATGGAGTGAGCTTGTGCCGATCTGACGCCGAACGGTTTTGTGAGAAAAGAAAGCTTCGAGAGAGAAAAAAGCAAGGAGTCATCAATGAAAGAGAAGCTCAGTTGTGGAGTGAACCCCCTCACAGCCAGTGCCGCGGCAGCACTGACATGTCTCCTGATCGGGTGTGGCTCCAAGCAGGGCGAACCAGAAGATCCAACGGTTGCTGGGGAGGATTCTCCTACTCCGCCATCTGGCGAGGGAGTGGAGCCATCGGACCATGATGCGGATCTGGGCGATCCGGCCGAGGCCGGTCCGGAACTCCACGTTCCCCTCATTCCCAAGAGCGAATCGTCAATCTCGGGCTACGTGGAGCTGACCGAGACCGTCAAGGGTGTGCATGTAAAAGTGCTTGTTCGTGATGCAGAACCTGGGCTCCATGGGGTTCATATCCACGAGGTAGCCGATTGTAGTGCGCCCGACGGAAAAAGTGCGGGAGGACATTTCAATCCCGCAGAGAATCCTCACGGAATCCCCGATAAGGCAGACGAACATCACCTGGGCGATCTAGGGAACATCACCATCGATTCGGATGGTTCGGGGACCCTCGAGCACGCCGTACGCTACGCGGATTTGTCCGAAGGGGGTGAGATGTCCTTCCGCGGTCGTGGGCTCATCGTTCATGCTGATCCCGATACGGGCGAACAACCGACCGGGGGTTCCGGTGCGCGCGTGGCCTGCGCGGAGCTGACTGAAGAGGCTGCCGCCGTGGCGCGGGCCACGGCGGACGACGATGTCGATTAAGGGCCTTCGAGGTTTGTGACCTGCTCGGAAAATCCACGGCCAGGGTTTTCTTGTGGGCCGCCATGATCGCGCCATGATCTCCCGGCGCTTTAGTGATGGCCGTGGTGGAGTATCCGTGTGGGCCGCCGCTTTCGGGTGCGCTCGAGATACTTTTGAAGGAGGTGTTCATAGGCCCCTCCGGTCATGCGCAGCATCGTGCGGAGCCGCTCCGCGCTGAGCAAGGGACCGCTTGTGACGAGGCGGAGCGCTTCATAGTACTTGCGGAGATAGGGGTCCATGCTGCTCGTGTCACCGGTGCGACGAGCCTTCACATAGCCTCGGGGAATCTTCCGTTTGAGATGGCCAACCAAACGCATGCGTCCATCGGCGTCGGGAAGCCTTGCCAGGAGCGGATCGGTAATGCCGAGTGGATCGATGTAGATGACCAGAGGGCCAGCGAAATAGGGCCCTTTGCCGGCTGCGCTGCTGACCACGACGTGACGTTCGTCCTGCTTTCGTTCGACCAGTCGCACGGCGCGCCGCGCTTCCTTGATGCCGTCCTGCGACCAACTGTGTTGTTCGGCAGATCCGCGAGGCGATAGCAGTGCTTCATAGAACCCGCAATTGTAGCGTTGGTAGCGGATTTCTCCTTCTCGTACGATCGCAAACCGCCCCTGGTTCCGGCGTGCTATCACGTCGCGCTCCCGAGCGATGGGTTGGACTACGAAGCGCAGTCCCAACAGAAACAGTGCTGCATACAGAATGCGTGTAGCGGGGAGGCGGATCTCCCGGGTTGTAAGCAGATGCTTCAAGCGCAAGGCTGAAGTGCAAACGGTAAGAAAGAAAGGAGCGGCCCAGTGACGACCGGCCATGAAGTCGCCACCGATCCAGATGACGTAGATTTCGTAGAGTGTCGCTCCCGAAAGGACCCAGGCCGCTTTTGCACCAATGAGCCTTTTTGGGCTCGCCGGGCCGAGTAGGCCGAACAGCATGCCTGTTGGTGCTGCGACCAGACCTGCGAATGTGACAACGTCATTTCGCGCCATGTCGAGCAAATAGGTCCAGCCGAATTCGAGGTATTCACTTCGCGGGATCCCACCATCGAGCTTGGCATACTTCGGATTGGGAAAGATCGTCCCATAGTAGAGGTAGGCGAATGCGAGCCATGCGAGCAGGGGAGAGGCTCCCAATAGAATGCTTTTGAAGGGCGGCCGTTTCCTTTCCGTAAGCAATGTGGCGACAAGGACGGGGGCGTAGAGCAGGAAAGTATCGGCGCGAGTGGTTGCGGAAAGAGCGGCGAAGAGGCAGAGCCGGCGCCACGTGTCCGTCCTCTCTTCGTCTTCGAAAGCGCCTGGTCGAAACAACTGCTCGCAAAACAATGCCGCAAACAGATAGATGAATGGGTTTTCGAGACCCGAGCTCGTGTAGTCGGTAAAGGCCTGAGAAAGCAAAAGGGGGAGTAGAAAGGCGCAAAGCAGAACGAACGGATTGCGCCTAAGCGGCCAGGCAATGGTCGCCACGGCCGCTGTGCTGGAAGCCGCGGAGAGAAGATAGCTGGCCCAGGCGATATTGGAGAAAAAGGAGTGCAGTGGGATTAAGGCCAGGACCCAGAGGGGGTTGGTGTAGACTTGGACCCGCTCATCGACATTCCAGCGGAGGCCAAATCCGTTGACGAAATTGTCAACGACGCGAAAGCTAATGAACGCATCCTCATCGAGGTAGCTGACGCCTAGCGCGAGCAGGAACGTCAGTAGCACCACGGCGCCAAACAGTAGCTTCCCCTCGTGCTTGGAAACGACTGGGGTGGAAACATCAGAGCCAGCAGCGCCCTCGTGAGCGGCTGGTTGCGCATCAGAGGCGTTTCCTGTTGAGTTTCCGGCGGCGTGTTGCGCGCTGGCGCCCGTTGGTTCAGTTGGGGCCGGTGCCTGGGGCGAGGCGTTGTCCGCGCTTTGGGAAGAGTCCGAATCGGCTGTTTCCGGCGGTGGGGACTCGCGATGCGACTGGGGAGGGTCCTCATTCATCGAGTGGGAACTTACTCTGTGACGTGGCAGCACCACAATCGTCCGCCGCTGAGCAACGGACCAGAGCCCCGGCATCGGCTGACGACTGAATTCTATACTGATCCCACGATGCCCGGGAGAGCCCCCGTGCCGTCGTCGGCACTGCCGAAGGTCTGCACGTCCGCCCCAAAGGCATTGAGGACGGCAACATGCAAGCGATGGGCGGAGGTGTGCCCCACGTCCAGAAACTGCCCGGTTTGAAAGCCGAGATTCCGTCCGCCGATCAGCATATACTGCATGTCATTGGGATCGTGGCTGTGGTTCGTTCCGCTCTCGACGCCGCAATAGATGAGCGTATTGTCCAGCATGGTGCCATCCCCTTCGGGAATGCTCTGCAGACGCTTGGCGAGATAGGCAACGTGACTGTGCCAGAATCGAGAGAAACGGCCAAAGGCGGCGCGTGAGCTCATTGCTTCTCCGCCGAGGGTCACGCTGTCGCTTGTCTGGCTGACATGGGCGATATC
>CAYTRQ010000222.1:2682-9311 GCA_964440025.1 uncultured Polyangiaceae bacterium | reverse complement strand
GGCTGCTGTTTGTTTCTTCGTCCTTTTGCGTTCCGTCGCCGCTGCCCGTGCGAGGCCCCTGGCTGAGCCGGGACGAGCACGGTATGGAAAAGGGGAAGATTCATGGAGGCCGTACAAGCGAAGGTTCTGGCCAAGACCGAGCTCTCTTCTCGGGTCGTGGGCGTGATTTTAAAGGTCCCTCTCGATTACGTCTGGCTGCCTGGTCAGCATCTAGCCGTGCAAGGTCCGAGCAAGCCCAACTACTATTCCATCGCCTCAGCGCCCAGTCCGGAGGGGTTGCTCGAGCTTGCAGTGGGCCCGTCGGAGGATGCTCCGGCATTTACCGTGGGATCGTCTCTGCGGATTTCGCCGCCAGGGGGGCGGGCAGCGGTTTCTTTGGAGGCGCCTCGAAGCATCATCATGATCGGCATGGGCACGGGAATCGCTCCCTTGCGTGCGGTGATTCAGGAACAGACGCGGCTCGCGAGTTGTCCTCGATTGACCCTTCTCTACGGGAGCCGAGACGAGGAAAGCCAGATCTACGCTCGCGAGTTCGAGGAGCTTTCGGCGGCAGGTCTGCTCGACTACAGGCCTGTTCTGTCTCAGCCTCGAGGAGAATGGCCCGGCCTTAGAGGTCGGGTGCAGCAGCATGTAGAGCAGTTACCTCAGAGTGGAGATTGCTATGCGATTTGTGGGTCGAAGTCGATGGTAGAAGATATCGCCGAGGTGCTCTCCCGGCGGGGTGCGCCGGAGGAGGCGCTGTTCGTGGAGGGGTATTGACCGATGGGGATCTCTCAGGCTGTTCGCATCGATCGATGGCTAACAGCGGCACGACTCTTCAAGTCGCGAACCGCCGCTTCGGAGGCTTGTGTGGCCTCTCATGTCAAGATCGCCGGAAAGAACGTCAGACCAAGTCATCCCGTGAAGGTGGGAGATCGGGTGGAAGCCCGATGTCCGCGTGGAGAGGTGGTCGCCATCGTGCTCGAGTTGGCGGAAAAAAGGCTTTCTCCTCCTCGGGCCAGGGAGTTGTACGAGGACCATTCGCCGCCCCCACCACCCAAGGAACAGCGGCAAGGGGTCAGGCCGCGCGGGATGGGACGCCCGACCAAGGCAGACCGAAGACGGATGGAGCGCTTCCGAGGCGGTTTTTGAGTCGGAAGAGAATGCTAGACGCTGTCGATACTAACACCTGTCGGTACTAGTGCTGCGACCCCATAAAAGTGGTCGGTAGGGAGACCACTTTTCTCTGGAAATCATTCATCTTCCTCCGGTCGGTCGCAGCACAAGAACCAGCAAAAAAGCCGAGGCAAAGACGTACCCGAGCGCGGTTTCGAAGCCGACCTCACCCACTTCTGGGAGTGCTTCGAAACCGCTCGAAACGTGAGTTGCCGAGGCACTAGCC
This sequence comes from uncultured Polyangiaceae bacterium, assembly GCA_964440025.1. GTDB lineage: Bacteria > Myxococcota_A > Polyangia > Polyangiales > Polyangiaceae > NIC37A-2. Next base: position 7,930 of record CAYTRQ010000222.1, on the reverse strand, counting down.
CCCGTCGACAGTCGCGTCCTCGGTCGGCGGTGTGAGGTCGTCGAGATCGTCGAGAAAACCTGTTGGTAAACTCACGGTTTGGGTGCCGGAAGTTTTCCCGCGAGGCACTCGGATGGCGTGTACGGGAAAGGGTTCGGTGGGATCGAACGAGGCAATCACCGCCTTGAGATCCTCGAGGCAACCAACCTTCATGAATCGCTCCCTGGCCCGAGCGCTCCCTCGAAAGCCTTTGGTGTACCAGCTGCTGTGGCGACGAAAAGCGCGCATCGCGACCTCCTCACCAAACCATTCTGAGAGGAGGCGAGCATGAGTTAGCATAACTTCCCCGATTTCTCCCAGTCGAGGAGGATCAGGGGGGTCCTGTCCATCGAAGACAGCGGCGAGATCTCGGAAAAGCCATGGTCGTCCCAGGCAGCCGCGTCCGACGATAACACCGTCACAGCCCGTCTGTCGCATCATGCGGAGGGCATCTTCGGCCTCCCAGATATCTCCGTTGCCGAGAACCGGGATCGACAAGCTGTCTTTGAGCCGCTTGATGTAGTGCCAACGGGCTTCGCCATCGTAGAGCTCGGCTGCAGTGCGTGCGTGGAGGCCGACGGCGGCGCAGCCTTCTTCTTGGCCAATGTGCCCGGCGTCAGCGTACGTAAGAAGCTCATCGTTGATGCCGAGTCGGAATTTGATAGTGACGGGCACTCCCGCAGGCGAAGCGGCTCGAACCGCCGCCCTCACGATATTGGCGAGGAGTTTTCGTTTGAGTGGCAACGCAGAACCGCCGCCTTTCCGGGTGACCTTCCGCACCGGGCAGCCGAAATTCATGTCGATGTGATCGACGGCTCCCTCTCCGACGAGCCGTTCGACGGCACGTCCGACGTAGTGCGGATCGACACCGTAGAGCTGAAGGCTTCGGGGCGTTTCGTCTGGTCCGAAAGCTGCGAGGCGCAGCGTCTTGGCTCTTCCTTCAACGAGAGGGCGGGCGGTGATCATCTCCGAAACGTAGAGGCCCGCTCCGTACTTTCTGCACAAGGAGCGAAAGGGGTAGTTGGTTACACCTGCCATGGGGGCGAGTACGACGGGAGGCCACACGACTTGCTTGCCGAGTTGAAGAGGGGAGAACTCTCCCTCGGCTGCGGGAGGGACGTTTCGGTTGACGGGGCTCTTGTATTGGGGATTCACGAGCGGCGCGAGCGGAAACGGCGTCCTAGGGATTTCGGAAGAAGTCCTTCGAGGGTCTGTCGGGTAAAAGCCGGAGTTTTGATCAGAGCACCGGTGAGCTTCTGAGCTAGCGCAAGCGGTGTCGAGGCGTCGGCGCGGAGAGCCACTTGCTCGCCCGTGACTCGGTCTTCCATTGCCCCCCTGGCGATGGTTCGAGAACCATCTGAACGGATTTCGACGACCAATCGGGCCATGACAGGGGGAAGGTCTCGTTCTGCTTCAAGAGATTCCTCGTCCTTGGCCGTCAGTTCTTGGGCGGGGCGATCTGAGCTACTGGTGGGCTGCTCGGGGTCCGAGGAGGCCGAATGGGGCTTGATGCGAGACACATCGAAGGGGGGAGACATGGCTCTCTTCCTATCACAAAGGAGTGCGCAGGCTACGGGCCTCTGTTGCTGGGAGACGCGGCTTGACCGATGCTGATCAATCGTCCCCGGGAAGCCGTTTTCTAGGCATTTTGTCTCTCCAAGGCTTCCATTGGCCTGGATTGTCCTGCCGGTCCGAACATCGCGGCGCCGCCCGTTTGCCGACGAGACGAAGGCCGTTTTCCTCGACGTTGGGGCTTTCGAGGATGGTTTCGTGCTCGTCGATGAAGTATGCGGTTGTCTGGGGAGCTTCGGCGGTGGCCGGCCATGCATAAGCAATCCATGTTCGCTCCGCCTTTTCGTCGTCGACCGGTTCGCCCGGGCGGACGGACCATCCGCCTCGGGGAGCAGGCAGGCAGACGAGGTACAAGTATCCGTTTCTTCGCAGTGCTGGTCCCGCAGCCGTCCGGATCTGCGGGGCATAGCGGGGAGCGAGCGGAGGGGAGTCGAGAGTCGCTCCACCCCGAACGTCATGGACTCCTGACAGCTCTCCCAAGGTGCCGGCACTCCCGATTCCGTCCCCGTCTGGGTCGATGAATCCATAGCGGCGCAGGGCATCCTGAGCAAAGAGGATTTCCCGGAGCATTGACACCGCCCGGGCCGACGTGGCGCGACCACGCGCCTCGATAATTCCGGCGAGTGCGTCGCCCAAGACGAAGCGGGTCATTGCCACGAGTGCCAACACCATAGCGCCGGAAAGTCCCCAAACGATCCACTGCTTTTTGGGGTGGTTCAGGCGAGTCGTTGCTGCCAGTGCGATCACAAGGACGAGAACTGCAAAGACAGAAATCTCGACGACGAAAATGCTTGCTAACGACAGGCCGCCCGCGAGAGCAAATCCCCAAAAAGCCGTACGGGGCGTGGGTTCTTCGTCCGCGCTCGCAGTTGCCCGTTGAGTGGAGGGAGGCCAATTGCTCATGAGGATCTTAGCGTTAAGGGAAAGGGTAAACCGCTCCGGTGCCGGGCTCTGACTCGCCCCCGTTTTCGTTCTCGATGGACTTCACGGCGGTACTCGATGGGATCGAGCTGCATGGTGTGTCGCTTCGATGCGACATAGCGGTTTTGCAGTGCTTGACGTTCTTTGGTGATCTCGGTCTCGATGTGCTTCGGGTTGGGCAAGTTGTATCTCCCAGCCAGATGTTCGGCGATCCATTGTGCCTGGAGTTCTGCGATAGGCATGATGGCGCCAAGGGGCTGGGCGAGACCGACGAAGAAGAGATGACGGTGAGTGGGGTGAAAAACGCGGCGATACAGAGGTAGGTCGTTTTCTTCGACGCGGACGTGGGACTCGTCGAGAAATGGAAACCGGACCTGATACCCGGTGCAGTAGATGATTGCGTCCAGGTCTTCGGCGTTCTGGTCGTCGAAAATGACCTTGGACCCATCAAGGTGTGCTATTGCTCCCCGCATCTGGATGGCGCCACTTTTGACGAGTTCAGGGAGCTCGGAGGAAAGCGTTGGATGAGCTTCACCAATCAAATGGTCGGGTTCCGGCAGGCCGAAGTCGCTCATCTTTCCAACGAGCTTCGTGAATGCGAGCGTGACGATGCGTCGTCGCAGCTTGGGGGGAAGCCATGTGGGGACGAGTGTGCCTTGGTCGACTGGCCTGCCAAGTAGATAGCGCGGGATCACCCACGCTCCGCGTCGACCCGAGAGGAGGACGCGAGCCGCTCCCTCGGGTTTTGCTAGCTCGCTAGCGATGTCCATGGCGCTATTTCCCATTCCGACCACGAGAACCCTTTTTCCGCGCAGTGAGAGGGGCCGGTCGGGGTTTCTGTAGTCGTGAGAATGAATCACTTGGCCTGTAAATGTCCCTGCGGGCGGAGGGTCGGGAAATGTGGGAAGCCAATGATGGCCATTGGCGACGATGACCGCGTCGAAGTTTTCTTCGAAGTGCTTGCCTGACTCCCGCTCTCGAGAGCACACTCGATACCCTCCTTCGGGCAGGGGGAAGCACCGAGTCACCTCGGTGGACAAACGGATGAAGGGACGCAATTGGAATTGGGTGGCATAGGCGCGAAGGTAGTTGGCGACCTGGTGATGCAACGCGAAGTCTCCATAGCTTTTCGGCATGGGAAAGTCCGAAAACGCCATGGCTTTGCGAGAAGTGTTGATGCGCAGGGAATTGTAGGCGGCGCTCCGACCGCTGTCGTTGTCCAAAACCCACAACCCGCCGACGTCACTGCCCATTTCGAAGCCTTGCGGATGATGTCCGGCCTCCAGCAGTGCCTTGATGGAGACCAGCCCCGAGCAGCCGGCTCCGATGACGCAGACTCGCGCCTTCCTGTCAGCGAAGGACCCTTTGTCCGCGGAAAATGGAGCGCTCCACTTCGTTATCTGCATGGGCAAGTGGCGGCAAAGGTGGCACTTTCTTGGTGAATGCGAAATCTTGTTACCATAGTTCGCATCCCGAAAGAGATGCGAACAGACAAGGAAGTCGGAGTTCAGCGCCAGAGTACTGGCGAACCAGCGAAGTCGCGCGCCATTGCCCCGCGAGGGGCGCGCGACGGAGCGCGAAATCGAGGCGGGAAGAAGCAAGTTCGCATCCCGAAAGGGATGCGAACAGACAAGGAAGTCGGAGTTCAGCGCCAGAGTACTGGCGAACCAGCGAAGTCGCGCGCCATTGCCCCGCGAGGGGCGCGCGACGGAGCGCGAAATCGAGGCGGGAAGGAGCAAGTTCGCATCCCGAAAGGGATGCGAACGGACAAGGAACAAAGTGTTGGACGGCAAAAAATGGGCAAAGAGCGGAGTCGCCCACCCTCGCCCTTCGAGGGGCGGTCGACGGAGTGCCCATTTTTCGCCGCAAGCTATCATAAGGCGATGGGCCAGCTGACACACGACGTACTGGGGTTCAAGGGAGCTTGTAGCTTGGCGCGCCCCGCGTTCCGGCGTCCAGGACGGTCTGCGGTGGAAAAAGGGCAGGGGGTTGTCCCCAAGACCTCGCGGCCGCTGACCTGCTCAGGGGTGAGGGGATTCTCGACGGAGCCTTCTCCAGCCATCTGTTCGAGGGACTGTGGGGGAGGCAAGAACTGCTCGACGGTCGCGCTCGGTCATTTAGTTCGCGTCCACAAATGGACGCGAACCAACAAGCAACAAAGCGTTCGACGGCGAAAAATGGGCCAAAAAGCGAAGTCGCCCGCCCTCGCCCCGAAGGGGCGGTCGACGAAGTGGCCATTTCGCGCCGCGAACCATTTAGTGGATGAAGATAACGACGAACGGGGACTCAAACAGATCGGCATAGTCGATAAGATGGAGGCGCGTGGCTGATTCCAAGGACCGTGGTCGCGAAGAGTTTCTGGCGGAGGCGCAGGAGATCGTCGAGTCGTTTTCTCGCAATCTCTTAACGATTGATGCGAATTTCAAGAAGGGAGTCTCTGATCCGGGGCTCGTGAACGAGTCGTTTCGCGCCGTTCATACTCTCAAGGGGCTTGCTGGGCTCTTCGGCATTACTAGCCTTTCTTCGTTAACGCATCAGCTCGAGGACTTGTTGGATAGCCTTCGGTTGGGGCGGATGGAGATTTCAGCCGAAGTTCTCGACATTCTCTTTGGAGCGGTCGAAGCAAGCTATCAGATTCTTGCCCATCCCGACGAGAGCCACAACGAGGAGGTACTCGGAGCCGTGAACCGGGTGCTGACCGCGATCGAGGCTCTGTCCAATTCCGATGCGGAAGCCG
>CAYTRQ010000222.1:0-2672 GCA_964440025.1 uncultured Polyangiaceae bacterium | reverse complement strand
GAAGCCGGCGAGACGGAATACGAGATCGATCCAGCATCTTAGCGGTACTCACCGAATACGAGGAGCACAGGCTTCAGTCGAATCTCAAGGCCGGACTTCGTCTTTATAAAATCCGCGCTCAGTTCGATCTGATGACGATCGACAAGGATTTGGAGGCCTTGAAGGATCGCGCGCGCCAACTGGGTGAAGTCATTACCTATCTGCCGACCGGTGAGTCGTCCTCCATCGACGTTCTCGAGCTCGACCTTCTCCTCGCTTCCGGGGAGGAGCTTTCCGTGCTGATCGGTCAGCTCGGCGACGACTCTTTGGTGATCGAGGAAGTGACAAGGTCACCGACGCAGAAGGTCGTGAGTGTGCCGACTGCCCCTAAGTCGACACCGAGTAGCATGTCAGCGAGCCAGACGTCCCAGTCTCAGCTCCCACAGAAAGAGGGGGATTCTGACCGCCCGATCAAGGTTCGGGAGCAACGCATGACGCGCCGCGCCGTGCGCGTTGATATTCGCAAGCTCGACTATCTCATGAATGTCGTGGGAGAGCTGGCCATCGTTCGCGGTGTCTTGGCCCGAGATGCGGAAACCGTGCGTAGTGAGCATGACCGCCATCTCGGTCGTCAACTCTACCGGACTCAGCGAACGCTCGAGCGTCGCCTGGAAGATCTGCAAAATGGCATCCTGGAGATGCGCATGGTGCCGCTAGGCCAGGTGTTTGACCGGTTGGCTCGTGGGGTCCGCCAGATTAGCAGAGAGCTCGAGAAGGAAGTTCGCCTTGTGATCACCGGCTCCGATACGGAAATAGACAAGCTTCTTGTCGAAGAGCTGGGAGATCCATTGCTACACATGCTTCGTAATTCGATTGATCATGGCATTGAATCGAAAGAGGAGCGAGAGCGGGCGAACAAAAATCCAGTTGGTACGATTGCCTTGAATGCCTACCAAAAAGGTAATCACGTGATGATTGAGGTTGAGGACGACGGACGAGGGATCGACGAGGAGCATCTTATTTCCCGTGCTCAGCAACTCGGGGCGATTCCCGTTGACGGTTCGGCTGATCTGAGTCGGGACGAAATCTTCGGGCTGATGTTCTTGCCAGGTCTGAGTACTCGCCAGGACGTGAGCGAAGTGTCAGGGAGAGGCGTGGGGATGGATGTCGTTAAGACGAACATTGCCCGAATTGGCGGTGTCATTGACGTGCAGAGTGAGCTTGGCATTGGGACGAAACTCACCCTGACGCTACCTATCACTCTCGCTATCGTCCGTGCCCTTTTGGTCCATTGTGAAACTCAGGTTTTCGCGATTCCGCTTGCCTCGGTGTCTGAGGTCATCACTCTGGACACGCGCACTCGCAAGGTTGACGGTCGAGAAGTCATGACTCTGCGGGGCGAAACACTCCAGCTTTGCAGGCTGAAGAATTTTTTCGCACTGACTCCTGCCTCGGGGGAACGTAGAGACGTTCGTCCTCTGGTCGTGGTCGCGCAAGTAGGAGAGCGCAGGTTAGGGCTTGTCGTTGACTCCATCGCCGGACAGCAGGATATGGTGATCAAGGCGCTAGGACGCTCTCTGGAAGATGTGCGGGGCTTTGCGGGAGCGACGGAGCTCGGGGATGAACATGTGGGCTTGGTGCTGGATGCAGGGGCAATTTTAGAAGAGGTGCTCAGCGTGGCTGAAGTCAGGCGAAAGGCGCAGGTCCATGGCTGAACTTCTTGCGCGCGAGAGACGGGGGTTGCGGGGTCGCGGGGACCACAGTCTCGATCTCCTTTCTTTTGCTTTGGCAGGAGAAGGCTACGCGGTCGATCTCGGTGCTATCCAAGAGATCGTCGTTCCACCGCCCGTGACGCCGGTACCTCGTGCCGCTCGTTCGGTGCTAGGCGTGTGTAGCGTACGCGGGCAACTGGTCACGGTGGTGGATCTCCGTCATTGCCTTGGCTTACCAACGGAGGCGCCAACGCGCCGGCGACGCATCCTCTTGGGAAGGACGGAGGACGACGAAGTGATGGGACTCCTGGTTGACGAGGTGAGGCAAGTCGTGCGTCTCCTGCCGAGCGAGCTTGAGTTGACGGCAACGGGTCCTGGAAGCGAGCTTTCCGACTATGTCCGAGGGATTGGCCGGCCGGAATCTGGAGAAGTGCTTGTGCTTTTGGAAATGAAGGCCATCCTTCAGCGGGGGCGGTCATGAGCAGTTCCGCGTATGGTCAGGGTAGGGGAGAACGAGGCTTCGTCGCCTGCGAGCTTGGGCGTTCTGTCTACGCAGTACCGATCGAGCACGTCCAGGAGATTGTGCTCCCGGTGGCGCTATCGGAACTGCCCCACGCTCCGCCGGGTGTCATTGGGGCTGTGGATCATCGAGACGAGATTGTACCCATTTTGGATCTTGGTTTGCGTCTTGGTTTCGGAGAGACGACTTCGCCGCGACGAAAGTGGGTTCTCGTGCGGATTAACGGACGATTGCTAGGTGTGGTTGTCAGCAACGTGAAGGAAGTATTTCGCGTGGACGACGAGGAAATTCGCCCCGCACCGGAAGTCGGGGAGACGCACGTTCGCACCTGCCGTGATGTTGTCCTGTTCTATGAGACGATGGCTTTCATTCTTGATACCGACTCTCTCGCTGAGCTTTCCGAAATGCAATCGGGTGAGAGGAAGCTCGCGTGAATGGTTTTAGTCCAACGAGGCTTCCCC
>CAYTRQ010000221.1:0-9408 GCA_964440025.1 uncultured Polyangiaceae bacterium | reverse complement strand
CACTTCTGGGAGTGCTTCGAAACCGCTCGAAACGTGAGTTGCCGAGGCACTAGAGGCCCGACTCGCTGCTTCCGGCAGCAGCGTCGCCTGCCGCTGGGTCGCTGGACGCAGGCTCATCGGCAGCTGGGCACCGGGGCAATCTCTCTGCGATTAAGCTGGGCTGATTCTCCGCCCGGACGATGCGGTAGGGGGAGCTGGCGTCCTCGGTGGGATCGAGGCGCCAGAGCTCGAAATCGGAGAGACTGCGCTCCAGCTCTTCGTCTGTGGAGCAATAGTCCAAATCACCGGAGGCGCCGCGCACGTCGATGCTGCGTCCGTCCTGAAAGGATTCGATCATCGCTCCCAGATCGGAAGTATCCAGGCTCAATTCCGGGCACTTGCCTTCCGAGAGGGGAAGGGGACATTCGTCCTCGTCCAGGGCTTTGAAGCTGTCCGAACTGATCTGCCGAAGGCCTTGTGCGGCGAGGGCGGGGTGAACTTCCCCTTCTTGGAGGTATGACCAGATCCCCCCGAGAAGGAGCAACCAGGCTGCGTCGTAGGAATGAGCGGTAAAAGAGTGGATCAGGGGGGACTCTTCATACTTGGCTTCGTAGAAATTGGTGAACAAGCGCAAGGGCTCCGAATGAGGTGGGGGGCTGACGCGCGTGCCCATGATCCGATCGGCGGAGCCGGTGGGAAGGGTTTGGAAGGTTTCGCCCGTCGCGGCGGCGTCGCTGAAAAAGATCATTTTGTCCGAGAGCTCCGCGTCTTCGACGCGGTCGATCATCTCGCGAATGTGGGTTTCTTGGGCGCCAATGAAGACGACCGTGCTTGCGCCGTCCAAGGCTTCGACGCCTTCATTGGAGGCCATGGCGCGCACCAGGGGAGCCTCGTTGGGGCTGTTGGCAGCAAAGGAGATCCCGCAGTCGTCACAGACATCGGGAGCGGCTTGCTCGAGCGCGGCATAGAGCCCTTCTCCGTATCCCGTTTGCTCGTAAAAGACCGCGAGCGGCATATTCTGCTCGTTGGCGTAGGCGCCCATGAGGCGTCCTTGACCGTCGTCGGTGGGCGTCGTGCGCCAGAGCAACCCGGGCGTCTCCGATTCGAGCCTGGTGAGCGCCGCACTGGTGGCGCTTGGTGTGACGAACAGCGCTTGTCGCAGTTCCTGTCCTTCGGCAGAGAGATTGATCTCTCGAAACGCCGCATCGACGCGCGCCGAGGAGGCCGGACCGAGGAGAAGGGGGACGCGCAATGTGCCCGTGAGATAGCGAGCCAGGCGTGCGACCTCTTCGGTGTTGCCATCGCTGTCGCATTGGATGAGCCCGAAGCGGAGTCCTTCCAATGTTGGATAGGTGTGTTCCGCGTCGCTGAGGAAGTCGTTGACGAATTCGACGGCGAGGACCGCGGCATCATGGCGAGCTCCTTCCTTTCCGGTGGTCCGGAGCAAGCTGCCGATAAGGACCCAGTCCTTGTATTTTTCCGGGGAGAGGAGCAGATCTTCGGGAAAGTTGTTGTGGCAGGCGGGCTCGATGGTGGCCTGCTCGCAAAGTCCGGCTGGCGAGCAGGTGTGCCCCGGACCGAAGGCGGCATGGCAGTCGTCGATGGATTCGCAGCGTGCGGTGGTTCTCGTGAGGGAACAGCTGGTCGCGCCCCAGCCGGCTGCCACAAGAAAAACGGCGACTCCAGAGAGGCGACCGACACGGGGGACAGGGGGCTTGGGGAGCATTGGTGAGCGTGCTTTTCTCATCAGAAGCTTCCACCAAGATGCAGGGAACCGGGTCCGATGCGCAGGCTCACGTCTTCGCCGTGCGGGCGGGCGTCGATGACCAGGTAGACGCCCAGAGCGGTTGCGATGCCGCCGACGATGAACGAGGCGTCGGCGAGGGCCGAAAACGTGGCGTCCTTTTCGAGCAGGGGCTGGGCGCTGGAATCGCAGAGGCGTCCGGCGGCGCCGGTTTGGCAAAGCTCGTCGAGCTGGCTCCGTTGTTCGAGAGCGATGATCCCAAAGCCCGCGCCCAGCGCCAATCCCAAAGCGCCCAAGCCGGACATGCCATATCCGACCGCACGGGCAACGGGGATGGAAGGCTGGGCGTCGACTGGAGCGCCTGCTGGGGGCGGCGTCTTTTCCGAGGCGGCGCGCTCCTCCAGACGAGCGGCTCGCTTCTCAAGGACCTCTTGGTGAGCGGGATCGGCATGAGGGATGTAGCCCCGCAAGGCGACGCTGGCCTGAGCGTACTTTCCGAGGCGTTCGTAGGCATTGGCTAGATTGAAAAGCATCTCGATCCGCCCGCTCCGGGCGTAGGCCTCTTGGAAAGCGACGAGAGCCCCTTGGTAGTCTCCTTCGGAGTAGAGGCGATCGCCGCGCAGGAATGCAGCACGGGCTTGCCGCTCACGTTCGTCGAGGGAGGCTGCGCGCTGCGACTGCTGTGTGGCGTCTGCGGCCTGCGACTGCTCCGTGGCGCGCTGCGACTGCTGTGTGGCGTCTGCGGCCTCCGATTGCTTCGTGGCGCGCTCCGATTGCTGTGTGGCTCTCGCGGCCGATTGGCGCGCATCTCCGGCTGGCGGTGCTGCCGTTTCTTCAGCCTCGGCCGGTGAAGCCGATGAAACCGGAAGGTCCGATTGCTCCGTGGCCGGCGAGGGGGTCGGTGGGTTGGCGCTGCCCGCCGGATGTCGTGCTGGCGTCTTTCCTGCCTTTTCTGTCTCCGAGCCACCGCTCGCGGGGGCTGGGGGAGAAGCTGTCAGGACGGCGATCGAGGCCAGGACAGGAAATACCGGGGCTGGTCGCCTGGAAAATGGAAGTGCCGGAACCGGCAATGCCCAGACGGCAAATGTCCGGGCTGACAACCTGGGAACTGGAAATGCCAGGACAGGAAAAGAGCGGGGGAGAGCCATCGTGCCGGTCACGGATCTCGAGCTGAAAGAACCCTGAGCGCAAGCTGAAAAAGGAGCCGGGGGCGCCTCTCAGTCGGCCCATGGATCGATGTTACCGGTGCTGATGCTCGGTCGCGAGGGGGACCGAGCACTTTGTGGTTCTTTTTGAGCCGTGCTTTCGGTCTTCTCGTCGGGAGCGTTTGCCGAGTCTGCCTCGTCGGGATGAGCCGGCTCGTCGTCTTCGCTCTGTCGCGTGCCTTCGTTCTGCGATCTCTGCGACACGCCTTCGCTCTGCGGCGCGTCTCCGGTCTGCGACTTCTGCGACACGTCATCGTTCTGCGACCTCTGCGACGCGTTTTCGCTCTGCGGCTCATCCTTTCGCCGCGGCTCCTGCTGCAGCGCATTTTCCTGCTGCGGCGCGGTACGGTCCTGCTGGCTTTTTCCTGTGATTTTCGCGCCCGGGAGGGATTGGGCGAGGCGGGGGTCGCCCGCGGGGGACCGAGCGAGGCGGGACGCGGCGGGGCGCCGGGCGGTTTTCTCCTGGGGGGCTGCCTCGCTGGCGGAGCTCCCCGGCACTTCCCCCTCCCGGCGCGCCTGCTCGGTCCCGGGCGTGGGGTGAGCTGGGGAGGCCTGGGCTCCGGGTTGTTTTTTCTCGAGGGGGCGCAGCTCGAGCGTTGGGCTTGGAGGCACGTCACGGAACAGAATGGAGCGTGTCTCGTAGCCGTCGAGTTGGGCAGAGAGTTCGTGAAGCTCGCCGTCCCGTGGAAACGAGCCATGGAACTCTCCGCGCCCTACTGGATCGCCATCCAGCCGCAAGTGTGCCTCTGGGGGATCGGTGGTGACGTGGACGTTGAAGCGAGCGACGTCTCTGGCCGTTTTGTCGATGATGAGCACGAGAGCAAACGCGGCGCTCAGAGCAAGGGCCCCGGCGAGAAGATAGGCGGGCCAGTCCGCGCGTGGGTTGCGGGCATTGGCCGGCTCCTGGCGGCGGGGGGTTTTGCTTTGGGGGACGTGGGGAAGATGCTTCTCGTGCAGGGATCCTTTTTGGGATCCGACCGCTCTGGGACGGGGCATGTCGGTCGGCCGGCTTGGGGCGAGGATCTGAGGCTCCTTGGGCAGCGGAGAGTGGGGCTCTGCATCGGCGCGGCGGCTGATGGCGCTCTCCTCGGGATCGAACCCTCGTCGTTCCGGATCGCTGTGCCATGACCCCGAGGAAGGAGCGTTGGGGGGGGCTTCCACGGCGACGTTGACGCGTCGTGAGTTGGGGGTGTGGAGCACGCGACCGCTCCGCGAGGTCATGGTGCGTTCGGCGTCAATGAAACTGTGTTCCCAAAGGGCTGCGCGCGTCGCGCTGGCGTAGGGCAGGAGGGCGGCGCCGAAATCTTCCATCGTGTCGAAACGGTCCTGGGGTTGGCGGGACAGCGCGCGGATCAGGGCGTCTTCGAGTCCTTCTGGGAGGCTGGGATCGAGGCTCCGTGGGGGAGGGATTTCTGCTTCGGAGGCGGCACGCAAGAGCCGGGGCAGGGAGCTCCTGTGTTTTTCATGGGGGCGCACGCCGAGCAGGCACTCATAGAGGGTGAGGGCGAGAGAATACTGGTCGGAGGCTCCGGTGCTGGGAGCCCCGTCGGCTTGTTCTGGCGAGAGGTAGAGAGGGGTGCCAAGGAACTGTGGGTTTTCTGTGAGGGCGGCATCCACCGGGCCGAGCAGTTTGGAGATGCCGAAATCGAGCAGAATCGGTTCGGGCTCGCCGCGCCCTACGTCGGAAAGAAAGACGTTGCCCGGCTTGAGATCGCGATGCAAAACGCCGGCTTCGTGGGCGCTCTTGAGCGCTGCACAGAGGGGAAGAGTGAAGTCGACGGCTTGGGTGATGGGAAGCCTTCCTTCGCGCTCGAGCCGATCCGCCAGGGATTCTCCTGTGAGGAGAGTCATCGCCAGGTAGGCGACGTCTTCGTGCGTGCCCGCGTCGCTGACCTCCACCACGTTGGGATGACGGATGCGGGAGGCGGCGATGCCTTCCTGGAGAAACCGCTGGCGGGTGGCTTCGTCCATTCCGCCGGTGCGCAGCACCTTGAGGGCGACTTTCTTTCCGAGGGTTTCATGGGTCGCTTCGTAGACGTCCCCCATGGCTCCGGAACCGATCTTTCGTTCCAGGAGGTAGACGCCCAATCGAAAAGGCAACGGGGAGCGGTCGAGGGATGGAGTCACCGGTTGGCTCGAGCCTGGGGAGAATTACGAGGAACGGTCGTCTTGTCGACGGTGGATTGATATGGGCTGATAGGAACTTCGCATGTCCACCACCACCTATGGCTTGTTTGCCCAATCAGCCCCGGGGCTGGAGCCCCTTCTGTTGTCAGAGATCGTGACATTTTTTGGCGAAGAAGTGAGCGCCCAGAAAAAAAGCGGAGGCGTGAGCCTGCGGCTCGGGCGCGAGCAACTGTGGACGCTTGCACTACGCACCAGGGTCGCGGAAAGTTTGCGTGTTCGTCTCAAATCCTTCATTGCTCGCGATTTTTCTGCGCTCCAGGAGGGGGTGAGCCGCTTGCCGTGGCGGGCGTTCTTGGCTCCAGGATCCTGTGTAGATGCCCGGGTTGTCTGTCATCGATCACGGCTCTGGCACACCGGCGCGGTGACCGAGCGGGTCTTGGAGCTTCTCGAACGGCGTTTTGGCATTCGGCCCGGCCGGGCGAGCGAGGGCGCCAATCTGGTGCATGTGCGCATCACCGGAGACGCTGTGCAGGTCAGCATCGATGCGGGCGGCTATCGCCTTCACCGGCGTGGTTTCCGGACCCACGTGACTCAGGCTTCGGTGCGAGAGACCTTGGCGGCCGCCCTGGTGGCTCAGGTTTTTTCTGGTGCTTCTGGGCCAGTGGGGGGACAAGGGCCGGTTTTGTGGGATCCTTTCTGTGGAGCCGGAACGATTGGACTGGAGGCGCTACTGAGGGGGAGGGGCCACCTGTCCGGCCGAAAGCGCACGTTTGCTTTCGAGACTTGGCCGACGCACGACCCGGAGGCCTTTGCCGCGCATCGCGATGTCCTGGTCGAGCTCGAGAAGCGGCAGGCACCGTCCCCCGCGCTGCGGGTGGTGCTCAGCGATCGGTCAGAAGAGGCGCTCGAGGCGGCGCGCCACAATATCGAAAGCGCGGGATTGAGTGATGCTGTGCAGTTCTTCTGTGGCGAGATCCAGGACATCGCTCCTCGGATCCCTCAGGGGACCCTCGTGGCGAGCAACCCACCTTATGGCAAACGGCTGCGAGAGGAAGGAGCGCTGCGCCAACTGACTGCCGTGCTGGCGCGACGGCCAGATCTGCGCCCCTGTGCGCTTTTGATCGGGGGGGCAGGACGTAAGAAACTCTCGCCGCGGTTTCGGGCGCTTCTGCGTTTGAGGAGCGGCGGGCAGAACGTCTCGGTGCGTTGGCTCGATCGGGGGCAGGCACTGCCGTGAGCTTGCCGGAGCAGGCTGCGGCGAGCTTGCCGTGCGCCGTGAGCTTGCCGGAGCAGACTGCTGTGCGCTGGGAGCTTGCCGGAGCAGACTGCTGTGCGCTGGGAGCTATTGCCAGCGGAAGCTGCGCAAGGCGGCGAAAAAGCCGGCCAATCCCCAGCCGCCGAGCACGAGAAGCTGGGGGCCGAGTTCGAGCAGGGAGGCGCCATCGTTGTAGATGGCGCGCAGGGCGTTGACGAGTGCCGTGAGCGGCAGGGCTTCGATGGGCAAGTGGAGGAACTCGGGGAAGCGCTCATAGGAAAAGAATGCACCACTGAGCACCCACATGGGTAGTTGCACCACATTCATCCAACCGCTGGCGGTTTCGGTATTTTCCAGCCGCGCCCCGATCAACAGGCTGATGCCGGCAAACGAGCCCGCGCCGAGCGCGGCCATCACAATCAGGGCGAGGTAGCTGCCTTGCACCACTGTGCCGAACATCAGGGCGGCGAAGGTCACGAGCAGACCGAGCTCCACGGAGAGAAAGAGCAGCCGCGTATAGAAGTAGGCGAGAAGGAACTGGCTACGGCGCATGGGAGTCACGGCGTAGCGGCGAAGCAACTTCCTTTTGCGAGCGACCACGAGGTTGTAGCCGATGCTCCACATACTGCTGCCCATCAGGTTGAGGCCGATGAGCCCAGGAATGAGGAAGTCGATATAGCGAGAGCCTTTTTCTTCGCTGACGAACTCGCTCGTGGGCAGGGGATCTTTTCTGCCGGCGGCGGTTTGCAGGACGTCGTTGGTGACGTTCTTGGCCAGGGCCGCTTTTTCCTGCATGGGGTCGAGGTGGTAGCGGACACCTTGTTTCGTCAGCTCCGCGATCACGTCCACCCGAGCTCGTGAAAGCGCGCGCTCGGCGCTGGCTTTCTCGTAGGTGGAGGCTTCAATGCGATCGCTGCTGCGGAGCGCATGAGCGAGCTCGGATTGGTCCTCGGACGTCTCGACGATGGCCACGACGGGGGGCGCCGGTGGTTTTTCCCGAAAGGCGATGCCGAGTCCCACTGCCATGAGGATGGGGAATCCAAATACCCAGAAGACAATTCCTGGCTCACGGTAGAGTTCGCGCAGGCGGCCTTTGAGCAACTCGAGCTGGGGGCTCAATCGCCTTGCGCTCGGCTCGCGGGGAGGCTGCGGCCCGCTGCGTGGGTTTGCTCGATGACCGCTCTTAGCCATCGGCGAGCTCCTTGTGGGTGAGAGGGCCAGCGCGCGCGCTTGTCTTGGAGTCGCTCTCAGCCATCGGCGAGCTCCTTGCCTGTGAGGTGGAGAAAGACGTCATCGAGGGTGGCTTGATGGCTGGTGAGGCCGACTGGCACGACTCCGGAAGCTTCCATTTCGTTGAGCACAGCGGAGAGCGCGGAGAGCTCTCTCGGGATTGTGAGCCGAATGCGGGTGCGTCTCTCTTCCACATTTTGGACGAACTTGCTTCGTCCCAGGCTGGCGACATCGAAGGTTGCCGGAGCCGAGCCGACTTCGAATTCCACGAACTGCACCTGGCCCAGGGAATCAATGAGTGCTCGCGGGCTGCCTTGGGCAATGATCTTGCCGAGATCCATCACGGCGATGTCATCACAGAGCACTGCTGCTTCGTCCATGTAGTGGGTGGTGAGGACGACCGTGCCGCCGTCTTCGCGGAACTCCTCGACGACTTTCCAGAGGAGCTGTCGAGCACGGGGATCGAGGCCGGTGGTCGGTTCGTCGAGGAAGAGGAGCTCGGGCCGGCCGGCCAGCGCGGTGGCCAAGGCCACACGTTGTTTTTGGCCACCCGAAAGCGTGTGAAAGCGCTGTTTGCGTTCAGGCTCGAGTCGGACGAGCTCCAGCAGCTCCTGCACGTCGCGCCCGTCGTCGTAGAAAGACCGAAACAGGCGGATGACTTCTTCCACCGTGAGCTTGTCGGCCAGTTGGGTGTCCTGCAGTTGGACTCCCATGCGCTCGCGGATGAGCCGATTGTTTGCCTCGCTCCAGCTCAAGCCGAAGAGCTTCATCTCTCCAGAAGTGGGGGGATACAGGCCTTCGAGCATCTCGACGGTCGTGGTCTTGCCCGCCCCGTTGGGTCCTAGAAGGCCGAAGCAGGTGCCCGCTCGCACTTCGAGATCGATACCCGCCACAGCGACTTTTTCTCCGTAGCGTTTGACGAGGTTCTTGCAGGAGATCGGGTTCATCTTGGGGTGAAAGGTGGTCGAGCGGTCCGGCTGTGCGGAAGAGCTGCTCGCGCCGGCCGCGCAGCTTGGCAAATTCTTGTTCTGCTGTCTTGCCCGCTGGGGCGTGGCCTCCGTGGGGCGCTTTTACGCTCGGGACCGGTGTCTGGAATGGGCGTGTGTCCCACTTCCACTGTCGGGGTGGGGAGCGTTGCGCTCGGGGCCGGTGCCTCGAATGGGCGTATCACCACAGGCGGGGCATTTGCGGGCGGAGGGGGGCGCCCGGGAATCGGGGACTTTGCCTTTTGGGACTGGTCTTCTGGGACCGGAGGAGGGGGTGAGACAAGGAGAGGGTGAGCATCAAGACGATCCGAAGGGGCACGTGCGGGCGTTTCAGTCAGTCCCTACGGTATCGAATCACGACTCAAACGCCCGACACGTCCCCTCCCAAGCGCGGCGCCGCTGGGCCGCGCCGTTCGAAACGACTCTCGCCCCGGCTCAGCTCGAAAGCTCGGCGCTGCTTTGGCGCCGCGCGCCGCTCAGCTCGAAAGACTCTCGCCAGGGATCGTCGCCGCTGAGGGCCCCGCGCCGCTCAGCTCGAAAGCTCGTCGCCGCTTGGCGGGCGCGGCGAGCGGTGGGGAAGCCTCTCCCACCGGGGTCGACGCTTGCTCGAGGTGCCTGGTCGAGAGCTGGGTGCTTGCTCAAAGGGGAACCTCTCGAGTTCGGTCAAGGCCGTCCGGCCGCTCGTGGGGCGAGGACAGTCGGCTCCGCTTTTTTGCCTGGAGGTGCCGTGAAGCGACGCGTTGCCGCACGGCCTCGGCTGGTTGCTTGATGTCCGCGGATTTGTCCGTTCCGGTTTGCCTTCTTGCCTTCCCGTCGCCTCCTTGGATGATGCGAACTAGTGCCTCGGCAACTCACGTTTCGAGCGGTTTCGAAGCACTCCCA
>CAYTRQ010000220.1:0-9418 GCA_964440025.1 uncultured Polyangiaceae bacterium | reverse complement strand
CGTCGCCCGAACGGGCGGGCGACGAAGCGGCCTTTTGGAGACGCGAACCAGCTAGTTCGCATCCGAAAAGGATGCGAACCAACAAGCAACACCTATTCGTCGGCTAAAAATGCCCGGAAAAAGCGGAGTCGACCGCCGTCGCCCGAACGGGCGGGCGACGAAGCGGCCTTTTGGAGACGCGAACCAGCTAGCTGGTTTTCGGTCCTACCCAGAGTTGCTTGGCGTTGACGAACTCCCGAATGCCGTGAGGGCCGAGTTCCCGCCCGTAACCGGACCGTTTGATGCCGCCACTTGGTAGGCGAGGATCGGTTTTGACAATACCGTTGACGACGACCTGACCTGCTTCGATTTCCTCCGCGAGCTCGACTCCGCGGTCGGTCTTCGTCCATATGCTTGCTGCCAGGCCGTATGGAGTATCGTTGGCTCGGGCCAGCGCTTCGGCGGCGCTTTCTACGGAAGACACAACGGCAACGGGTCCGAACGTTTCCTCGCGAGAGGCTGTCATTTCGCTCTCGACGTCCGCAAGTACGGTCACGGGGTAGAAGAACCCCTGGCCTTGAGGCAACTTCCCTCCCAGTAGACAACGGGCACCGGATTCGATCGTCTCGCTCACTTGTCTGTGGAGCTCGTCTCTCAAGTCGCTTCGAGCTATGGGGCCGACGTCCGTCGCTTCCGAGCGCGGATCTCCGACTCTGAGACGCGAAAAGCGCTCGGTGAGGAGAGAAAGCATCTGGTCATAAACGGACTGCTCCACGAGGATCCGCTTGGCGGCGATACAACTTTGTCCGGCGTTGATGATTCTCGAGAGGGCGATGGCGTCTGCAGCTTGCTCCAGGTTGGCGTCCCCGAGAACGATCGCGGGGTCGGAGCCGCCGAGCTCGAGTACGGTTCGTTTGACTTCCGACGCCGCTATCGAAGCAACTGCTGCTCCACCCCGAGTCGAGCCGGTGAATGACACGGCAGCGACGCGCCGATCACGAATCACGGCTTCCACGGCGGGCGTCTCCAAGAGCAGGGCTTGCATGAGGCCCGGCGGAGCCCCAGCTTCCCGAAATGCCGCCTCCAACGCTTGTGCGCATCCCGGCGTGTGGGGATCATGCTTCATGAGGCAGGTGTTTCCGGCCATCAGCGCCGGCGCCGAGAACCGGAGAGCCAGCCAGACCGGAGCGTTCCACGGCAGGATGCCGAGAACCGTGCCGAGTGGGCGATATTGCACGGAGCTTCGCGTCGCATCGGAAGGGAGGACTTCTTCGGCGAGGTAGTCTTCCGCTCGCTCCGCGTAGTGTTCGGCACACCAGGCACCTTTTTCGACCTCGCCTCGTCCCTCTCGGATAGGCTTGCCCATCTCTTCCGCCATCAGCTGCCCCAGCTGATCTTTTTGCCGGCGAAGTTCAGCTGCCACGGCGCGAAGCACTTCTCCGCGTTCGGCGAAGCTCTTGGCCTTCCATTCGGAAAAGGCCCCTTCGGCTGTCATCAGCTTCTGTTCCAGAGTATCGGGAGTCTCTGGGGGCACTTCACGAATGACTTTTCCAGTGCTCGGATCGATGGCTGTCAGCATGAGGTCTTCTCCTGCTCGTGGTTCCTTCCTGGCGTCTGCCTACGCCTGCAACTCACCTTGTCAGTTGGTTCTTGGCAGAGCAAGAAGGAACGTAGCGCGAAGCTCCTTCGGGGCCCTCGCGCGGCGCGCCTTCATGACGGAGCGCCATGATTGAGCAGTCTTTGCGCCGCGCTCTTTAGCGTAACCGTCCCGGCGGCGGTGGCGTGGCCCGGCGCCCATCCTCGGGAAAGCTGTGTTTTGGATAACGTCTCATGAGCTGGCGTCGAAGCTCGGGGTAGTGACGTTCCCAGAAGCCAGCCAGATCGGTCGTCACTTGGATGGCACGTTGGTTGGGAGCGAGGAGGTGCAGTTGCAGGGGGGTCGTCCCGAAAAGCAATCGAGGGGTTTCTGTCATCGAGAAGAAGTCTTGCAATCTGGAGCGAGCGTAGGGAGGTTTTCCCCATTCGTAGTTGATGCGCAAAACCTTGCCGCTGGGAAGGCGCAGGCTCGGTGGTAGCTCTCGCTCGAGCAATTGAACGAGCTTTGGGTCGAGATGGGCAACAAGTGTTTCGGCAAGGTCCGTTTTTGCAAGTTCGGAGAGACTGGTCGCGTTCAGACAGGCGGGTCTCAGGGCGTACTCCTCGAAGTCTCGGGAGGAGCTGGCTATTTGGAAAAGATGAGCATCTGCTTCGGTCAGGTGCTCGCCGAACGCGTGAGGATGCTCACTCAGCAAGCGAAGGCGCACCGCCAACGTTTCCAGATTTCCCCGAGGATCGAACACCGACGGTCCTTTGTGGACTGCTGCGGAAAGAAGTGGGTCTCGTGCAACCGGACCTGGAGAGGCAGCGGCGATGGTCTCGTCGAGAACGACTTTGCCGTAGCTGAGCTGATCGATCAGCACGACACGGTCTCGCTCGGCGTCATAGGTGGCCGTCTCCCGGGCGATGATATTGTCCGGTGCCCAAGAGAAGAGCCAATCTGGATCGAGGCGCACGGCTATATCCACGAGAGGCTCGCTGACATGCTCCCGGCGGGCACTTGCCGCTACGGCGAGCAGCAGAGAAGCGTTTTGAACGCAGCTGGTCGTTGACAGCTCTGCCTGCGCTCCGTTGGACATCACCAGTTTCCGCCCCCTGCCGCGTCGAGTCGCTACGCGATCGGGAAATCCTGAAAACAAGCAACGGGCCCATTTCTCATGAGGGTCCTGATCGGTCGTTGTCTGAGCTGTGAGCTGTGAGCTGCGCACCTGTTTTTCTAGTTGCTCCGCTACCCGGCTGACGCGCCGTGCAGTGCGGTGGTCGATTCCTTCTGCTTGGAGCCGTTTGGGGTCGAAACCTTTTCGCGGTTGTTGTTCGAGGAGCGCCAGACGATCGTCGAGATCGGAGTCTCCCGCGTAGGTCGTCTCCCGAGCGCTGAAGTCATTTGCTTGCAAACTGGTTCGTTGGGTCAGTTCCTTTTCCGACACGATGGCGGCTGCACGACAGGCCTGAGCGGCGAGACCGCGTCGGTGGCCCTCGACGACGACCCGCGCGAGTCGGGGAGGCAGTGGTAAGCCTGCCATTTGGCTTCCCAGGGGGGTGATGGTTCCGGTGCTGTCGAGGGCGTCGAGCGATTCAAGAAGCTGTTCTGCCGATTTCCACGCGCTGTCTTTTGGAGGGCTCAGCCACTCGAGATCGTTTGGAGAAGCTCCTCCAGAAGCAAGAAGGAGGCGGAGCTCGGAGAGATCGGTACGCAAAAGTTCCGGCGTGTCCTGGCGGGGTCTGCGCTGGTAGCTTCCTTTCGAAAAGAGGCGGAGGCAAACGCCCTTTGCCGTGCGACCAGCGCGACCAGCGCGCTGGTCGAGACGGGCCTGGCTGATTTCCTCGATGGCGAGTCGGGGAGCGCCGGAGAGGGGGTCGTGCCGGCTGACTCGGGCCAGGCCAGAATCGATGACCGTAGTGATGCCTGGGATCGTGATCGACGATTCGGCGACGTTGGTCGCCAAAATGACTCTTTTCGCCCGGCTTCCGCCCGCGATGATTCGAGTTTGATCGCTCAAGGGCATGTCGCCATGCAAGGCTAAGATCTCCAGCTCGCTGAATTGCGACAAGGCTTCTCTGGCTCGTCGGATTGCCGCGGCACTCGGGAGAAAAACGAGGATATCTCCTTGTGCTTGGAGGCGACGTTTGACGGCGCTAACTATTCGCAGAGGTAGCGGTCTGTCGTCGGGCTTGTCTTCATAGAGAATGTCCACAGGGTAGGAACGTCCCTGACTTTCGACGAGGTGCGCATCTCCCAAGTAGTCGCGCAAGGCATTGGCCTCGAGAGTCGCGCTCATCACGACGATGCGGAGGTGAGGAAGGGACTTCTGTTTTGCCAGCAGAACGGCTAGCAGGGCATCCTGCGTTTGATTTCTTTCATGAATCTCATCAATGAAAATAGTGGAGATCGTTGTCAGATCGGCTCCCCCCAGGACACGTCGCAGGAAGAGTCCGTCGGTCTCGAAGAAGAGACGAGTCGATTCGCTCGTGCGATCATCGAAACGAACACGATAGCCGACGCGCCCTCCGACCTTTTCTCCGCGCTGCTCGGCGATTCGTGTTGCGGCGAGACGTGCTGCGACACGACGAGGCTCAGTGACAACGATGGTTTCGGGACCCGAGCATTCGGAGAGAAGCGTCTGGGGGATCCTCGTCGTTTTTCCGGCGCCTGCGGGAGCCAACACCACCAAGTTGTGGTGCGCGGTGGACTCGCGGCGGAATTGACCGAGGACTTCGTCGATCGGGAGGGGGGTCATGCCGGGGTGACGCACCGGTTTGTAGCTTGTGTGCCGCGCCCAGCAAAGCCGAGAGCTCCGGAAAGTTCAGCGGACGGGGCCTGCGCCGCCCAGATACTGCTCCCCCGGGGCACCTCCCATTTCGACGCTGCCGCCCCAGCCTCCTGTACCGCCCCAGCCGCCATAGCCTCCTATACCGACCACGCCGCCCCAGCCCCCCGTTGGTGGCTGACCGACCCAACCTCCGCTGCCTCCTGTGGTGTCGGGGACTCCCACGACAACCCCGCCTTGACCATCCGTGTGAGTTTGCCCTCCGTTTCCACCGGTGGGCCTTGCACCGATCGGGCCGCCCGTATCGATGGGATCGTTGATCGGGTTGGTTTCTTCTTCGTCTCCGGGAGTCGGGGTTCCTTCAACCGCGCCACCGCAGGCTACGACGCTTGCGCTCGCGACCAGGACACAGCCAATTTTCAGTTTTTTCTTTGAAGCCATAGATTTTCTCGTGGCGGCTTGCGCCCACCTGAATCTGTTGCCTAAGCACGAAATGTGCCACTGGCCGTCGAGTTTGGTTCAGCACTGAGACAGGCTGTCGGGTGGCCTGAACTTTGAACTCGGAGCTACTGGGGCATGGCCTTGAGCCACGAGGTCACGTTGGCAGCGAATCGAGAGCTCGTGCGTGACAGGTGGTGCATTGCTTGACTCAATCCGGCACATGTTGGCCACCCCTGGTTGGCTTGAGCCTTATTGGGGAGAAGCGGAATTCACAGCGGAGGTACGGCGAGAGGCCGCAATAATCCGACCGACGCCAATTGCTCGAGGAAGGAAAACACCTCCTCCTCCTCGAAGTCGGTGAAGCGAGCTGCGAGCTCCCGACGATCGAAGGCTGCGCGCGTCTGTGCGATCGCCTCGACGAGGGGCACAGCGTCTCGATGAAATTCAAGTATCCCCTCATCGATGGAATGAGCGGTGCGGACGACCAAGCGAACGGTCCCGTTGCTGGACTCTTCGAACCGAAACTTGGATCCGGGTAAACGGATGTAGCGCTCGTCTCCAGGATCGGCGAGGTACCCTCGGGCGTCTCCGTCCCGATGCCTTCTCATGAATGCGCAGCGGCGCAGAGCGTGCGCGTCCAGGCGGGGCACGAGCTGGCTCACGGAGTGGACCGCGGCGAGCATCTCTTGCTCGGCGAGGTTCCGTTCGGATTGAGGGGCTGAAGCGTCCTGCTGATTCCCCCAGGCCCGTGGAAAGAATCCGTAGGCGGGGGCACGCAGATCTGCGCTCTGCCCGGCAAGATAGCTGAGCGCACCCTGAATGATTTCGAGCCGCGTGGGAGCCTGCAGGGAGATCGCTAGGGACAGACACGGCTCGTCCTGTCCTGCCGTACGATGCCAAGTGCCCGCTGGCATGAAGAGGCACGAGCCTGGCTCCAGGACGTGAGTCGTCACACCGGTCGCTGCGATGTCCTCGTCGCTCTCGGCGAATCCACGCTCATAAATCGTCTCGAAGTGGCGCGGAGTGGGGCCGCTGGGGCTGACAGAGATGCCTGGGAATGGCACCGCTTCTCGCGCTGCCACATCGAACTTCTTGTGACCAGACAGGTGAAGGAGCAATTGGTCGTGGGCGTCGTGATGAAAGGGGAGCCCCGATCCGGGAGCATTGGCAAATGCAGAGAGGCTGGCGCAGGGGGGGAGACCGAGGGCCGTCTCGAGTGCAGTGAGAAACTCCTTTCCTGCGGGGACGAGCCCGTCGACTTGTCCGAAGTAGACCGTGAGCCCTAGACGGAGAAATGCTGCCGCCGAGCTGCCTGCTGCTGAGGTTTGTCCGCCTGCAGCGATGAAGCCGTTGGGCTGGGCGCTCGTCGCTTTTTCCTCGGCACCGTGCGCGATTTCATAATTTCCTCGATGGGCGCGACACAAATTTTCGATGTTTGCGAGCGGGCCCGAGCGCATCCATTCGGGAAAACGTTCGATTTCACCGTGTTTGATCACGAACTTCCTCTCCGCAACGAGCGACAAAGCCGAGCGTTCAAACAACTGCCTCAAGGGATCGAGCTCATGGTGCACCATTTCGCGCGAGTGTATGCGAAACGCGTGCCGTTCGTCTTGCAGGGCTTTCAATGACCATGGAGCCCGCCTTGCGCTCTTCGAAGTCCCTCGTGAATGAGGCTTTGAAGGGGCAGCTCGAGGATCCCTTGATCGCCGTGTTCCCGGGGAGGTGCCCGAATCAAGCAGGTGGGCTAAGGTCAGGGGCCAACCCTATCGTTCGCGGAGGGGCGCCCTCGTGAACTGTGGAGAGGCTTTCTGCCATGGAGAGAAAAGGACACACACTTTGCGCTTCCGTACGCGGTTTCGCTCCGGTGCGCGTGCTTGTCGGCTTATTGGGAGCAGGGGTCTCGTTTTCCCTCTTGGCCGCGGCGATCGGCCCCGAGCCCACGGCATTTGACGCTTTGATCATCGACTCGCTGCACGAACCAGGTGCCGAAGACCGAATCGGACCTCCTTGGGTCGAAGCTTTTTGGTCCGACGTGACGGTTCTTGGTAGTGGCCCCATTGTCACGTTCCTGGTCTTGGTGGTCGTGGCCTATCTTTTTTTGGCCGAGCACCCGAAAACGGCATTGGTGGTGCTCGCCTGTATTGGTTTAGCCGCAGTCAGCGCGTACGTGCTCAAGGGCTTATTCGAACGTCCGCGCCCCACAGAGCTCGACGCCTTGGTGAGTCTCGACAATTACTCCTTCCCCAGTGGACACTCGACCATGTCAGCTGCCGTCTATCCCATGCTTGCAGCGATGATTGCGCGAGTGGTCGAGGGCAAGAAACTCAAATTTTATTGCATTTTCGTTGGCGTATTAACGATGGTCCTCATTGGCTTGAGTCGCGTCTACCTTGGGGTGCACTACGCAACGGATGTCGTGGCAGGCTGGTGCGTCGGATTGGCCTGGGCGCTATTTGCTTGGGCGCTTTTGACCCGTATCCAAAAGAAAGGCGTGGTGGAAACAGACCCAGTCGCCGAAGAGGTGCACGGCTCCGATTCGTCGTGACCGGAGATCCTGCCACCTCGAGGGGACCTCGGTGGGCTCGGAGGAGAACAGGCCCAGCGCCCCGACGCCTATTTTTGTACGACTTGGGCCTCCACGTTGAGCTGGACGTCTTTCCCCAACATGGTTCCTCCCGTTTCCATCGGTTGATTCCATGTAAGTCCGAATTCCTCCCGATTGAGTGTGCCGGTGAGGCTGACGCCGAGGCGCTGTCCACCCCAAGGGTCGGTGACGGGTCCAGAAAGCGAGCCGGTGAGCGTCACCTCCTTGGTGACTCCCAGCAATGTGAGGTTGCCGTTGATTTTTAGGTCCTCGAAGCTTCCTTCGACCTTCGTGCTCTCGAAGGTCATTTGGGGATAGTCGTCTGTATTCAGGAAATCTTTGGTGCGTAGATGCTCGTCACGTTGGTCGAGCCCTGTATCGATACTCTTCGTATCGACTTCGACTTTGAGGCTGGCTTCGTGGAGAGCCGACGAAGGGTCCAGTTCTAGGCTGGCGCTGGCGCTCTTGAACTGCCCTCGCACACGACTGATCATCATGTGGCGGACGCTAAAGCCAATGTAGGAGTGGCTCATGTCGATTTCCCAATGCATGTCTTTCCTCCGATCTGCGTGGTGATGCTATTGTTATGGACAATGGATCGGGAGATTCAAGCGTGCGTCCGCATGAGACTGCTTGCCGCCGCTCAGCCCGGCCCTCGCCCCTCTGCTCTCATTGTATTGAGCAATGACTTGCTCGTCGATAGAGCCTTCCTCGGGTGGGTCACCGCTTCCCCTACATCGTTACCCACGTTCTACAGCCTATCTCACCACCTCGAAGCCCCCCGCCGTCGCTCACTCCGGGGGCGGGGGGGGGGCGAGCCTCGGCGGAGGCTTTTCCGGCCTTCCTGGGCTCTCCTGCCGGCGTTTCTGGGTTGATGGTCGATCAAGCCTCCGCCCCTGATGGTTGCTGGGTAGGTGTGGAGCGACTTTCGAAGTAGAGGTTCTTGAAATGCACGACGAGGCAGCCCATTCCAAAAATGTGGATGAGAAAATTGAGACCATGACCCGCGAAAGGAATTTCAACGAGCAGACGGATCGCCAGTAAGCTCAGTGATGTTCCCCAGAGTAGTTGATGTTTCTTGGGCCAAGAAAAACGCTTTCCGATAAAATAGGCCACGACCAGGGTAGAAAGATACATGAGTGCCACATAAATCATCGCCATGAGAACGGACAATGGGATGCCAATGATGTTCAAAGCGACGATGATGGCGGCCACGGGCGTGGCCACCGCAGCGACGAACCCAATGCCCATCTGGCGTAGCACCGCAACACCGGATTGAGGGACCTTCGGAGCAAGCGACGGAAAAAGAGTGTAGAGGACTAGGCCAACGAGGAGCATGGCGACGGTTCGCGCTAGCACTGCGAGATAAAAGCCCCCATGCAAAAATGCCGTCTGTTCCCGACCCACGTCGACGTCGATCTGGGTCCTACCATTGATGCGGGCTCCGTCGTCGATCGTGACTGCATCTTCTGCTGGTACGGTGACGGCGACGTCTTGGCCCACGTAGCTGCGAGAGCGTAGGGTCAGCCGCGCAGCGTGGCCCCGCAGGGCACGCTCCACTCGGCCGCTCAGCATTAGTTTTTCGGCTGCAAAATAGAGGTTCCGCTTCAATGTGCCTTTGACGCGTACGGATTCTCCAGCCAGATAGGCATCCTGGAAGAGCTGACCGTCCTCGGTGAGCAGAACGTTCTGCCCGGCCAAAAACGCGCTTTTTGGCAAGGTTGCGCTCACCTCGATGTCCTTGCCGACTGCGTGGACGTTGCCCGTTATTTTTCCGGGGATCATGACTGTCCCCCCGGCCAAATAGAGATTTCCGCGCACTTCACCTGTGATTTCGATTCGTTCGGCCGCCGCAAATACGTCCCCCTCGACAACTCCTGCCACAATGACGGACTGACCGGAAAGGAACATGGTGTCTTCTACGGTTTCGCCGACTCCGATCTCTACCAAACCGTCGTCATTCCCTCGCAGCTCGGCCGCTTGCACGGGAGTGGGCCAAGCTAAAAAAGCGAATCCGGCTAAAACGAGACCGGCCGCCCGTTGCACGAAC
>CAYTRQ010000219.1:0-9457 GCA_964440025.1 uncultured Polyangiaceae bacterium | reverse complement strand
AGCGTGAGCGTGGCCACGCCGCGGCCGTCGCGCGCAAAGAGGACTTCGTCGGCCCATTCCTGCAGCACTTCACTGGTGCTCGGCCCGCTACCGGTCGGCTTGAGCAGCTTCGGTTCGTACCGCGTATATGATGCCTCGCCCAGCGGTTCGACCTTGGTCGCTTTTGCGTGGGCCTGATAGCCCCATCTCATGCACAGTGGTCCAGGTGCCGATGCAGGGGGCACCCCCGGGTCGAGCCCCCCCGCCCGAGGGGAAGGGGACACCCAGGAGGTGGATGATGCGGCTCCGACGCGAGCTTTCCGTCCCGCTCTGCGCGGCGAGCAGCGCTTTGATCAGAGTGCCGCCCACCGAGATATCCTCGTTTTCGAGGACGTTCACAAGGCCTATCGAGCGGATGTTCCCGTTCTCAAGGGACTCGATCTCAGTATCGCTCGGGGAGAATTCGTCTTTGTGACTGGGCCTTCCGGCGCGGGCAAAAGCACCCTGCTTCGGATGATCTTTGCTGCGGAGGAAGCCGACTCGGGAAGAATTCTCTTTCTCGGCCGGGATGTGGCGAGGATTGCCGACTCTTCGATTCCATACCTTCGGCGCAATATTGGGGTTGTCTTTCAAGACTTTCGCCTCGTCGAAGGCTGGACCGTCTATCAAAACGTTGCCGTGCCGCTCGAGGTTCTGGGTGTTCCCGGCAAGATCATCCGGCGTCGCGTGGGTGAGGCGTTGGAACGCGTGGGACTCGCCGGTCGGGGGCAGGACCGAGCCCGGGACCTCTCGGGCGGGGAACAGCAACGAGCCTCGGTGGCCCGTGCCATCGTTGCCGAACCGGCCCTCATCCTTGCCGACGAACCGACGGGGAATCTCGATCCTCAACTTGCCGTCGATATCCTGGGACTGTTCGAGGAGATCCATGAAACGGGTGTGACGGTTTTGTTTGCAACACACGATCGTTCTCTGCTCGACGTTCGACCACGACGGGTCGTTGTTCTCGATGAAGGTCGCGTGACTGACGTGAAAATGGGGTTGAACAACGAGGGGGCAATCGAGCGCCTTCAGGTGGCATGACGATGATCAAGCGAGCGCTTCGGGCCGTGATGGCCGATTTCAAGCTGCACTTGCTTAGTATTTTCAGTGTTTCCGTCGCGTTTGTCTGTCTTTCCGCCACGTTGCTCGTCTCGGTCAATATCGACGCCGTGCGCGAAAAATGGGCGGAGAACGGGAGGGCTTCGGTCTACTTGGTTCCCGATGTGCAACCAAAGCGCATTCAAACAATCCGTCAGGCGCTCCTTTCTTCGGAGGGCGTGACCGAAGTGAAGTACGTTTCCTCGGAGCAGGCCCGTGCCGAAATCATGGAAAGCAGCACCGACGAAGCTCTGGCTGGTCTTCCGGCTGACGCCTTTCCCGCTTCGCTCGAAGTGAGCTTGGTCGATGAGAAGGCCACTTCGCGAATCGAACGTCTTGGGCAGCAGCTCGAGGAGTTGGCTGCGGTCGAAACGGTGGAAACCTACGCGGCCTGGGGAGAGCGGCTCGATCGGTTGCTGGCAGGAGGGATCACCGTTGCGCTGATTCTGCTGGCTGTGGTTTTGGCTGCGGTCGTGAGCGTGGTCGGCTCGACGATGCGCTTGGCCCTCTCTCGTCGGAGTCGCGAGGTGGAAGTGCTCAAAATGGTGGGAGCGACCGATAGCTATGTGCGCGGGCCTTTTGTCCTCGAGGGGGCGATGCAAGGTGGTGCGGGAGCCTGCCTAGCCATTCTGCTGTGCGGGCTCCTCTATCTCGTCATCAAGGATGCCTTCCATGGGGCACTTGGCACCCTGCTGGGGGCCAGTCCTCAGTTTTTGTCCATTGCGATCTGCGCGGGACTGGTCGTTTTAGGCATCGTCCTTGGCGCCACGAGCGCGCTCGCGAGCCTGAAGCGTTTGCTGGGGAGTCAGGCGTGAAGAACCAGTACGTCGCGAAGGCTCTGCTTCTGGTTTCTCTTCTCGCTTTGCCGGGGCAGGGACAACCAACTCGGGCGAGGCCGGGGGAGCTGGATCTCGATTTGCTCGATCGGGAGTTGGATCGACTTCGTCGCACGCAGCACTCGCTGCGTCGTGCTCTCGAGAAGGACAAGAGCCGACTGGAGGTTCTTCGTCAGCGGATCATCGTGCGCGGGCGCGCCTACTATCGGATGTCTCGTCGCAAGCCCCATGCGGAGTTCTTCGAGTACGCTGTGCGTCTCGAGCGTCTGCGACAGGCCTTGCTCCGTGACATGCGTGAAATGGATCGAGTGGCAGCTCATCGCGAAAGGACCGATCGGGGGATAGCGATGTTGAAGCGGAAGCGCGCGCCACTCGAGGTCGAGGCTGCCGCCGCGGGACGCGCGCGCGATGCGCTGCTGTCGCAGACGGAGCGCGAGCGGGCCTTTCAGATGGCGTTTTCCTCTTCTCGGGGGACGAGCGATCATACGGCAGTCTACAGCGCGGGAGCGGGGCTCGATTTCGATCGAGGGACTCAGAACTTCGCGGGAATGAAGGGCCAATTGCCTTTGCCGGTTCCCGGCCGCGCCGAAGTTGAAGCGGTGCAACGGACGTTTGCAGATGGCCCGGGCCTTGTGATGCGCGCCCATGTTGGAGCCCCCGCAAGAAGTGTGTTTGCGGGTCGTGTCGCTTATGCGGACAACTACCCCGATTATGGAAAGACGGTCATTGTCGATCACGGTAATGGCTATTTCACGGTGACTGCCGGTTTGTCCTCTCTCGATGTGCGGATTGGCGAGAACCTTCCAGTGGGTGCTCGTCTGGGGCTCACCAGTTCGCGCGGGGGGCAGGGGGAGCTTTACTTCGAAATACGTCGCCACGCCGAGACTCTTGATCCATCGAAGTGGTTCGGAATTTGAGCCAGGTCCGCGGCGGCGAGGCTGGCTCCATTGTGATGAAGCTGTCTCCGGGGTATGTGCCAAACGATGGTCTCGCCACTGCACCTCGGATTACGGTGTCGGATTCTGAGTATCGCGGCGCCGCCTTCGCTCCTTGCGGTCGCGGTGCTGCTCTCGGTTCCGGCGGCAGCGCAAAGCAGTGCCGGATTTGGGGAGAGCGAGACTCGTCGCGCGGAGGAGACACCGTCTGAACAGTTCCGCCAACCAGGAACCGCACCAAAGCAAAGGTCTCCGCGCGCGGCTCCGCAAGGGGCCCACCCCCAGGAGGGGGCGAGGCCACAGCCCCACTCACAGGGGACACCTTCGAATGCCGCAACCGCAAGAACGCCTCGACCTCGAGCTCAGCAGGGTGCGGCTCCAGCGTCAGCGTCTCGGGACGCCGGAGCACCCGGCACGGCGACCCCCCGCGGCGAAATGCCTCGGAACCAGGCTCGTCCGCGCCGCGGACGTCGACCTTATCCGCTGTTTCGTCCCGTTGCGCTGCCGGCCTATGGAAAATATCCCCCCCCGCCAGGGTATGTGCAGCGTTCTCGAGGCAATACCGGCTTTCTCGTCGTCGGGACCGCGACGTTGGTGGTCACCTATGCGGCGTCGATCATCTACGGTGCCGCCAACGACTTCGAAAACCAAGGCGGTTTTACGGCCCTTCCGGTGGCGGGACCGTTCGTTGCCGCGGGCAATCGCGACTTCTCCTGCCCGCCTCTCACCGGCACTTTGGATCCGGTGGTGCTCGAGGAAAATGCGCGGGCTTGTCAGGAAAAGACCGTCAGCGAGGCGACCGCCGTTGCCGTGCTCGCTGGTTTGGGGCTCGGCCAGCTGTTTGGAGCAACTCTGACAACCGCGGGGCTTCTCGATCGTACCAAGGTATGGGTGAGGACCGATCTTGTCGGTTCCGATGTGTCTTCTCGGGGAAGATGGGAGCCGCAAGGCGGCGTCTTGCGGTTGGGCGGCCGATTTTGAAGGGGCTTTTTGTCGAATTGGTTGGGAGCCGGCTGGTTGGGCTCTGGGTGCGTGTCGACATGTGGCGTTCACTGGCGGCCAAACGATTTGGCTGTAGGCTGGAGGAGCAATGACTGGAGGCAGTGAACGGTGACAGCGTGGAAGGCCGAAGACGACAAAGCGCTGGAGCCGCGAAACGTCGACGTGGACGGCTCGGGAATCGTGGAAGCAGGCGCTTCGGACTCAGAGATGTTGTGCACCGGGCGAATCAGTCGTGAGCAATACATCGAGCGCGCCGTGGAAAGCGCAATCGCGCACCTTCGGGGGCATGTGGATGCAGAGCGACTTTCGACTATGCAGGAGTTGCTTCGGAGCCAGCTCCAAAACGACCCACTACTCTCCAAGCTCGTCTCCACCGTCGAAGGATCTCCGCGACCTTCTGCGGATCCCCAGCAGTCATCCTCCCGCGACCCTTCCGCTGACGGGACATAAGAGCAGCACTGTTGACCTGGCTGTCGCTCGAAAACGTGTCAGAGCGCCGCGTCCTCAAAAGCTACGGGGTCGTGGCTTCTCAAGTTCGCGCCCATCTCCTTGAGCACGAAGCTCTCCGTCCCACGTGGGTTCTCAGTCGAAAGCTGTTTCGTCGAGTGCTCCAGGCGGTATTGCCCGAGGCTCATCAGCCGTTGCAACTCGCGCGGGAAAGAAACGGCGCAGCCCGGGTGGAAAAAGCTGCGCGAGCCTATGAACGTGTTCTTGGCGCGACGAGTTGGGTTCCTCAGTTGGAGCTGTCTTCGGAGCGCTGTCTTGTTTGGTCGAGTCCCGTCACGCGTCCGGCAGGGGAGCTTCTTCCCGAGGCCTTTTGTGTGTTGGATGCCCCCCACGAGCAGCTTGCTACCGCCGTCTGTGAAGTTTGGGCGGCCATCTTCGTGGTGGTGAGTCAGCGGGCTTTCGGTCTGCCATTGAAGCGACTTGATGTCGCGGTCGGCGTCACTGAAGGGAGCGAGTCGGCCGGTGAAGCTTGCCAGCTCGTGCTCCAACCTGCTCTTCGACGCGGGCGCGAAGACCGCCTCCCTCTTCCGGCGGAGAGTCCGCCAGAGAAGATCACCGAGTTCGATCGCAGTCTTCGGCAACGTCTCGTTCCTCCCGTTCTTCACGCGATGGAGTCGAGCCGTGGTGCTCGTCTCACCCAGCTTTTTCGGCCTGCGGAGCCCGAAGGACTGATCGACTGTGGTCTGACCGAGCCGCGCGCCGCGGCTTATGCCAGGATCAGCGATCTTGTGGTCAGCGATTTGTTAGGAAGGCCAGAAGCCTTCCAGGAAAGGAATCCGACCCTCACTTGGCAAGAGGTTCCCTGGATGATTCAGGACGCGCTCAGAGGCTTCCTCCGCGTGGCCGAAGGCAGCCGGGAGGTTGCGCGGCTCGAAGCGCTTCAAGATGAGCGCTATCAGTGGATGCAGGAGGTGTCTCTTTCGCTCTTGCCGGACGACGGCTTGCGGCGAACCTTGGAGGAACAGCTTTCTGTACTCGAAACGCTTTCGCGGCTTTCGGCTCGTTGTGCAGTGCTCGCGGGGCGACTGATTCGCGAGTACTCCGCTCTGAGTGCAGTCAGTCCTTTGGATCTCGATGCGGGGCTCGTGACTCCCGTCGTCGTCATGATTCGGGATTTCGAGTCCGTGTTGGCCGTTGCTCGACGGGATCCCGGTTTCCCCGTCGATCGAGATGAATCCGTGACTTGGGATTCCGTGGATTGGCGTTTGGCCAAGGGCGGCCACAGTGCCTCTGAAGACCACCGAGAGACGCTCCAAGCTCTGAGACGCTTTGTTGGTGGCCGACCAGAAATCTTCGACAGATCGGTGCCTAGCACGATGCACCAGCTCCGTGCGGTGGTGAGGCGACGATTGCAGCTCGAAGGCAACATGGAATTTTCCGGGGTCGACCAATGCTGCGAAACGGCCCGTGCCCTAGCCGATCAAAGAGTTGCTCAACAGGAGGTGCGACTTCCGCGAGCCGTGTCCTCACGCCTTGCGGCTTTGCGCAATTTGACCTGCGATGCGATCTCGCTCAGAGAACGAGCGCGTTATGCGGAAGTTCGCGCAGACTATTTGCTCCGGCAGGTCGTGGCCGACGTGGATCGACGGTTGCCGCGGCTGGATTGGGGACTCGAACCGGGTGCAGCGTGGCACTGCCGTGTTGGGGAGTTGATTGATGCGGTGGATCTACGAGGGACGAGTCTGCGCGCCCGCGTGTTGCTTCGTGGACGCGGAGGGGGGCGGCTTTGGCGGGGTGGTCAAGGTATGAGCTCTTTCCCTCGCTTCGAGGAGGATCCGACCCCGCAGCCTCTCCCGTTGAGTTCGGCGCGACGGCTCCCCGACCTCCTTTGGCTCGTCAGCGATCCAACCCGGATATCCTACCGCGGGCGCCTGTTCGATACTTTACCAAGTGTTGCAAGAGCTTTAGGTGTGCGTCTCCAGGGAGCGTGTGATGCCGATGAACTCTCGTAGGCCCTTCTGGTTTGGTACGTGTCTCATCAAGACTCGAGGTCGTTCCGGGCCGCTGGGCGAGGTGCATCTCGGGGGAAGACCGATGAAGGGGGGCGAAAGGAGAAAGCTCCGTCTCCCCGTGGCAGTTGGGCTTCTGCTCTTCCCTCTTGCCTGTTCCAAGAGCCCGGACTTTGGAAGTTTGCCGCGTGTGGAGGTCCCCCTCGAACCCGCTGGAGAGGAGCCCCAAGAGGAACCGACCTCGGCGGAGCGAAAGGCGGAATCTCGAAACCGGCCCAGGGAAGAACACGATCTTCCGGATCCGCCAGCCGGTCTTCATCGTGACCAGGTGCGACTCACGATGGGCTTTGAGAAAGGGAAGATGTCATTGCTTGATTGGCAATCCCGCACCCTCGCCAAACCCAAGCGCACTCCGCGGCGGGTGGGACGGTTTGCCGCTGAGCTTTGGCTTGGCGCGGCCTTGCTGGAACGGGTGCGCTTCGATTTTCCGCTGCTGGGCGCTCATTCAGAAAACGAAACTCTGGAAAAGGGGCTGACCGCTCGAACGATCGTGGAGATCCCGGCCCTTTCGCGTCCCACGGAGTTACGTATCGTTGACCGGAAAACGAGGCGTGAACTCGTGTTTCCCTGGCCTCTTGCTCCGAGGTCTTCCGATTCGCAGGAACCAGCGGCCCCTTCGGAACCAGCGGCGCCTTCGGCTTCGCAGGATCGAGCGGCTCCCTCGAAGACGGGTGGGAGCAAGTAGCCGTTGCGGCACCTCGCGCCTCGTAAGACACTGGCATGTAGATGAAGTGCGAGAGCTGTGGGTATGACAATCTCGACGACGCGCATTTCTGCGCGAGCTGTGGAGTCCAGCTCTCCCATCAGCCCGAAGATAGTTGGATCGGGCGTCTGGTTGGGGGACGGTTTCGTGTCACTCAAGTGTTGGGCGAAGGCGGGATGGGGGTCGTTTATGCCGCCGAGCAACAAATGGGCACTGCCGTGCGCCGGGCAGCCATCAAAACCCTCCACAGCCACTTGTCGAAGGATCCCTCGGTTTTAGCTCGGTTTCATCGCGAATGCGGCACGGTCGCGCAGCTAGAACATCCTCACACGATTAAGGTTTTCGACTTCGGCAGCGATGAGGACGGCACGCTCTACATTGCCATGGAGTTCGTCGAAGGACGGGGGCTCGACAAGTTGATTGAATTGGAGGCGCCGCTCGCACCCGCGAGGGTCGTCGACATCCTCGATCAAGTTTGCGGTGCCCTCGACGAAGCGCACGAGCAAGGAATCGTCCATCGAGATCTCAAACCGGAAAATGTGATCCTGGGAGAGAAGCTAGGGAAGAGTGACTTCGTGAAGGTCCTCGATTTCGGCATCGCGGCGCGGAGTGAATCGTCGGACTCTCAAAAGGAGCAGAAACTCACTCAGCAGGGCATGGTGCTCGGAACGCCTCCGTACATGAGTCCGGAGCAGTTTACCGGAGAAGAGCTCAGTCGCCGCAGCGACGTGTATTCCCTCGCGGTCATGGCTTACGAGATGCTGACGGGGACACTTCCGTTCGAGGCGAATACGCCGTGGCAGTGGGCGACCGAACACATGACGGCTCAACCGTTTCCCATCGAGCAACGCCCTTCCGGAGTTGGGGTTCCGCCCACTATGCGCGAGGCGGTGATGCAGGCTCTCTCCAAGAACCCCGAGGACCGTCCCAAAACGGCAGGCGCTTTCGGACGGAGTTTGAGGGAAGGATTGGTGGGGGTCTCTCCCGTGCAGACGGCGCCGACGGAAGCAATGCAAGCGGTGCCACCGGGTGCGGCTCCGACCGGGGAACAGCCTCAGGTCGGTCGTTCACCTGCCGCCGACCCTGCTGCGGCATCGCCCCTGGGGACACCTGCTGGGGCCGGAGCAGTTGGCGGCTCGATGGCGCAAGCTAAAGAGGTGGGAACGGAGACGAGCATGGCGGCAGCCTCGACCCCGCAGTTGCCGAGGAAGTCGAGTATGCCGCTCGTTGTGGCCGGGGCGGCGCTTTTGGCCCTTGTGGGTGGTGCTGCTGCTTATTGGGGGACCGGCAGTTCCTCCGCGGTGGAGGAAGAGGAAGAGCAGGACGCGCTGGCTGAGCAGGAGGACAGCGAGGAGGCTCCCGAGGGAGTCGCTCCTTCGGAGACCGAATTGGCTGGACGTCCGGAGCCTCACGGAACGGATTCGTCGTCTCCGCCGGCGGCTCCTCCGTCTCCGCGAACCGACTCTTCAGGATCTGAGGAGCCCCAGGCCGCTCCCCAACCCCAGCCGAGTGGAAGCAATCCTCAGAAAAACGGCTCGCAGAAAGGCTCGCCGTCCTCGGGGACCAACGCGTCGAATCCAAAGCAGGATCCCCCCGAGGAAAATCATTCGCACGGAGCGTCGCAGGAGCCGTCCGTCGATTGCCGTCGGCGCTGCCTTTCTCAGATCGATGCCGGCTCGTGGACCCAGGCTTCTCGGACCTACGCTGGCTGTTCGGCCGCCGATCAGAAGCAGTGCACTGCCCAGGCGCTCAGGGCGGCGGCACGACAGGCGCGACAGGCCTCTCAGGCTGGCCAATGCTCGAAAGTCCGGAGTATTGCGAGTGCGAGTCGAAAAATGGGTGCTTTCAGCAGCCGGGTGAAACAGGCGCTCGAGAAGTGTAAGTAGTTTCCTCCAGTTTTTCTTCCATTGCTGCAAAGTTGAACTTGTAGATTCCTTGACGGGTTGGGGTCGTCGTTCTTAGATTCGCCTTAAGCCCGTGATGCGGGAAACCTTGGTGTAGCCGCAATGACACTCCGAATGACCTGGTCTGAGTTGTGTAGCTCGGGAGATTTTCGTGGGCTTTGGGTGGCTCTCGACAACTGTCGTTACAACCACGAAACCCGTCGGCCGCAGGAAGGTGATGTCGTGGACGCCGATCCCGATCTCGCCGAGCTGTGTGCGCGCATGCGCGAAACCGGGCGTTGCTCCTGTGCGATTTTCCTCTGTGAAGAGGATGGCCCGGCCCTCCACCGACCCGGAGCGCGGAGTTCGCAGCAACGGGGAGTGAGAGGTGGCCCGCGCAGTTCCTTTTCGACCTAGTGCCTCGGCAACTCACGTTTCGAGCGGTTTCGAAGCACTCCCAGAAGTG
>CAYTRQ010000218.1:1228-9536 GCA_964440025.1 uncultured Polyangiaceae bacterium | reverse complement strand
GTTGAGGCGCTCCTGGTACTTGACGACCTTCACGTCGGGATTCAAGTCCTGGAGAGCCACCTCCGCGCTATCCACTTTCGGGATCCCGAGCCGGGAGGTCGAGTGAAGAATCTGACGCTGCAAATTCGACGCGTCGACGACATCGGCATCAACCAATCCGATGGTCCCTACGCCAGCAGCAGCAAGATACAAGGCGGCCGGCGAGCCGAGACCGCCTGCGCCGAGGAGTAGCACCTTTCCTTTGAGTAGCTTGGCTTGACCTTTCTCTCCCACCTCCGGGAGAAGAAGGTGCCGGCTGTAGCGGTCGAGTTGCGCTTCGGTCAGCGCGGCCGGCATCTCGACGGGATACTTCAGATCCTTCCAACGTACGAAACCTGGATTTGCACTTTGGACGTTTTCGTAGCCAAGCTCAGCTAGCGTCTTGGCGGCGAAGGCGCTCCGCGTCCCCCCCGCACAATACACGATGACCTCCGCCTTCTTGTCCGGAAGCTTCTGCTCGGCCTGCATTTCCAAAAAGCCCCGGGGAATGTGGATAGCACCGGGAATGAACCCGCTACGGAACTCATCCTTTTCCCGGACGTCCAC
This sequence comes from uncultured Polyangiaceae bacterium, assembly GCA_964440025.1. Lineage (GTDB taxonomy): Bacteria > Myxococcota_A > Polyangia > Polyangiales > Polyangiaceae > NIC37A-2. The sequence goes on along the minus strand of CAYTRQ010000218.1, from coordinate 8,951 downwards.
CAACAACGGCGGCTTCCTGGCTTGGTCCTCAAGGCGAGCCTTGAGCTCTTCAAGGGTCACGAGACGGACATGGTTCCGCACATCGGCGAAAAGGTCGGCGTAGGTCTTTGCCATCTTTCTTCAACTTCTTCGGGGGGACGAGCCGCAACGAATCCCCGAGAAACTCGCTACGGATAATTGTCGCATTCTCCGATGCGACAATTATGTCGCTTAATATTGGCTTCTGCACGGCAACGTCAAGTCTTGGGCTCAAACGTTGAGTCCAAAGCCGGAATGCCAAGTCCCGGACGCAAGACACGACCTGGTCCTACCTTTTGCTACAGAAGGCCACAGCCGAGCCTGCCGACGCCAAATTTAGGTGTACTATCGCAGGCTTAATGCCACTGCTACAGTCTAGGTTCGTTCGAAACCGCACCTGAAGCGGCCGAACAAGCTTCTGAAACCTATGGCGACGAATCGACTCGGCGAACTTCTCGTTCGGGAAAAGCTCATCAGCCTCCAGCAACTGAGACAGGCTCAGGAGGAGCAGAAAAAGTCTGGCCAAAATCTGGGCTTCGCTCTCGCGCGTCTGGGCTACGTCAACGACGAGGAAATTACCAATTTCCTCTCGAACCAATACCGCCTGCCCGCCGTCAATCTCGATGAATACGAGATTGATTCGGAAGTCATTAAAATCGTCGGCAAGGACGTTTGTACAAAACACGGTATCGTCCCAGTCAGCCGGTCCGGTGGTTCACTCATCGTCGCAATGAGCGATCCCACCAATCTGCATGCCATTGATGATATCAAATTTCTCAGTGGCTATAACGTCGAACCAGTCGTCGCTTCGGAAACTTCCATCGCTGCTGCCATCGAGCGCTACTACAATGCCGGCCCCTCGTACGAGGAGATGCTCGAGGACTTCGATCTGGAAGACGAGGAGCTCGACTTCGATTCAACGGAAGAAGATGACAATGCGCTCGACCTCGAGCGTGCCAGTGAAGACGCACCGGTCGTTCGACTGGTCAACGTGCTCCTGCTCAATGCCATCAAGAAAGGCGTGAGCGACATTCATGTCGAGCCTTACGAAAAGCGACTTCGAGTTCGTTATCGCATCGACGGAGTTCTCGCGGAGGAAATGAGTCCTCCCATGAAGCTCAAAAACGCGCTCGTCAGCCGTTTGAAGATCATGGCCCGGCTCGACATCGCCGAACGTCGATTGCCACAAGACGGCCGCATCAAGCTGAAAATGGGGCGCGGCCGGGAGATGGACTTCCGCGTCTCGTCGCTTCCCACGATGTGGGGGGAGAAGGTCGTCCTTCGTCTCTTGGACAAGGGAAATCTTCAACTCGACATGTCGAAGTTGGGCTTCGATCCCAAACCCCAGGCCGACTTCCAGTGGGCCATCGATCAACCGTGGGGCATGGTACTCGTCACCGGCCCCACCGGTTCTGGAAAAACGACGACCCTGTACTCCGCACTGAGCTCGCTCAATCAACCTGGCATCAATATCAGTACGGCGGAAGATCCGGTCGAATACAACCTCCACGGGATCAACCAGTGTCAAATGCACGACGACATTGGGCTCAATTTCGCTGCCGCCTTACGGTCGTTTCTTCGTCAGGATCCCGACGTCATCATGGTCGGTGAGATTCGCGATTTCGAAACCGCGGAGATTTCCGTCAAAGCAGCACTGACAGGACACATGGTGCTTTCCACGCTGCACACCAATGATGCTCCCGCGACGATTTCTCGGCTACTCAATATGGGTGTAGAGCCCTTCTTGATCACCGCGAGCGTCAATTTGGTCTTGGCACAGCGTCTAGGACGCCGGATTTGCGGCGATTGCAAGGAACCATTCGAATACGAAAAGGACGTCTTGCTGGATCTTGGCTGCAGCGAGGAGCAGCTCAAAGACGTGACTCTCTATCGAGGTTCCGGCTGCAACACCTGCGGAGGAAGCGGGTACAAAGGTCGCGTAGCTCTCTATGAGGTAATGAAGTTCACCGAACCCCTCCGAGAACTCGTCCTCCAGGGAGCTTCGACGGCTGAGCTCAAGATGGCCGCCATCAAAGGGGGGATGGCCACACTCCGCATGAGCGGAATTCAAAAGATCCTTGAAGGGGTCACAACACCGGAGGAAGTGGCGCGAGTCACGATGGCCGACTAAAACGGTCCCCTTGCTACTCAAAGCTAGTTCGCATCCCGAAAGGGATGGGAACTCAACAAGCAACACAGTGTTCGATGGCATAAAATGGGCAAAAAACGCAGTCGACCCCCCTCGTCCAGCGACATTGACGCTTGCTCACCGACCGCGGGCGGACGACGAAGCGCCATTTTAAGACGGGCACAAGGCAAGTGATGGACCAGGGCGTCAAAATCAACCTTCATCAACTGCTACGCGCCATGATCGAAAAAGGCGCCAGCGATATGCACATCACGACCGGGTCAGCTCCTCTGCTCCGGATCGACGGTCAGGTGGTTCCCCTCAAACTCCAGCCTCTCGGACCAGTGGAAACAAAACAACTGTGCTACTCGGTTCTCACCGAAGAGCAAAAGATCGAGTTCGAAAAGAACAAGGAGCTCGATCTCTCCTTCGGCGTCAAGAACCTATCACGGTTCCGAGCCAACATTTTTATGCAGCGCGGCGCGGTTTCAGGGGCCTTCCGCGCCATTCCGTTCAAAATATTGAGTTTCGAGGAGCTCGGCCTTCCCCCCGTGGTAGGAACCTTGGCTAAAAAACCCCGTGGTCTCGTGCTGGTCACTGGACCCACGGGCTCTGGAAAGAGCACAACGCTGGCGAGCGTTCTCGACAAGATCAACACGGAAACGCGTCAGCACATCATCACCGTGGAGGACCCGATTGAGTACCTGCACCCCCACAAGAAGTCGGTCGTCAATCAACGGGAAGTCGGTAGCGACACGGGCGCCTTCAAAAGCGCGCTGAAGTACGTCCTTCGCCAAGATCCGGACGTCGTACTTGTCGGAGAGATGCGGGATCTCGAAACAATCGAGGCAGCCCTGACGATTGCCGAAACCGGCCACCTCGTGTTTGCCACGCTCCACACGAACTCGGCCATTCAAAGTGTCAACCGCATCGTCGACGTCTTTCCTCCTCATCAGCAAGGGCAGGTAAGAGCCCAGCTTTCCTTCGTATTGGAGGGGATCATCAGCCAGCTTCTCCTACCAAGGGCCGGAGCGCCTGGCCGAGTCCTGGCCATGGAAGTCTTGGTGCCAAACGCTGCCATTCGCAACCTGATCCGTGAGGACAAAGCCCATCAAATTTATTCTCAAATGCAGGTGGGTCAATCGGGCCATGGGATGCAAACCCTCAACCAATCTCTCTTCTCCCTCTATGCCAGGAGGCTGATCACATTGGAAGAGGCCATGGGACGCTCGAACGACGCCGAAGAGCTTCGGCTGATGATTGAGCAAAGGACTGGAAATTAGACCCTCGACGAGCGTGACGTGCGGCGAAAAGGCAGTGTCTGACAAAGGCACCGTCCTGAGTACGCCGATTTCTGGCTTTCAGGCGTATTGCGTCAGTCAAGCGCGCTGTAATCTTTCTTGAAACGTTGCCTGCCGCGCCGATTGCGGTATGCCTCGCCCCCCGGCAAAAGATCTATGTGCGGAGTCTTCGGAATCTACGGCCACTCGGAAGCGGCCACCCTCGCCTACCTCGGACTCCATGCGCTCCAGCATCGTGGCCAGGAAAGCACTGGCATCGTCTCGAGCGATGGACAACAGCTCAAGCTGCATCGCGGCATGGGGCACGTCAACGACGTGTTTTCTCCCAAACAGCTCGCCGAGCTCAAGGGAGTTCACTGCATGGGACATGTCCGCTATTCGACCGCTGGAGGATCGGCGATTCGGAATGCCCAACCGATCGCGATCAACTACTCGCGCGGATCGCTTGCGGTCGCTCACAACGGCAACTTGACCAATGCGGAGCAACTCAAACACGACCTGGAAGAACGCGGAAGCATTTTCCAATCCTCGAGCGACACCGAGGTGATCGTTCACCTGATAGCAAAAAGCCAACAAGCAACGGTCGTCGATCGGGTCGCCGACGCGCTCAGCCACGTCAAGGGCGCCTATTCCCTGCTCTGCCTCACCGAGGATAGCCTGATTGCGGTGAGGGATCCGCTTGGCATCAGACCCCTTTGCCTTGGTCAACTCGGTGAGAGCTATGTCGTCTCCAGTGAACCAAGCAGCTTCGAGCTCGTTGATGCGAAGTTCATCCGAGATCTCGAGCCAGGAGAAATGCTCACGATCGACTCAAATGGGCTCAACTCAGCCCGCCCCTTTCAAGAGGAGACAAGACGCACCTGCCTTTTCGAGTTCATCTATTTCGCACGTCCGGACTCCACACTCGACGGCGTTAACGTTTACGAGGCCCGAAAGAACCTGGGTCGCGAGCTCGCCCGGCGTCACCCTGTCGACGCCGATGTGGTCATCCCCGTTCCCGATTCAGGGGTTCCCGCAACAGTAGGATATGCCCAGGAGGCAAATTTGCCCTTCGAGATGGGGCTCGTCCGCAGTCACTACGTCGGTCGCACCTTCATCGAACCGGAGCAGAGCATCCGTCATTTCGGTGTGAGATTGAAACTCAGTCCCATTGCCGAGATCTTGCGAGACAAGCGTGTCGTTGTCGTTGACGACTCCATCGTGCGTGGAACAACGAGCCGCAAAATCGTCAAAATGCTCCGAGACGCCGGGGCACGAGAAGTCCACCTTCGTATCGCAAGCCCGCCGACTCAATGGCCTTGCTACTACGGCGTGGACACCCCCACACGAAATGAATTGATTGCGGCAACACATACCGTCGAGGAAATCAACCAGCACATTACCTCCGACAGCCTTGCCTACCTAACGATTGAAAGCATGATCGAATCGGTGATGGCCGCCCACCATCCGACAACGGAAGTCGCCGCCAACAGCCGTTCGTCGGATGGTCGCGTGCATCTGCCGGTCCAAAAGCAGGAGCTTGCGCCGGATCGCTTTTGTCATGCATGTTGGAGTGGCGACTACCCCATTCCGTTCAAGCCGGTTCAACCGAAAGCCCAGCTCCGACTCCTCCACCTCTAAAGGGCGGATTTGAGCTCCGGAGCGCACGCCGAGCTTTTGCGCGACACCAAGCCCAGCTCTCCTCCTCCGGCCCACCGGCCCTCGAGGACGTATTTCATCACCCGAAGAGGCTCCCGAGATAAGCTCCAATATCCCGCCCGCCCAAAATCGATCCCTGGCGATTCAGCGGTTGCACCCAATTGTCGTGAAGTAAGCCTTGTGGGTTCCGCTACGCCAATCATCAAACATGACGCCCACTCGACCATCTTCTCCCGCGGCCACCACTGGGCCAATGGTGTTGGCCGGATCGTCCGTGATCCGTACGCGCGGCTCGATGACCTCGAAGTCGAGGGAAAGAACTTTGGCATAAAGCTCATAGTTTCCAGAAATGTGGTCGCTCCAAAAAAGAACGAATCGATCTCCAAGAGGGAGCACCGCGTGAGATCGGGCAAAAGAACCTCCTTCGGTCAGGGGCTGCGGCTCCATGAGAGGAGTGCCGTCGGGGGAATAGAAAGCACCCCAAATCGCCGAACCGGGATAGACCCCATCGCTGAGCTCCCATGCAACCAAAAACCCGTCCCTGAGGGCAGTCACAGAGGGAAAACGTCCGTTCTCCTGCCAGATCACCGTGCGTGGTCCCGTTGCCGAAAAATCCTTTTCGAACGTCTTTAAATGGATCTCCGTGGCACTCGTTGTCCCTGAACTCGCCACATAGACAACACCAAACCGTTCTGGGGTCGCGGCAACCTTTGGATGCTCCGAGGTCTCGAACCCGGCGTCGGAAAGAAGGGCGTTGTCGCCGAGAGGTGTCCCGTCGGGGGCGATGAGCTGAGCAAACACGCGAATCCTATCGCCCGAATCCGGTGTCCCAGACAGCTCCCGGTGATCATCGAACACCACCACATACTGCCCTTGATCATAGATCAGGTGCTCGTGCACCGACATCCCGGCGGCATCGGTGAGTCGAACGTCAGGTCCTAGCTTCTGACCCCCTGCATTGAACCTAGCGAAATAGATCTCATAGCTTCCATCCGTCCGCGTATCGGACAACACCGCCCCGAACGCCTTGCCCGACCAGGCCAAAACGGGACCAAAAGATGGGGCCCGCACTTCGGACATCAGCGTTTCTTCGAACGCCTCCTGTCCTTCTGCGGTGAAGCCACGTAGATAGGAGAGCTGCTGATCGGCCACCTCCGTCCGTGCCCAATACCCGGCCACGAAGGTGCCGTCGCCATAGGCGAGCGAGCTTCCTCCAGCACCTTCACGTTGGGTCGTCGCCACGGGAACGATTCCAGACCCAGGGGTCACCCCAGAAAGGTAGGTGCTGCCATTGTCCACGACACCATCGCAATCGTTGTCGACGCCATCGCAGACCTCCGTTTCTCGCGGATTGGCCCTCGCACTCGTGTCATCACAATCACGCCCACAGGAGTTGGGCTGGCCCGCAATGGTTCCCGGCAACGGGCTGAGAAATCCGTCTCCGTCGAGATCCTCGGTCACGGGGGAGAATTCGCATTCCCCGGAATCTGGATTGCACTCCCCCGTGAGGCACGGGTTGTCACTCAAACACTCTTTTGTGGATTCTGGTTGGCAGAACCCATCAAGGCATCCTAGCGTTGCACAAGGATTGGTTTGCTCGCAATCCGAATCCTCCACGCAGGACTGCACCGGACCGAGCGATTCCTCCAAGGGGCGCAACCCCGTCCGCGAACCACAATGAACCAAGCCGCTCGACATCATCCCCAGAACCATCAACTGGAACAGCCGACGGATTGCAGGACGGTTGACTTGTTTTCGAGCAGCCTGCATTCCCGCTCGCCCACCGAGTAGGCGGCTTCCCAAAGACGGAGCCATTTAAAAGCATACTCCGTAGCCCTTCACGTCCGTCTCGGTACAAATCAACCCGGAAGGACAGTTTGTCGGCGTGGTGAGGGGGCAGAGGCGAGCACAACGAGCCCCCGCGCCAGTCCCCACGACGCAAAGATATCCTGGCGCACAATGGCCCTGCCCATCGCCGCATGAGTCACCCTGACTGCCGGAACTTGCGGGGGCACAGGTCGCACCAAACTGAGGAAAGCCGCACCGCTGTCCGTAGGGATATTCCAAGTAGGGATAGCAACCGTAGCCAGACGGACAGCCAACGCTAGGTTCGAACGGATCACATTCTTGCTCAACGGGGGGAGGCTCCTCGTCGGGACACTGCTCCTCAACATAGTCGCTTGTGATGCCTCCCGTTGCACCACCGGTCGCTCTGAAAGCGTTGAAGCCCCCGGTCGCGGTCACTCCTCCCGTGCTCTGCCGTCCACCCGTTGGCTCGACGACCGGCATGCCTTCACCCCCGCTCCCGGCGGGACCGCCGGTAGCGCCCCCACACGCGGTCAGTTCGAGGGCAAGGAGTGTGACACTCGGCAAGCCACCCAGGCAGCCCGCTCGTCCATGACGCAACTGATTCATCCCCATGACGTTTGCAGAGGAGAGCTTAGTTCGCATCCAGGATGGATGCGAACTCAAAGAAAAATACCCGCGCTTCGAACAGAACCTCAGGTTGGGCTCCGCCGACGCTCGCCTCACAGCCCCGTGGGAGCGGCGGCGGAGCCTTTCCCAGGCGGGAGATGCGTTCCTTTCGCATCCAGGATGGATGCGAACTCAAAGAAAAATACCCGCGCTTCGAACAGAA
>CAYTRQ010000218.1:0-1128 GCA_964440025.1 uncultured Polyangiaceae bacterium | reverse complement strand
CCAGGCGGGAGATGCGTTCCTTTCGCATCCAGGATGGATGCGAACTCAAAGAAAACTCTCTCTGACGAGCACAACTTCCCCGGTGAATGGATTTTTCGCGCCCTCCTCTATTTGCCTCACCTTTTGGTCAGCCAGTTCCCGGTGCAAAATGGCCACTCCGTCGCCCGCTCGTGATCCGTCAGCGAGGATGACTCTCGCTCCGGCTTTTTACGCCCTTCCCGGGTGAGGGGGCGTAAAAAGCCTTCAAATGACTCGATCTCTGCCCGCGGGATCGATGTTGCTTGGTGGTTCGCGTCCTTATGGACGCGAGTCGAGCGGGGCGGGGCGCCAAGGGGCGAGATCAAGCCCTCGCCATGGTATAGGCCGTTCATGCTCTCTCGAGCCCTCATCGTATTGTCACTCTTCTTGAGCGCCTGTGAGCGAACTCCAGAGCCCCACGGACACAAAACGCCCCAAGCGGGAGAGACCCAAACGCCTCAGGCGGAAGAATCCCACAAAGGCGGAGACGACCTGAACGGCGATGAGGCCAGCGACGAGATAACCGCTGATCAAGAGACTGAACCTCAGCGCAGCAGCGGCGAAACCAAGACAAATCAAGACAGCGCAGATTGCCTCGTCCCACTGGCGGATGCTCCTCCCCCCAAAGCAACCTCTCTGAAATCCTGTCCCCCCGATCCGGAAGGCAAGCCGGAGATGCCCCTGGGCACGGTGAAGTTTGTGGACGCGGACAACGCACCACAGCTGAAGGTCGAATTAGCTCTCACAGACAAACACCGTAGGCATGGTCTCATGTTCCGACCCGATCTCTCGGACAGTGAAGGAATGCTCTTTACATTTGAAGGGGAAGAGGTGCGATCCTTCTGGATGCACAACACCTGCCTTGCGCTGGATATGCTTTTCATTGAGGAAAGCGGTCATATTTCGGGCATCCTCGAACAAGTTCCCCCCTGGAACGACGAACGACGGCGACTTTCTTGCCCGGTCAAGCATGTTCTCGAAGTTCGTGCGGGGTGGGCCCGTGACCACGGCGTTGCTCCAGGCCAAAAGGTTATCATCGAACCTGCAAGCGACGATCGCTAGTGCTGCGACCACATAAAAGTGGTCGGTAGGGAGACCACTTTTCTCTCG
>CAYTRQ010000217.1:9265-9690 GCA_964440025.1 uncultured Polyangiaceae bacterium | reverse complement strand
AGCCCGGAGGTGACGAGCCGGCCGGTGATCTCCACGAATGTCGTGGAATTCGTTTCTGCCGCGCGGCAGTTCGAACCGGAGACCTTCTTGGAGTTGGTGGAATCCTCCTTGAAGTTGTAGCCGGCCCTTCCCACGACGACTCAAAGCTCTCGGCGGAGCTGCTGTTGGAGCGCGTCGAAGTCGGCGGTCAGTGCCCAGGGGGAAATCCAGCGAATCGGTTGATCCCGGAGCCAGGTGCGCTGCCGTCGGGCGAAGATCCGAGTGACGCGAATGATTTCTGTGGCCAGAGCCTCGTCATCATCGCTGCCTGCTAGCACGGCGTCGTGCGCCTGACGGTAGCCGACCGATTTCATGGCGCGGCAATGGCCATAGCCTTGTGCGAGCAACGATCTCACCTCGTCGCGCAGTCCCGCCGCCACCATGGC
>CAYTRQ010000217.1:0-9255 GCA_964440025.1 uncultured Polyangiaceae bacterium | reverse complement strand
CCAATCGATGCCCATCATGAGCGCCTCGAATCTTGGCTTTCGAAAACCATGTTCCTGTTGGAAAGTGCTCATGGGGGTGCCGGTGAGCTCATACACTTCCAATGCTCGGCTGACGCGGACGAAATCGTTGGGGTGAAGGCGCGCTGCCGCGTTCGGATCGACCTCGGCCAGCTGGGCGTGGAGCGCGTCTCGCCCTTGGGTTTGTGCGATGTCCTGATGTCGCTGACGCAGCGACTCGTCGCCGCGTGGTGCTGCGGCGAGCCCATACAGCAGGGCTCGGACCCAAAGAAACGTTCCCCCGCAGATGATGGGCAATGCGCCGCGTGCTCGGATGTCGGCGATCCGCTGCTCGGCCATTTGCGCCCATTGGCTGGCATCGACCGGCTGGTCGGGATCGACGACATCGATCAAATGATGAGGACAAAGGGAACGTTCCTCTCGGCTCGGCTTTCCCGCGCCGATGTCGAACTTGCGGTAGACTTGGACGCTGTCGGCGCCCAGCACTTCTCCACGAAGGGACTGTCCCAAGCGGGCGGCGAGGGCAGACTTGCCGCTTGCCGTGGGGCCCACCACAACCAAGAGGCGTGGGTCCTCGCTCATGTCAGCGGCGGCCTACTTTGCGTTCAAGCTCGAGCCAGCTCGAAAAGGTGACGATGGGACGCCCGTGGGGGCAGTAGCCAGCAAACTCGGCGGAGTCGAGCTGTGTGAGCAGGGCCTGGGCTTCGGTGGCCGAGAGCGTGTCGCCGGCGCGCACAGCGGCATGGCAAGCCATGGTGGCCAGGACCTTGTCGACTGCATCCGAGAAGGAGCGTTCTCCATTCCGCCGTAGTTCTCGAAGAAGGTCATGCAACAAGCGCTCCGGGCTCTTTCCCGAAAGAAGTTTCGGGACACCATGGATACTCGCCTGATCCGTGCTGCGCACCCGCACGTCGAGTCCGAGTCTCTCGATCTCTTCTTGGCGCGTCTCGAGCACCTCGGCTTCCTCAGGGGTGATGTCGACGACGGTGGGAAACAGAACAGCCTGAGTGGGGACGGCACGCTGCCGATAGGATTGGGAGAGCTTGCTGAAGATCACCCGTTCGCAGGCGGCGTGCTGATCGAGGACGTAGAGGCCGTCGTCGCCCTCGCAGATCAAGTAGGTCTGCTTGGCCTGACTCAGAAACCGCAAATTCTTCCATGTGCCCCCTGACTTGACCGCATCCGTCGTGGAGGACTCGCTGGAGGTCGTTTCGAACAGCGCAAGCGGCACGGCACTCGGGCCGCTGGACATCTCAGCCGGAGTCTCGCGGTGAGACGGTGCGCTCTTGGAGTAGTCCGGAGAAAGATGGCCGTGCGCGAGGGCGTGCCCGTTTTTCGCGAGGGCTGGGGCTTTCGAGGGCTGGGGCACGGGAGCGTAGCGGGCACCCGAAGGGGGCGGCGCACCGTCGCGGAGAACTCGAGCGCCGGACTGTTGGCTCCACGGGCCCGGCACCGATGAGCTGCTATCACGCGCGCTCGGCTGTTGCTCGGTTGGTTGCTTGGGGGGGGAACCTTCGGAAGCCGTCGCTGGGGATCGGTGTTCGGCGACTCGGGCCGTGCTGCTGTTTTGGGCGCTGCTGTCTTGGGTAATAGCGGAGCGTGACGCCGATTGCTGGGAAGGGTTCTGCCCTGGTGCCTGGGAGAGGGCTTGCGCCAACTTGCGACCGGTCACGCTGTAGAGCGCATCGGAGACTGCGCGCGGCTCGGCAAAGCGGACTTCGACCTTTTGAGGGTGAACGTTGACGTCGACGAGTCGGCCGGGAAGGTCGATGTAGACGACGCCGCGCGGGTACCGCCCCCTTTCCAGGACACTGCCATAAGAGTGGGCGATGGTTGCCGCGAGGGCACGATTTCTGATGGTGCGTCCGTTGACCAAAAGCCTCAGGCCGCCGGCTCCTTGTCGTGCGCGTTCAGGGCGGGAAAGATAGGCCTCGATGGTGAGGGGACCGCGCTGCCCGTGACAGGGAATGAGCTCCTCGCCATCGAGTACCTGGGACGTGCGCTCGGCGCGGCCCTGGCAGGAGGGAAAATGGCGCACGCTGCGGCCCTCACGCAGAAGTTGAAAGCTCACATCCGGTCGGCTGAGCGCCGCTTGAGCCACGACCTCGGTGATATGACCCGACTCGGTATTGGAGCTCTTGAGGAATTTTCGTCGGGCCGGGACGTTGAAGAACAAATCTCTCACGACCACCGTGGTGCCTACCGGGGCCCCGGTGGGACGCGTCTCGGGCTCGGTCGTTCCCTCTGCGGAAAGCACCACGGCGGCATCGGATGCCTCTGAGCGCGTTGTGATGTTCAGCCGGGCGACCGAGGCGATACTGGGCAAGGCTTCTCCACGAAAGCCGTAGGAGAGGATCTCGTCGAGATCGGAGAGGGCTCGGAGCTTGCTCGTGGCATGCCGGGAGAGACAAACCTCGGCGTCGTCGGCTGCCATGCCTGAGCCGTCATCCGTGACGCTGATTTCCGTCAGGCCTCCGCCCTGAATCGAGACCGTGATTCGTTTCGCTCCGGCATCGAGAGCGTTCTCAATCAGCTCTTTGACGATGCTTGCGGGACGCTCCACGACCTCGCCGGCGGCAATCTGGCTGGCGAGATCGGCAGGAAGGATATGTATCGAGGCAGCCACGCGGCGGGAGAATGCCAGATCCTCTCTCTCAAGAGAAATTGGGATTGGTTGGCGAGGTGCCGCGCAGCTGATCCGCAGCGACACACAACCGACCAAGCCGCGCCGTCATGAGGTACAGGCCGGCGCCGAAGCTCCATTTGACCTGTGAACGAGGCTTGGAGCTGCGGATCAAGCTTGTGCCGGAACGACGGAGACCTTCTTCTTCGAGCGCGAGGCCCATTCGAACTTCACGGTCCCGTCGACCAGGGCATACAAGGTGAAATCCCTGGCGAGTCCGACGTTCTTACCAGGATCGACGCTTTGCCCGACCTGGCGCACGATGATGCCGCCTGCCCGGATATCCTGACCGCCGAACACCTTGACTCCGCGGTGCTGCGCATTCGAGTCACGTCCGTTGCGTGTCGAGCCGCCGCCCTTCTTGTGTGCCATTAGCCCTGAACCTCCGTGATCTTCACTGCCGTGACCGACTGGCGATGACCTGCCTTGCGGCGGTACTTCTTGCGGCGCCTGAACTTGAAGATGACGATCTTTTTATTCCGATCCTGTCGGACGATCTCGCCAGACACCTTCGCGCCGGAAACGAGCGGATTGCCGAACTGAGGGTTCTCTCCTTCAAGTGCGAGAACCTCGTCAAAAGTGATTTTGTCGCCGGGGTTGCCTCCGAGCTTCTCGACTCGAACGACATCGCCCTGCGCGACGCGGTATTGCTTGCCGCCGGTACGAATAACTGCGTGTGCCATGGGGAAGGGCGGCGAAAGCTAGACCCGGGGCCCGAGCGTGGCAAGCGGATCCGTTCGAATTTCGCGAGATTTCTCCCAGGAGAGGAGGCGAGTCGTCCTTGCCGCGGGTTGTTTCTCAACAGTTGTTCAGGGGAAACGAACCAAAGCGGCCTACCAAGCGATCTCCTGGAACAGACGACGAGCCAACTGGGAAATGGGCACCTCGGGAGAGGCCCAGCTGAGCGCTATCCGTCCCGTCTCGCCCGAGCCAGCGATGTAGTGGGTTCTCAGCGACTTCTCGAGGGCCTGTGCCATCTCTTGGGGAAGCGAGCTCGCCAGGTCATCGCGAGCGCGCTGCAAGAACTCCCCGAGCTCGTCACATCCAGGGTTGAGGCATGTCAGGCTTCCGGTGGCGCTGCCGTCGGCGCGAGCAATCAATGTGGCGGAGATCAGATGGCGGAGAGGAGAGCGAGAGGCGTCCTGGCCGGCTGCCTCGAGCCAGCCCGGAGGCAATTGGAGAGTGATCAGAAGAGGGGGCGGACCGGCAGGTGCCTGCGCCCCGGAGGGATCCCGGAGCCCGGAGTCTCCAGCGAGGGGATCTTCAGAGAGCGCTCGAGAAGCCATCTTTTTGTGAGGTTGAGCGGAATGGGCACTTGGGAGTTTGTGCCGTGTGAGCGCGAGAAGAGGCGCCAACAGATCTTCGGTGGTGCCAAAGAGGAGGTCCCCGCCGGGACTGCGCACGAGCACTCCGCTCGGACTTTCCAAGACCTCGTAGCCGCGGGTTTTTCCGACTTCCTTGCCTCCTGCCTGAAGCACCCGCTTTTTGGCGCAACGCCAGAAGGGCTCTGAAACCTCCGGGGCTGCCAGGACGAGCCGCACTGCATCGGAGCTCTCGGGAGGCAAAAGACCGACGGCAACGCGCTCCGGCGCCCCGATTTTCGCGCAGGCACCCGTCATCTGTCCGGAAAACGGTGCCTGTCCCATGAGTCGCCCCTCGAAATCGGCCACGAGCCACGACGCCGCGGGCACCAAGGAACGCGCTTGATCACTGAGGGTTGATGCTTGGTTTCCGGGAGCTGATTGTTTGGACGGGGGGTGTTCCCTCACTCCTTCTCCCGTGGGGGCCTCTTCCCCGAGATGGGCGCTGCGAGCTTCGGCCCGGGAAGCGCCGCGGTCCATTCGTCCCAGCGCGACGAGCCCAGCGATCACGGCTCCGACCACGGCCGTGGCCAGGGCGAGCTGCAGAGGGAAGCTTCCGCGGAGGCTCATGAGTGCCTCGACGGCAACTGGGCGGCTTGCGCTTCGGCCCATTCGATCACCCGGTATTCCGGCTTCTCACCGGTGAGTCGAGCAAGCTCTTGGACGCCCGTTGGACTGGTGACGTTGACCTCAATGAGGCGGCCCCCGATCAGATCCAGGCCCACGAACCAGAGGCCGTGCTCGATGAGGGTGGGCGCGACGCTTTCGATGAGCCGACGTTCCTCCTCCGTCACCTCCGTGGCGGCCACGGTTCCTCCCACGTGGATATTGGCACGGATGTCGTCTTTCCGCGGTACCCGGAGGATGGCGCCGAGGGGTTGGCCGGCCAGCAGAAGCACGCGCTTGTCTCCCTGATCGATGTCGGGCTGAAATTGCTGAACCATGGCGGGGCTCCGGCCTTCTTGCGTGAGGAGATCGATGAGGGCCCTGACGTTTTTGTCTCCTGCGGTGAGGGCGACCACCCCGCTTCCCCCGGCTCCGTCCAGCGGTTTGAGCACCGCGCGCCCGCCCACTTCTTCCAGGAAGGCCAAGATCTGCTCGCGATGCTTGCTGACCAGCGTTTGCGGCATCCACTGACAAAATCGCAACGTAAAGAGCTTTTCGTTGGCGACTTGGAGTCCGCTGGGCTCGTTGACAACGAGCGTTTGATGCGTGATGAGATCGAGGGTTTGTGTGAGGTGGAGATATTCCGTGTCGAAGGGGGGATCCTTGCGGACGAAGACCACATCGAGCTCGCTGACGAGACGGTCTTCGGGAGTGCCCAGGTGGACGTGAGGCTCTGACTCCGATACCCGAACCGATCGACAGTGCACGGCCACCTGAGCGCCGGCAACAGACTTTTTCGCTCCATTGGGATGGGAGCGAATCGAGAGATCGGTGGGCAGGCAATGGTAGCATTCATGTCCGCGGGACTGCGCTCCTCGGATGAAGGCGAACGTGGTGTCCTTGTCGGGCAGCATCGCGTGGGCAGGGTCCATCACGAACAGGAATTGCATGAGCTAGTCCTACAGGGTGGAGCCGCGAGGGGCCAGCGCAGCTCTCGGCCGAATCGGGCCTTCGGCAGACCCGCCTCAGTCGTGGGCCTTCTTTTCTGGCTTTTGCGCATCTGGCTTTTGCGCACTGCACGCCAGTCAAACACGCTGTAGAGTGGGAACAATGGATGTGCGCACTCGGTTGGCTGGGCCTTTCGGTGGCCTTTGCTTCCTGCTTTGTCTGCTCCTCGCCAGGCCTCCCCGAGCCGACAGCCCCCCATTTTCTCAACATGGGGTGGTGAGCGAAAGCCGGACCGCCGCGCAGGAAGCGGTGCGTGTTCTCTCCCAGGGTGGTTCGGCCATCGATGCGGCGATCGTCGCTGCGCTCGTTTCTGGAGTGACGGCACCGACCTCGAGCGGCATCGGGGGAGGCGGCTTTGCATTGGTCTGGGATGCCGAGGAGAAAACCTCCTTCGTGATCGACTTCAGAGAGGTTGCTCCCAGGGCAGCTGTTCGCGATCCTCTCGAGAGACGTCCCTTGGATCGATCGGAGGTCGGACATCTCGTGGGAGTGCCCGGAGAGGTGCGAGGCTTGTTCGAGCTGCACCAACGGGGAGGTCGCTTGCCCTGGTCGAAGCTGGTGGGGATTGCCGCCGATCGAGCTCGCAAGGGTTACAGTGTCTCACGACATCTGGCTAGCATGTTGGCGGCCTATCCAGAGCGTCTCCAATCGATTGCCGGGCTGGGGCTCTACTATCCCGGAGGGCGTCCGGCACCACTCGGTCGGCGTCTCAACAACCCAGTGCTGGCCAAGACCTTGGACAAGATCGCGGCAGAGGGTCCTCGCGGCTTTTACGAGGGCGAAGTGGCGGCGGATGTCGTGGCCACAGCGCGCAGTCATGGCAGCACCATGACGCTTGCCGATCTCAAACGGTATTCGGCAAAGGAGCGAGAACCGATTGCTGTCCGCTATGCAGGCTCGGACGTTTATACGATGCCACCTCCTTCGGCCGGAGGGATCATGCTCGCCCAGACGTTGAAGATGTTTCCCCCTCAGGAGCTCGAACAATTGGGGCACGGCACGCCGGCCTATCAACACCTGATCGCAGAGGGAATGCGGGCGGCGATCGCCGATCGGGCACGCTATTTAGCCGATCCGGATGTTCATCCGGTGCCTTTGAAACGACTGCTCGATGAAAGGCGGTTGGAGAAAAGAAAAGGCAAACTCAGCGTGACGCGCACTCATGCGATTCCTCGCTTCGGACAGACGGACCGAGGGACTCACGCTCTTGTCACGGCGGACCGCTGGGGCAACGCGGTTTCCCTCACGACGACGGTCAATTGGCTATTCGGTGCGCGCATCGTCGCCGAGAAGTCGGGAGTCGTGCTCAACAACGAACTGGCGGACTTCTCTGCGCGAAAGCACGTGCAGGCTTTTGGCATGCGAGACACGCCCAATCATCTGCGCCCTCTCGCACGACCGGTTTCTAGCATGACTCCCACGATTGCCGTGAAAGAGGGAGTCCCGGTGCTCGCTCTCGGGGGCTCGGGGGGCACCAAGATCGCGACCAACGTCACGCAGACGGTGCTTCGCTCATTGGTGTTCGACTTTTCGCCCGAGCGGGCCGTGAGCGAGAAAAGATTCCATGTTCCGATGCACGGGGCGACTCTTCGGCTCGAACCCGGATTCGGAGACGACCACGTCGCCGATCTGAAATGGCGAGGAGAAGTTCTGGGTGATCCGATTTCGGGCTCGAGTGCGGTGCAACTCATGCGTATGGAAGACGGGCGCGTCCAAGGAGCGGCCGATCCGCGAAAGCACGGGAGCGCCGTGGTTTGGTGATGAAGATGAGACTGCCCGCCGTGCTCTCGTTGGTTGAATCCTGGCGACCTTCCGTTCCTTTTGGTCTTCGCGTGGGGGGGTGGCGTTGCGGGGCGTTGGCGTTGGGGGGGGATGTTGGCCGCTATTCTCGTCTCGGTCTCTTTTGACTTGGTGATATGCTTTGATGAAGTTCTACTATTCTTTTCGTCGGATAACCTGGTTCCAGGTTGTGTTGGGCTTCGGCGTCTTGTTTCTCTTTTGGGGGTGCACTGGGGCCCCTGGGGAGGGCTCGGGAGGGCATGGTGCGCAAGGCAACGGAGGCTCAGGCTCGGATGAAAGTGCCGGAGGTGCGAGTGCGGGCCGTGGAGGTTCGACAGGGGGGAGTGGTGGTAGTGGGAGCTCCAGTGCGGGCAGTAGTAGCGGTGCCATTGGCAACGGAGCCGTAGGGAATGGCGGAGCCGGCTCGGGAGCCGTAGGGAATGGCGGAGCCGGCAGCGGGGCTACGGGAACTGGGAGCGGAGCAACTGACAGCGGCGGCGTGGGGGGAACTGGTGGCTCTTCGGAAATGAGCTATGCGCTGCCTCCAGCGGATGACTGCTACAACCAGTTCTTCATTGAAGACGGTTGTGAGTCCGGCAATGAGGAGAGTACTTGTGGAGGGCGGTGCCGACCGGTCAACGCCTGCGTGGACGAAGGGAAGCAGGGCGAGCCAGGCTTCATCTGTCCCCGTTTTATGCTGTTCTCCGAACAGATGCAGCAGGCCGCTCGGGATGACGCGCAGGCCTACGGTTGGTCGGATAGTGGTGAATCACCGTTTGTGTATGGAGTGGTCGGTCACGATCCGGACACGGGGGCGGGGCGCGTTGATGAAGGCGTAACGAGTGGCACCTGTTGCCAATGTTACCAATTGGTTCCGACCGGCCACGAGAATCAAGTGGGGGAGGACGTGCCGCTGCCCCAGCCGATGATTGTTCAGTCCTTCAACACTCAGGCGACGGCCGACTCGTTCGACGTGTATATGGCTGTAGGCGGTCTAGGCAACTACGATGCCTGCTCACCGGAAGGGACGGGAATTGCCAATCTCTATTCGAGCTATCCAATGGATGGGCAAAGCTTCGGAGGTGGCATCAAGCCGGTCGGTCAGTTCGGCAGCGGCACCGCTTGTAAGGACCAGTATCACCTCGTCAGTCGCGAGACCCTGACATCCAGCGAGTGCCAATCACTCGTAGAGAGCAAATGCAACGAGATCACTCATGGCAGCGATCCGTCCATTACCCAGAGAGCGAGGGAGTCTTGCCTCCAAGGTAACCAGCCCGAGTCCCTCTATCATCAGAACGTGGAAGTCCTTGCCAAACGGGTCGCCTGCCCCGAAGCGCTCACCGATGTGACCGGGTGCAAACTGGCCGATGATGATTTGCCGGCTGTCGATCCAGCGGTGACCACCGCCGATGAGGCCAGCCAAGACTCATCCTTTATCGGCGGCTACCATACCACGAGCATGGAAGACTGTTGCAAACCGACCTGCGCGTGGAAGGACAACGTGGAGGGAAGGGGTAAGACCACCGTCGACGGCTACGATTCGTTCTATACTTGCTTCGCCGATGGTGTTCCGCTGACGGAATAGGTCCCTGTGGAAGATCTCCGTCTATCGGTGGGACCAAATGGGACAACTTGTGCTATAAAACGACGTCTGATGCCAAAAGGCGACAACGTGGCACCACTGAGGGTTGGCTCATCGGTTTGCGGGTGAGCATCTGCGGGGTTTTCGAGGTTGAGAACGGGCTCTAGTGCTGCGACCACATAAAAGTGGTCGGTAGGGAGACCACTTTTCTCTCGAAA
>CAYTRQ010000216.1:0-9717 GCA_964440025.1 uncultured Polyangiaceae bacterium | reverse complement strand
GAAAAGTGGTCTCCCTACCGACCACTTTTATGTGGTCGCAGCACTAGTTCGCATCGACAAACCCTAAGGGTTCCTCAAGCGTGCGCCGCCGACCGACGGCGCACGCGCATTTTCATGCCATGGACGGGTTGCAAAGAGATGAATCCGCGACAGCCAGGGTCGAACCCAGACACGAGCTCGAGTTCGTATCGCTGAAGCAACTTGGTCAGGATGATTTTTCCCTCGACCTGCCCCATGAACTCTCCCAAGCAGATCCTTTGACCGGCGCCAAAAGGAAGGAAGCACAGGCGGTGCGTCAGTCCTCGAACGCCATCGAGAAAGCGTTCGGGGCGAAAAACCTCGGGATCGGACCAGAACTTCGGATGGCGATGCGTGACCCACGGAGCGATCGCTAGGGTGGAACCGCCACGCACGCGGTACCCCCCCAACACATCATCGTTGCGCGGACTGCGCAGGATGAACGGCACGGATGGTAGAATACGCAGGCACTCATTGAAGACCATGTCGAGATACGGCATTACCTGCAGATCCTCGACCGCAGGGCTACGCCCTTCGAGCACACCGTCGATCTCTGCGACGAGCCGGCTGCGTGCCTCAGGTTGCTGCGACAGCAGGTACAACGCCCAGGTGGCGGTCACGCTCGAGGTTTCGTGCCCGACCATCAGAATGGTTTTGATTTCGTCACGGAGTTGTTCGTGACTCATGGGCTGACCCGTCTCAGGAACCACCGAGTTCATCAGTCGCATCAGAACATTATCATCGCTTGAATCGGCGTTGCTGCGAAAGTCGAGAATAATCGCGTCAATCACATTGTGAATCTGACTCATCGCTCGCCGGAAACGGCGATGGCTCGGCAATGGAAATGCGAGGGGTAAATTCAGCGGCGCATACATGCGATGCAACGCCACGGAGAGCGCATACTTGAAAGATTGCCGAATCGCTTCGGTGTGTTGGTTGAGCGCCGTGCTGAAAAACGCCTGTCCCGCAATGTTGAACGTAGCGTCGAGCAGGTCGTCGTTGACGTCGGTTTCGAATTCGCACGGGTTCTGGTCCCAGGTCGCGAGCAGTGCATCGACGTGGCGGTTGATGAGGGGAATGAATTGAAGGGTGTTCTTGTGGCTGAATTGCTCCTGAACCAAGCGACGTTGCCGCCGCCACAACTCGCCTTCGCTGTTGACGAGCCCCATGCCCAAAACGGGAACGAGTTCGTGGTAGCGTTTGCCCTTGGGGTAGTTTCGTGCGTTGGTGCAGAGGACATGGCGAATGTCGTCAGGGTGAAACGCCAGCACAACGTCCTCGTGCCCAGGACAGTGCAGTCGCACGACGTCCCCGTAGCGGGCAAACAAGTCTTCATACAGTCGCATATCGCCGCTTCTCAACTTGGACAAAATCATCAGGCTCTCCAGAGGGTTGGGGCCTGGAGCTAGCGCGCGAACCTTCATGATGGAGCCCCTCGAGTTCGTACATGGTCCATAGTTATATTATCAATATATGTGTTCTGACGATGCAGATTGGGTGAGGCGATGGAATCATGAGTCACCGCGGTCATCCCGGCGATTTGGTGTCCGCGATAACCCCGAAGGGCCAGGACCGGCTGCCCCCCCGTCGAGCAGGCGACAACTCGAGGACAATCGATGAACACTCCCCGTCGTTGCGCAGCAGCACTGAACAGTTCCGCTGGTTGCTCCGAAACAGCAGCGGTGGCCTGGTCCCCCAACCACACTTGCTCGACGAAGGTTGGCACGAATACTTCTCGCACTGCGCTGTCCCTCACGACGCCGACCCGCAGCAACGCGTCGATGAGCAACGTGGGAAGGACCTGCGCCGGCAGGCGAGCCGAGGGGGAACCAGGCGGTTGGTACCACGCTCGGTTGCCCTGCGGTTGAACCGAAATCGAGCGCAAGCAGTCGAAGCTTTCGCCGAGCCGAACGGGCGAGTGTTGTTCGAGGTAGGGGTCAGGGACAAAATGAGTACTCCTCATCGGCGGGTCGCGTACGACTGCCACTTCCTGGGTCGTGCGCTGACCGAGCACCACGTGACAGCGCGCATACATTCGGCCGGCTTCGAGCAGGTCACCATTGTGGGTGATGTCGCCGGTCACAGAGGCTTCGACCCGAGTGCAGTACTGACCGGCTTCGAGACAGCGCCAATGCACGACCAACTGAACAGCGCGACCAAAAGGCACTCGTACACTGCTCGAGAACTCACAGTATTCGAGGGCTCGAAGCCGCTGCCCTGACCATTGTTGAACTCGAGCCGCCAGCTGATCAAGCAGGATGCAGGCAGGCACGACCGGTCGATCCCGCACGCAGTGTTCGGCAAGATAGGGGTGAGAGTCGACGGACACAGACCACGGCGCGCTACCGCGCGCGAGCTCCGCCTCCGGTGAGGCTCCGTTCGAGGCGGGACGACCGGCTGGAGCGTGCGGCATGAACGGAGCGGGTTGACTGTCTGGGGACACCGTCGTCAGAGCGGTCGATCGGCTGCGTGGAGGATGCACAACGAGCGGCGCGTACTGGTTTCGTTCCTTTTCGCTGGCAAGGACATAGATCTGACGCGACGGACGTCCCGCTAGCAGGCGTTCCAACAGCGCTTGCCCTTCCGACGCGCTCATGGCGCGCATCTGACGCGTTCGTGCCAGATTGCGATATTCGCTCCCGCGCGTCATCCCCACACCATCCCACGCCAGCCAAGCCAAGCTGGACCAGGAGCGCGAGGGGGTTCGTGCGGCCATGCATTGGGCCAGGCGATTGAGCGCTTCATTAGCGGCTCCATATTCCTGTTGCCCGTCATTGCCGAAGTAGCTGAACGCAGAAGTAGCGAGGTGGACATGGGGTTGGCAGCCAGCAAGCTCGTCACGGATTGCGTTCAACAGATGGCGGAGTCCGGCAATCTTGGTGTCGAGGGTCGCCCAGAAGACCTCGGGAGTTTTCTTGAACAACTTGCTGGACGTCTGCACGCCCGCACCGTGCACGATGAGATCGACCTTGCCGTGCTCTTCTGCGATGCGCAGCACGGTGCGTCGAACGTCTTCGGATTGAGTCAAGTCGCAAACTTGGTAGCTGACGTGACCGGGCAGGCGACGGAAACGACGGATGTTGGCGAATACCTCGTGCGCAGCGCTGAGCCGTGCGAAGGACCGTCTGGCCTCACCAAGCGTCGTCCCGTCCTTCGCGCTGCTAGCATAGAAGTCGCCCTGCAACGCAGAAACTCCGTCCACATCGAGGTTGCGCCACGACCTTGGCGTCAGCTCCGGATCGCTTCTTCCCAAAAGCACGACACGACAGGCAAAGCGCTCGAGAATGCGGTAGACGAGCTCGGCAGTAATACCGCGAGCACCTCCCGTCGCGACGACGACGCTCTCACGGTCGAGCAAAGGAACACCTTCGGAAAGTTCGGTGATCGGTTCGAGTGCGTGAACTTGGCGCTTGCCCTCGGCTACGAAAATCTCCCGTTGCCGGGTCGCTCCGCCCCAGGCTTGCTCCGCCGCTCGCAGTCCCGCCTCCAGCTGATCGTCCGTGTGAACCGCCACCAGTTTCGAATCAGGCAGCTCGCGGCCCAAGGACTTGATGAAGCCACCCACCAAACCCGTCTCCGCGCGCAAAATTCCCGGACGCGACCAAGCATTGCTGCAAACGCCAGCCAACAGGAGACGTCCCTCCTCCAACGCCGAGTAGTGCTGCTGGCAAATGCTCAGCAAAGGTTGCAAGCACTCGTGTTCTCGGTCCGTGTCCGGTGCAAGCAACGCATCGGCATCACTTTGCAGGTCTTTGAGCACGATGGCTCGTAGTGGTTCGTGAGCACGGCGCAGGAGCTGGCTGACGAGCTCCGGGGAAGCCTCGCGAACCTCGTAGCGCTTCGAAATGTCGCTTCTGGCCAAACTCTCTCGCAGAGATGCGTCGGCAACCAGCAGCACGACTCGCTCGCCAGAAGGCACACAGTCCGGCCGCCATTCGGCTTCGACGAGAACTGGGCTGAACACGCCGAGAGGAACGGCATCATGAGGTGATTGTGTCGTCCCGCCCTCCTCCTCGGAAAGCAACGACGGAGGAACGATGTCGCGCGGAGATCGCACCGGGACGCGCACCTCTTCGGAGAGCGACGATGGAGGCGCCAACCAAGCTTCCCCTGGCGAGTTCGGCGGCGGGGAACAAGCTCTCGTTGACCGAACGTGAAGGCCCAGCTCGGCCCCTGTTAGTACAACCGCTCTCGCTTGGAGCTCGCGAGCTCCTGCATCGCTCTCAAGACCAATCGTCATCACGATGTCGCAGGTGCGATCAGCCACGAGCTGATGGGCGTACTGGCGCGCGCGCTCGAAGGAGGCGGTATCGTCATCGATCGTCAGGTTGGGTCCGTTCAGGTTCAACACCTGACAAACGCGCCCCGCCGCAAGGTTGGGCATGCCGCCCGTCAACGTATACGGACCAGATACAGGTTTTTCATCGGCCCAACGCACGATCGCGGCTCGCAAGGAGGCACGTTGGGCCGGGTCCGAAACATGCCGACTCAGTATGCGTAGGAAACGGTCGCGGAAGATTCGATCGTTAGCCCGCTGGATGCACTCCGTTTTGCCTTGCATGGCAACCACGACGCCCATGCGTTTGCGCCAGGCCAACGCCTCTTGTCCTAGCTGCTCGAGACATTGGGCCGCCAACAGCACCGCGACCCGCTGAGAATCATCCATCGTATCGAGCACGTCGGGCAGAAGCCGCAGAGCGCTAGGGGGCCAACTGGCTCGTAGCTCGTCGCCAAGGGTGAGTTGACGTTCGGTATTCGCAACCACGAAAGTGGAGCGCTGCGGAGCGGCGGTCGACTCGAGCGCGGAATGGTACCTTTCGTCGAAGGCTTCGAGCACGACATGGCTGTTGCTGCCACCGAACCCGAAACCATTGACGGCAGCGCGCCTGGGCTGCCCGTCGCTATTGTCAGGCCAAGTCGAGCTCTGCGCTTCAATCCGAAACGGGATTTGATTCTGTTCGAACTGGGAGTTCGGTTGAGCAACGTAGTGCTGAGCAGGAAAACGTCGCGCGCCAAGAGAGGCCACGACCTTGAGCAACGACGCAGTCCCCGCGGCCCAGCCAACGTGGGAGATCTGGCTTTTGACGCTGCCGAGGCGGATGGACAAAGGCTGTGCTCCCGCATCTTGGAAGAAACGACTCAAGGCTTCCAACTCGACGCGGTCGCCAACAGGGGTTCCTGTGGCATGAGCTTCGACATATTGGATCGAGGAGGGCGACAATCCTCCCCGTTCGTACGCACGTCGGATCGCCAGTCCCTGACCGATGGCTTGGGGAGCGCTGGCCGAGGCGCTTCGACCATCGCTCGAGAGCCCGATACCTCGCACAACGGCCAGGATGCGTTCTCGACGCTTCAACGCGTCACTCAGCCGGCGCACTGCGACGAACGCCGCGCCTTCGCCGAAGACGACGCCGTCCGCCCGCGCATCCAGAGGTCGGCATTCAGTCCTCGACAGCCCTCTAAACTGCGAAAAGAGACAGGAGTTCGATGGCCCGGGCGCGAACGCGCCCCCCGCGTAGACGAGGTCGGCCCCATCGTCGACAAGGCAACGCGCTGCAACATCGAGCGCGTACAAAGACGAGGCGCAGGCCGCATCCACGAACCAGGTCCGAGTCCCAACACCGAGGACTTGTTGTCCGAGCGCCCGCAGCGCCGGATGGTGAGCCAGCGCTGCACTGGTGCCGCGCGCTTCGAGCTCACTCTCCAAGGCATCGGCGAGAGCTGGGCAATTGCCTGCTTGACCGTCCCGCAAACTCTCGAGCGCCAGGACTTCATCGTACTCCGCGCAGCCGTCCGCCGTGGAGCCAATGACGACCATCGGAGGACGAGAGGACTGGGATGCAACGCCTGCCAGATGAGCTCGACATTCGGTCAATGCGGATGCGGCCATGCGCACGATCTTGGACGAGTGAGCAGGTAAAGACGTCTCCTGCTCTCCGCCGAGGGCTTCGTGCACGTACCCGCGGAGCAATGTGTAAGTCTTGTCGGGAGCTCCCTCTGCCGCCAGAAAGTCGAGCTCGAGTTCGGGAGCCACAGAGCGTTGATCCAAAATGGAGCAAGTCCCCTCATCGAGCAGCCTCCGATAGGCCTCGTAGTTGGGAGCGCCTGGTAAACAACACCCCACCCCCACGATGGCCAGCGGCTCCTGTCGGAGTTCGGTGCGGTGGTGCTTGAGTCCTCGAGGGGCCGGCTCGCTGTCTTCCACGTTGGCTTTACCTGCCCCTGCGTTCAGCGGAGGAGACGGGGCTGCCGCTCCGTGCGCAGCCGTCGCTTCCCGCACGCGGGGAGCGACGCTCGAAACTCCTGACGATGGCGCGGGCAGGAGCTCAGCAGCAGTGAGCACTCCGGCATTCATGTTTCCCCGGCCCATGATGTCCCCCAGGGTCCGCGTCAGAATTCCACGGCGACCACACTCGATAAAGCCCTCTCGCTTCGTCGTCATCAGCGCCGCGATCGCGGCTTCGAAATCCAGCCTTCTCACTAAGTGGGACGCCCACAGACCCATCCAGTCACTGCCTTCGTCCAAGAAGCGTTGCTCCATAGGCGAGAACACCGGGACGCGAGACGCGGAGAGCTCAACGTCGCGCACGGCCGCGTGAAACTCGACAGCAGCCGGAAACAGCAATGGCGAATGAAAGGCGAATGTATCAAGGCGAGTGATCGGGATGGCTTGTTCGGCAGCGGATGCAGCGCAACGCTCCAGGCTGCTCCGATCACCGGCGAGCACCCACTGGTGCCGGTGGTTTCGGACTGCCCGATACAGCACGGAGGCTTCTTGCCTCGGTCGTTGCAACAGTCGCGAAACTTCGGGTTCGCCGGCGTGCACGACTAGCATTCCTCCCGGGTTCGACAAGTGCAGCAGAGCCAAAGTGCGTTGAGCAACAACACGCAAACCGGTCGAGGCATTCAGCATTCCGCCCAATACGGCTGCGGCGATTTCGCCCATGCTGTGCCCAAGCACGCAAGCGGGTCGATAACCTGCCCGTTCGAGCAATTGGCCGCTCAGTACCGCGCCCAAGTACAAGGTCATTTGTTCTTTGAGGATCTGCTGCGGACCGCTGTCGCCGCGACCCCCTCGTTCGAGCCAGGAGATATAGCTGGAGTCGACGCAACGCCGGGACCACTCCTCGGCTTCGTCGATCAGGGGACGCAGCTCGACATTCGAAGAAGCGGCCCGCCAGGTCCATTCAGGATCCAGCGAACCTTGCCCAGGACATACCCACACCATAGGGGCCCGCTCGGCTCGATGAGGCGCACCACGTCTCGGCGGGATGCCATCCGACGCGCCATCTTTGAGCCGAGCTTCCTTGGATGGATCACCGTCCGAGGCGCCACTGCTGCGTCGGTCCTCCCTTGGCGAAGCGCCGTCCGAAGCGCCACTGCCCGGCCGGGCTTTCTCGTCCGAGGCGACAGTGCTGGGTCGAGCTTCTTTCGGCGGGATGCCTTCCGAGGCGACAGTGTTGGGCCGAGCTTCCTTGGACGGAGCACCCCTGTTTGTGAGGTCGACGGCAACGCATGGTTGTCGTTCCAAGGAAACATCGCCCCGCGCGATGCGCCGAGCGAGCTTCTGGAGCTCCTCGGGAAACAGTGCATCGAGCGCTTTTCCCCCGAACCCCACGTCACCGGCGAAGTCCTCTGTGGCGCGTTCCGTCAAAGGCGTCAAACGCTCGACAATGATCGGAGGCACGGCCGCCACCCGACGTGTGGCGCGGTCGATAACCACAATGGATTGATAGCCACAGGCAACCGGTTCTCCCAGACTCGAGAGCACGCGAAAGCAAAGCCGAAACGAGACGTGCCCCAGCTCCTGGGCGCTCATGAAGATGACGGCCCAGCTGCCCAGACCGAGTGCGCGCAGGTTGCGGGTGTAACCTTGTTGAGTCAGCAGCTCGACAGAGGCAAGCTGCTCCTTCCACGGCTCGCTCCCGTCTCGTTCTGGACGGAACAAGAGCGCCTCGCGAGCGGCGCACTGAAACCGGAAGTTGGTGAGAAAGTGGTGGGTGCCGTACGCCATCGTATCCGAGAATTGAATTTGATAGCGGTGAGTGAAGAAGTTCATCGCGTGGCTCCTCATACGAGCGTGCTTGCCTATCCAAGGCTTTTCGGAGACTCATGTCAGCCCTAACCCCTATCGAACCACTCATTTCCTGAGGACTCGTTAGCCTTTTCGACTGCACACATCACCCCATTCAAGGCTCGTGCCAGCAGCGACACGAGCCCCTGCCCTGTCCGATCCAAGGCGTTCCTGCCGGATTTCGCTCAAAAGCCAGTCGACGGCCTCACTCTGGCGACCTCAAAAACTGCCAGAAATTCTGGCAGGTGTCGGAAAATCGATCAGAGACTCCCTGCAGGCCCGCACACCATCTGAACCCCACGCTGATCAGCTATGAGACGACCATCCCGACTCGTTGGGACCGAGATATTCGAACGTTCCCGCCATGCCTTCGACGCGGCCGTGCCACCGTCAGTCCGTCGGCGCGCCATCAGCGAGCCCGAGCCATGCGCGGAGGGACTGCGTGGGCAGTGCGAACTGTTCGAGACCGGGGATGATGAGATCGGCAATTGCCGTGAAGCGGCCCTGCCGACTTCGGTCACGTCCCAATTGGCTCGCGTGAACGCGGAGGACCGTCTTGCACTAGGGAGGGGGAATCATTCGAGGAATTTTCCGCTGGGGAAAAATGATCGAGAAGGGCGCCTGGGGCGACAGGATTGCACCGGCGCCTCGACCAGCCTGCCCAGCTCCACGCTCCGTCAGTTTGTCGGACGAGACTAACATTTTTACAATTCGACGGTGAAGCACTTCGCTTCAACGCCCGCACGAAAAGGAGGCCAACATGGAACTCCATGGAACAATCAATCACGTAGCTTTGACGGTGAGCGACTTGGATACGGCAATGGAATTTTTCTCGCCCGTCCTCCAGGCACTAGGCTACACCATCGGGCACCCGATGGACCACGGGGATTTGCGGCTGACCGTCAACGTTCATGAGCTTCACGGCACGGCAATCAATATTTGGCAAGCGACGCGTCGTCACGAATTTCACATGTACGAACCAGGGTTGCACCATCTCGCCTTCAACGTCCGCTCCGAGCAGGAGGTGGATCGTGTGCATGAGATCGCTGTTGCGGCCGGTGCGCGAACACTCGATGGCCCTGGCGAGTTTCCATTCGCATTCAAGGGATACTACGCCGTCTATTTTCTCGGCCCGGATAAGATCAAGTTCGAAATCGTACACATGGCAGGTCTGGAAACCGCAATCGCCTCAGGAGAGGCCAGTCGTGCCTAAAGAAAGCCCAAGGAAGACGTCATCGACCGCCGGCTTCGGCCCTGCGCCAGAGTGTGCCGAGTGCCGTTGCCGTTGACGAATCGCTCCCTCGAGCTCAACCTCAGATTCCATCCAGGTGATGACGTCATCAGAGGAGTCACACGAAGTGCTCCCATCCTGAAAGTAAAAGAATCCCTCGGTCGTGCCCACCCAAAATCCGCCTGGCGCCGGAGCGAGCGCATAAGTTTGGGCGGTGGGGCTGGGTCTTTTCAAGAGCGCCCACATATCGTCTGTTTGCTCGAGGGGAGTCCCCTTGTAATCGAGACAATAGGGTCGTGGCGCTTTTCAGGAGCTCATGGGACAAGCGAATCGACCGCCTCTAGAACTAGTGCTGCGACCACATAAAAGTGGTCGGTAGGGAGACCACTTTTCT
>CAYTRQ010000215.1:7184-9776 GCA_964440025.1 uncultured Polyangiaceae bacterium | reverse complement strand
TTCCAGAGAAAAGTGGTCTCCCTACCGACCACTTTTATGTGGTCGCAGCACTAGTTCGCGTCCATTTGTGGACGCGAACTAACTCAACCCCCTTCGGGGTGATTTGCTGTGGTGAGCTGCGCTTTACTCCGCCGGTCGAGAGCTTCCGCGTAGCAGAAGCAGCGCTACAGAAAACAACAACACCCCAAGCAACCCCGAGTCGAGCCCTTCTTGGATCCCGAATCCACCAGCCCCCCTCATCCCGACCACCGCGGCCCATCCAATACCGAGAAGCGCTTCTCCGGTAATGAGCCCAGCGGCCGTCAGGAGCCGGCCTTTTCTGCCTTTTTCACCTTTTCCGCCACTCACCACCCAAGCACCCAGCACCATGGGCAGTGTCAGGGCGAGGGGAAGGTAGATCCCCACGGCAACCGCCAACACTGGCACGCGAAATCTCGCCCCCCGTCTGAGCAACCATCGATCCAGTGCGACCGTCGCGATGCCCAAACCTCCTCCCCAAGTGACAAAAGTCCAAGGAAGCAGGCCTCCGAATACTCCTTTGGCCACGGAAGCCATGAGGGTCGCCTGCGGAGCACGAAGCGCATGGGGATGTTCGGGCGTTGAGGGGCCAAACCCATACGCCTCGAGCAGCAGGTTGAGCACCGGAGCCATCACCAATGCCGCAGACACGACTCCAAGAAGCTGGACGATCTGTTGATGGGCCGGGGTCGCTCCGAGCACGTGTCCCGCCTTGAGATCCTGCATATTGTCTCCCCCGATAGCCGCAGCGGTGCACACCATGCTGCCCACCAGAATGGCCGCAGCCGGGGCGGTCACACCGACAGAAGGCAAAGCCTCCCGATTGAAGCCTACGGCAAGAAGCAACAAGGATGTCAGTAGAATGGTTGCGATGGTCACCCCGCTCACGGGGTTGTTCGACGAACCGACAAGGCCTGCCATGTAGGCGGCAACGGCACAGAATAGAAACCCCAAAACGAGAACAACGGTCAGGAGAAGGAGGGTCATCGGAATGCTGCGTGAAAGCCAGTAGAGCAATCCAGCCACGAGCGCAGAAGCCAAAAGCAAGAGAGCAAAAAGGGCTGGACGGGCTAGATCCCGACCATCACCTTGCCCCCGTAATGCCTGGTGCCCACTCCTGACGGCCGCAAGAAGAGCCCCCCGCAGCTCGATGAGCGTCCACAGTCCGCCGACCGACATCGCACCAACACCCAGATAGCGTGTCTTGGTCGACCACGCCGACCAAGCAGCATCGAGTGCAGAGTTCCCTTGACTCGGGTCCACCACAAGAGGCACCGCAAAGAGCCAATTGAGTAATCCTCCGGCAAGCATGAGCAAAGCAACCGGAAGGCCAATGATGGCTCCCACCGCGGCCAGCGCAGGCGAAAGACCAACACCAAGATAGACAGCGCCCGACCGAACCCAGAGCGCTCCTTCGATGGTTCCTCGACTGAGAGACAGCCCCGACTCGAACAACTTGGTCATAGCTCCATAGGAAGCGCCGGCAACGAGTAAGCGAGTTCCTCCCTTGACCGAGGGAGCTTCCGAGGCCTGTAAGCCATGGCCGGTACGGAGCACCTCGGCCGTCGCAACGCCTTCCGGAAAGGGGAGGTCGCCGGGCTCGACCAAAGCGCGGCGAAGAGGGATCGTAAACAGAACTCCGAGCACTCCTCCCGAGCCAATGAGCAGACTCGTCGTCCAATAGTCGAACCGCGTCACACTTCCCAACAGAGCAAGTGCCGGAAGGGTAAAGATCGCCCCCGCGGCAGCACTTTCACCTGCCGAAGCCGCCGTTTGGACCAGATTGTTCTCGAGCATGCCTCCGCGCAGAGCTCTGAGAACCGCCATGGAGAGCACCGCAGCAGGAATGGAAGCCGAAACGGTCATTCCAGCAAACAGCCCCAGGTAGGCGTTGGCCGCTGAAAGAAGCGCGCTCAGCCCAACCCCGAGGACCGCGGCGCGGACCGTGAGCTCACGATTGCGACTCGTGCACGGCGCGGAGGACTTCATCTCCAGTAACGAGCTCGTTCAAACTCAAACAGCCGCGATAGCCGACGCTGCTCCTTGATGAAAGCCGCGTAGGTCGGCGGAACCCTCGCGTCTCGAAGAAAGGCCGCCATCACATGACCGGCCGCCTCCGCATCGTCAGTCGCTCGGTGGGCGTTTTCCAGACTGATGCCCAACCGCTGACAGACGTCGCCTAAAGCACGGCTCTTGTGCTCCTTTTGTAGCTCACGAGCCCAGTCGAGAGGATCAATCCATATCGTATCGTCACGCAAAGCGGGAGCATCGAAGTTGCCTTGGACGCGAGCAAACTCCGCTCTCAAAAAGCCCCGATCGAACTCGGCATTGTAGGCAACCGGCAAACGACGAGAGAGAACTTCTTCGATCGAAAGAGCCACCTCTTCGAAGCTCGGTTGGTTGGCGACGTCTTCATCTCGAATCCCATGCACCGCAGCTGCCTCCTCCGGAATGGGACACCCTGGATTAATGAGCCAATTATGACGAGAAACGACTCGTCCTTCGGCAAAAACAACACACCCGACTTCTACGATTCGGTCCGTAGTAGGGTCCCGGCCAGTCGTTTCCGTATCG
>CAYTRQ010000215.1:0-7174 GCA_964440025.1 uncultured Polyangiaceae bacterium | reverse complement strand
CGCACTATCGGAAATCGGCGTCAGGGCTTCCCATTCCGCAGCAAGCCCCTCCTCACTAATTCGAATGAGGTGCGCAATTGCTGGGTAGTGCTTCCCGGTTGGAAAGCAGCCGCGACCGCCGAGAGACCAACTCACG
This sequence comes from uncultured Polyangiaceae bacterium, assembly GCA_964440025.1. GTDB lineage: Bacteria > Myxococcota_A > Polyangia > Polyangiales > Polyangiaceae > NIC37A-2. The sequence goes on along the minus strand of CAYTRQ010000215.1, from coordinate 7,038 downwards.
GGTTCTTCTCGCCAGCAGAGGCCTCTTCTTCCAGCTCGAGGAGCTCCCGCTCCAGCTCAATCCACTGAAGCATCTCCGTCTTCAAATCGGATTGATAGTCGAACCTTCGACCATTGATGAAAATCGTCGGCGTTGCAGAAAGATCAACACGCTCACCCAGCTTGCGATCCGCAGCCACCGCGTCCGCAACGCTCTCGCTGCGAAGGTCTTCATCGAACTTCTCCATGTCGAGGGAGAGCTTTTGCGCAACCTGCTTGAGCCGCTCCGGAGTCAGAGGAGGATCCATGGAGAAGAGCGCATGGTGCATTTCCCAGAACTTGCCCTGGCGCCCTGCAGCCACTGCCGCGCGGGCCGCCTTTTCCGCGTGAGGATGAATGTTCAACGGAAAGTTCTTGAAAACGAGGCGCACATCATCCGTCTCTTCAATCACGGCATCGAGAGCTGGCGCCGCGGCTCGACACGCCGGACATTCGAAATCTGCGAATTCGATCACCGTGATCGGAGCATCCGGAGGTCCCTTGATCGGTGAATCACCGATCTCGATATTTTTCTTTGCCTGCTGGGAAAAACGCGCCTCAAAGGCTGCCTCGGCCTGCCCGTGGGTCTTTCCTTGTCGAACTTGTGTTAATAGATACTCCGCAGCCGGTCGACAAGCGTCGCAGCCCTCGTCCTCCTTCACGCACTCAGCGATATTTTCTGGCGTTTCTGGGCAAGGTGCCAGAAGCTCCGTAACGTGTGCCGACCACTGGGCCTTCTCGCGCGCCGTCAATTGAGAGGTATCGATCCCTGGCAACTCGACGGGCCCGGCCGGCTTGCTGGGCGGCGGCGACGAAGCAGACTTGTCTCCTTCGCCAGAAGAACGACAGGTGGTCATGTTCAAGTTGATCACCATGCAGCCCAAAAGGGCTCCCATCAGGCGCATCGACAGCATCGCCGCGGAGCCTAGGGCGCATCTTACAGGCTGTCGAGGCAAAGTGGGCTTTGGAAACGGCCTGTGGCAAATCGTCGTCCGGCGGTGCTACACAAGCGCCCCGTGGACAGCTTGCCCCCCAGTGCTCCCGGCCTCAGCTCGGCCCTTCCTCAGGGCGTTCGCCGCGTCGTTGCGGTCGGCGGCGGAAGGCCAGGCGTCGGCCACAGCATGCTGTCGATGAATCTCGGAGTGTACTTGGCCCAGCTAGGTCGGCGCGTCGTGCTTGTCGACTCCGATGCCTCGGCAGCTTCTCTGCATCGAATGCTGGGGCTCGATCTGCCGATTCCGGAAGCCCCCCCCCGATCCTTTTGCTCCAGAGCCCCTTTCCCCCATTCCTACCCCAGTCCCCGGCCTCTCACTCCTTCCCCAGCAGTATAGCCAAAATTCTACCGTTCCCCTTCGCCCCGGACGCCGACCCCGTTGGGCCAAGGGGCTGCGGCTTTTGGATGTCGACTACATCCTGATCGATCTCGGACCTGGCACCGCCCCGGCAAGCCTCGACCTGTTTCTCAGCGCGGATTTCGGGATTTGCCCCACGTCCCCGGATCCTCCGAGCGTAGAAAGCACCTACAATTTCCTCAAGGCACTTTTCCAGCGCCAGGTGCGTCGCCTTCTGCTCAAGGATCGCTACCGCATGCGCCTTGTGGAACGCGCCCTCGGCGCGCTTCCCCCACTCCCCAGCCCCGTTCAGGTCGTCCGAGCTCTCGCTCGCTATGACAGAAGCACCGCCCAAACTGCTGCCAGCCACCTCGCTTCGCTCCGCGCCTATCTCGTGACGAACGGCACGAGGCTTCGTCAAGATGTCGAGCTCGGCGGCATCATTTGTGATCTGGCAGAACGATACCTCGGCGTCCACTTGGGCAATCTCGGTCACATCGAGCACGACGATGCGATTTGGCTTTCGGTGGTCCGCAAACGCCCTCTCCTCATTGATAACCCAACCTCCAAAAGCGCTAAGAACGTCGAACGAATCGCTCGGCGCGTCGTGGCGCTGGCGACAACCAAGGATAGCGCTCAGCGCGAGCTCGTGAGCCTGAATGATGAGGAAGAACGCAGTCTCTACGACGTGCTGTGGACTCATCGCGGGGCGTCGGACGAAGAACTCCGACGTGCCTATAAGCGCAGACGTGAGGTTTTCGAACCGGGAAGTCTCCCCATGACGTCCCTCTTGTCCGAGCAGGAGGTCGCTCGCGATCGCAGCCGTATCGAAGAAGCGCAGGAGACTCTGCTCGACCCAGTGCGCAGACGTGCCTACGACCTCTCTTTCTTTTCGGACGGAGACGAGACGAAGGCCGACCAGCGTCCACGAGACGATGAGGCCGCCCTGGCGGAACAGGCGATGCTCCGCAAGCAACTGGCCCATGAAATTCACGCGGAAACCGAGTACACCGGTGATTTGCTTCGACGGGTTCGCGAATCCCAAGGAATCGAGCTCGAAGAAATATCCAAGAAGACGAAAATCTCGACTTCTCATCTTTCGGCCATTGAAGAAGACGACTTCGCCAAGCTCCCCGCAGAGGTCTACACTCGGGGGTTCGTTCAGCAGCTAGCCGGACTCCTGGGGCTCGACGCGACTCAGGCCACACGAACCTATATTCGCCGCTACAAGGCGTTCAGGAAGGCCAAGACTGGCACGCAGAATTGACTCGCAAATGGTGGAGCATTTAGCGGAGTATTGGAGCGGCCCGAAGGGCCAAACCTCGGCAGACGACCTCGAACGTTCGTCTTCTCCGAGAAACCGCAGCGATGCCGCATTCTCCACTGCACTTTTTGTCATCGCCCTTTCCGCAAGGCTGCTCGTTGCGTTGGCCTGGGCCAAAGAGCCCGTTTGGGATGGGCACTACTATCACTTCGGGGCCGAGCGCATTGCCGAAGGATATGGCTACTCGGAAAGTGCCACGATCGACGGCCAGCAAGTCGACAAGCCCTGGGCTCACTATCCAGTTGGCTACAGCGCCGTGCTGGGGCTGGCGTACCGTCTGTTCGGTTCGGGGCTCGTCACAGCGCCAGTCGTCAACGCATTGATCGGAGCCTTGCTGGTCGTCGTCACTCACCGCTTTGCGCGCTACTATTTGAGCGAAAACCGAGCTCGAATCGCCGGCAGTCTCTGTGCACTGCACCCCGGACTCATTGCCTACGCCGCGGTCGTGATGACGGAACCCCTCGCCGCATTGTTGATCCTTTCCTCCGGTTGGGCCGCCTTGGCTTACAGAACGCGCTGGCGAGGCGCCGCTCTTGCCGGCCTGCTCTTGGGACTCAGCGCGTTGGTCCGCCCATCTTCCCTTCTTGCCGCCCCCGCACTTCTCTTGGTGTTCGGCAAGCCGTGGAAAAAGGGACTGCTCCAAACCTCCCTCGCTTTGGTCGTCGCACTTTTGAGTATTTTGCCTTGGACAATCCGTAACTGCCAGGTCATGGACGGCTGCGCTCTCATCTCGACCAACGGCGGATGGAACCTGGCAATCGGGGCGATCACGGAGACGGGACGTTTTCAAGCCCTTCGAGCTACCGATGGCTGCCCCGTCGTGACTGGACAGGTCCAACAAGATCGCTGCTGGGCCCAAGTCGGCTGGAACATCATCAAGAATGACCCTGGCGAATGGTTGGCCAAGATCCCTGCGAAGCTCTCGCAGACCTACGATCATGAATCATTTGCAGTCGAATATTTGCACGAAACCGCGCCTCAATTGTGGCCGGACGCTCGTCGAAAAGCCGGAAGAGAACTTCTGACGTTGGTCCACCGCGTGCTCATCGTGCTCGCTGCGCTCAGCCCGATCGCAATCGTGACCAGCAGCCGACGACCTTCCACCATGCTCACTCAAGGTCTCCTTTTCCTCATCACATTGACCTTTGGAGGCTATTGCTTTGCCAACGATGAGCATCCTTTCTTCGTTCTCGTGGCCGCGCTGCCGCTCGTGGCAGCCCTCCAGCTGCCCGGCTCACCGGCCGCAGGTCCGGCCGGCCGATATGCCTACGCTCTTTTATTTGCCACTACTTTAACCCACGCGATTTTCTTCGGTGACGACAGATATCACCTGGTCATCTCACCCGTGCTCTGCATCTTGGCCGCCGCGGCACTGCACATACATTCGGACCCGCCCCCCCCACAGGCCGCCGACGAAAATCCGCCTCCCGAGCAACATCTCATGCCAGACCTGCGTGAACAGCCCGCCGATCTCGCGTAGAATTCTCTGTAATGTTGCCGACTGCGTCCCTCTCCCCCAAGCGAGGCGGTCGTGAAGAGATCCGCGCCGCAGCTCTGCGCCCGGCTCTGCTTCACCTGCGCGACGCTCAGGGCCAGGAGGCCGTTTCCGCTCTTCTCGCCGAAGCCGGACTGCAAGAATCCGAGGTCGCCCATGACTCTGCCTGGGTCTCCCTCTCTTGTGCGCGCCGGATCCTCGAGAAAGTCAGCGAGACCCTGGGTAAGGAAGCCATCAGCAGTCGAGGCTCACACGCAACCTCACCTGAAGTACTAGGACCTCACATGAGGCTTCTTCGGCAAGCCAACACACCTCGCGAGGCTTATCAGTACTTGGTCAATACGTCGAGTGAATCCATCCGGATTGGCAGCTATAGTCTTGCAGATGTCGGTGACAGTCACGCCCGGATCACCTACACGCCCCTGGAAGAAGTGGAGGCCGATCAAGAACACCGAAGCCTCTGCCTATTGCGTCAAGCTGAATTCAAATCCATCCCCCAGCTCTGGGGGCTTCCCGAAGCAGAGCTCGAGGAAACCTCTTGTATTGCCCACGGCGATCTCACCTGTAACTATGAATTGCGTTGGAATAAGATCTCTCCAACGCTAATCCCATGGACGAGTATTTCGTCGGCGCTCGCTTGCGGCGCCGCTGGGGCCATCACAGGAAACCTGCTCCTCTCTGGGATCCTCGCCGCTTCCGGGGCGGCACTCGGCGGGGGAGCGGGTGTCCTCGCGAGCCGGGCCCGCAAGAGCGCGGCTGGGCGAACTCGCGAGCGACACCGGATTTTGGCTCTCGAACACAGCCTCGAACAGCGAGGACAACTCCAATATACCGCTGCAGATCTGACACAGAGCGTGCTTGGCGGAAAATACCGTATCTTGCGCTCCGTCGGCTCCGGAGGGATCGGAACGGTCTACGCCGCCGAGCACCTGGGAGTGGGATTCCAAGTTGCCGTCAAAGTCCTCCGGGGTGCCGCCGCAGTCGACGCTTCAGAAGTGGCTCGTCTTCGTCGAGAGGCACGTATCCAGATGTCACTCGAACATCCCAATATTATTCGGACCTTCGATCTGGATCAGCTCCCCGATGGAACCCTCTACGTCGTGATGGAACTCCTTCACGGCCTGAGTTTGCAAGACCAGCTTCGAAAAAAGAACCCGCTTGCTCCGGGCTTTCTGATTCCCGTCTTTCTGCAAGCTTGCCGTGGCCTGGCTGCAGCCCACCGACTCAGCGTCGTCCATCGAGATCTGAAGCCTGGAAACATCTTTCTCTGTGAAGGTGACGTCGTTAAGGTGCTCGACTTCGGGATGAGCAAGTTGGCACAAGAAGACGCCCTCACTCAAGATGGTTACACGTTGGGCACCCCCGAATACATGAGTCCCGAGCAGTGCGTCGGTGGGCCCATCGACGCACGAAGTGACATCTATGCGTTCGGTGTCTTGATGTATGAATCACTCACCGGAGACATCCCCTTTCGTTCCAAAAATCGCAGAGCTCTTCTGGACCACCACCAGCGGACCACTCCACGATCCATGCGGCGAGTCCGTCCGGATCTCGAAATCCCCGAAGCTCTCGATCAGATCGTGCTTGCCTGTCTGGAAAAAGCCCCCGAGGCTCGTCCTCAAAGCGCAGAACAACTGGAGAGGATGTTGGCCCTGCTACCTCGGAGTTTGGTAAACAGCAGCTATCCTATGGAAACGCCCAGGCAATCGACTTCTGGACAGCCCGGATCCACTGTAGACGGATGACGTTCTGGAAATGGAGGAGCCAACGCTTCCCCACCGACCAGCAGCTCGCCCTCGAGCTCCTGCGCGCTCGCCGGGCGGCCGCGGCTTCCCCTCGCAGACGAACCCTCCGTCTCGCGGGGCTTTTTGCCATCACGCTTTTCCTCTCCAGCCTAGGTAGCAGGCCCGCACACGCGTTTCCCCATGTCGTCCAAGAAGGGGACACGCTCGCAGAACTTGCCGAACGCTTTTACGGGCGCATCCAACTGGAACGGGTTGTGGCCACCGCCAACGCATTGGAAGGAGGACGAAGCCCTTCGCTCACCCCGGGAATGATCCTGCAAATTCCAGCGGTCACCTACCACCAAGTCGGCCCCTCGGAAACTTGGAAGTCGCTCGCCACGCAACACCTCGGGCACGTCCGAAGACACATTCTTCTTGCTCAGGTCAATGGGAGCAAGCCCTGGTTGGAACCGGAGCTCGGCCAGATCATCCGTATTCCCTACAACCTCGCTTGGCAGGCGAGTGGCGAAGAAAGTCTCGCGACTTTGGCTTACCGTTTCCTCGGCAGCACCAAGCATGCGTTTCGCTTGGTTCAATACAACGATCTCGGTGAAGACGGACCCCAAGCCGGCGAGGTTCTGCTGATTCCTCTCTCCGATCTGTCTCTGACCCAAGAAGGTCGACGCGCCGCAAATGGCGCAGCCTCTCGACTCAGCAAACAGGCGCAGGGGCAGCGTTACGCGCAGCAGAAGAACTCCCAACTCGCTCTCAGAAAACTGACGGAAGATGTCCTGCGGGGCCGTTACATCTCAGCTGTACAGCGAGGAACTCGTCTTCTTGCGGCAGGTGAATTGCCCATTCCCGAGCGAGCGAGAATCCATCGACAGTTGCTGGAGTCGTTCGTCGCTCTCGAGGCGCGCGCCAAAGCTCGAGCTTCATGCCAGGCCCACCTCGACCTAGCGGAAACTCCAGATCTTGACCCGCTCATGACAAGCCCCAAGATCTTGGAGGCTTGTCAGGGACTTTCTCCTGCTCCACAGCCCAGCGAGGCCAAAGCAACAAAAGCTTCGCCGAAAATCGAAGAGGAGACAAACTAAAGCACATCTCACCACTTCGAAGACGGGTAAGGCGAGCATCGACAGGATCT
>CAYTRQ010000214.1:6020-9815 GCA_964440025.1 uncultured Polyangiaceae bacterium | reverse complement strand
TTCGGGCAAGGAACCCAGCGCTCCAGCGCGACGCCCGGGGAGTCGTCCGGCGCGGCCAGGCGCTTTTGCGAATACTGGCTTTGGCATGCCTCCTTTTCCAGCTCAAGCTCCCGGAGAAGCTTCGGGCTCTTCCCATTCTCACCAGGAAGTGCTGGATGCCGATCGTGGTGAAGTTGAAGGAGCCCGTCCACAGCCCGGCCCGGCTGTGGAGGCCGCGCCTCCTGCACCATTCACGCGTGGCGCAGCTGGGCCGCCCGCTGCAGCCTCCGCGGCGCGGCCGGCTGCAGCCCAGCCACCAGCCGCGCCCCCAGCAGCTCCCGCGCCGTTCACCGGTGGCACAGCTGGAACGCCAGCCGAACCGGCCGGGCCGCAGCCGGCTGCCCCCCCTGCAGAAGCCGCATCCCCCGCAGCTCCTGCGCCGCAGCCGGCACCATTCACTCGAGCTACTGCTGGCGCCTCCGTCGATCCGGCCCAGCCGACGGCTTTCTCCCCAGAGAGGCCTGCTCCTTTTTCGCCGTCTGGCTCCGGCCAAGCGGCACCGCCACCCGACGTTCCGCCAGGTGGTGGACAGGCATTTTTTACCCGGCAAGGGGCTCAGCCGGGGACAAGTGGGCCCGATCCCGTTGCGCAAGGTCCTGTTCCCGCTTCGGGCTCGTCCGCCTCTGTGCAACTGAGCATGGAGCAGATTGCCTGTATCGAGGCTGAGATTGCGACGGATCCCGCGAAGAAGCCGAGCGTCCTCTCGGCCAATGCGATCGACGAAGCCTCCTACCAAGCTCAGCTGGCTGAGCTAGAGAGCGCAATGAGCGCCGATCCATCCAAGCAACGCCGCTTTGAGCAGCTGCGAGACTATTATGGTGCGATCCTTGGATCGCGATGAGCCATGACGACCTTCACTGCGACTTCGATAGAAGCCGAGCCTTTGGAATTGGCTCATCATCGTCTCCTCGATCTGCTGGATAGGGTGCAGCCCGAAACGGATCTCGACGAGTCCACTCAGGAGCTCGGTGGGGCGTTGGAGAAGATCTATCGAGTTGCTTACGGCAAAGAGGATCCGCTTCCTCTTTTGAGCGCTTGCGTCGAGCAAGTCTCCGCCACTGCGGAGCGACTCGAAGAAGTCTTGCCGGAGGTCCAGGCAATAGTCAGCGAGATCGTGAGCCAGCTACGCCGGGCGCAGCAGGATTTTTCCCTCCAGCAGTTTCGTCCGGTTCCAGACGCTCCCGTGGTGCGGGCGAGCCAAGGGGTGCCAACGTTACTTCCTGTGGCGCGATCGCCACGAGGGCCCGTACCGGCAGAGCCGCCGCCTTCTCCTTTTCAGGATATCGAGCCTCCTTCTGCCCCGATGGAAGGATTGTTGGCTGACCCTCTACCTCCGTTCACCTCCGTGGGGTGGTGCCGGCAGCGAGCAGAAGAACTATTCGCTGATATTTGCGCCTGCGGCACCTACCGGATCCCCCAGTTGGGCGATCCTTGGCGTGGCGCAGCAGCGATGGAGGAGCGCTTGCTGCGATCCCTCGACGCACTCGTTGCTCTCTCCGGCTTCAACGTGGATTTGCTCGAACGTATTGCGGTTGCCTCTCCTGCTCCTGACCCTGCACTGCTTTTCGGCCTGACTTTCGTGGGCGGGTGTCTGACCGGAAGAGACGGATTAGGAGTTGCAGAGCGGGTCTACCGAAAGATGGAGGGAGAGGAAGGATTTTTCGAGGCTTTTTCCTCGGCTTTGGCGCTTGTGCCTCATCCTTCTGTGGCTCCCATGATGCGCGCCTGGCAGACGGATGGTAGCGCGGAGCGCCGTGCGCTCGCTCTTTGTGTGTTGGCGCGGCGGGGTGGGGCGAGCGAGATCGATCTGCAAAGGGGGCTGGAGGATGAGCCGCCCGTGCAACAGCAGGCGCTCCTTCCGTTGGCGTTTTCCGGGAGCGCTCACCTGCGCGAAGCTCTCGACCGTTTGGCGCTCGATCCAAGAGTGAGCCAGCATCCCCGGCTGCTTCGTTCCACTCGCATCGCTGCAATGATTTCAGGACATCCGCAAGGCTATTCGGAGGTCTTCAAAGGCTTGCGCGAAGGGGATCTCACTTGCGGGCGTCTGTGCGGGATTGCGGCGGAACGTAAGGATGCCGAACGCTTGTTGGAGTGGTGCACGAGCGAGCCCACTCCAGCTCTTGTGGAAGCGCTCGGCTATGCGGGTGATCCCGCATGCCTGCCGCTCCTCGTAGGGTTACTCGGGACGGATGACGAGGAGCTGATCAATACGAGTGCTTCGGCTCTCGAACGCATCACGGGGGCTGGCTTGATCGAATCGGTCGAACTTCCGCCCGAAGCGTCGGTGGACAATGATCCTTTAGCGGAGGAGCAACCGTCCTCCCTCGAGAAAGAAGCCCAAGAGCCAGTGCCGGAAGGGAGCCCCGATACCATCGAGCTTCCCAGCCGTGATCAGGAGCAATGGCGAGCGTATCTCGAGGCGCATCAAGAGCAGCTCGTGCCGGGCACATGCACGCGTCGCGGAGTACCTCACTCGCCTCTCGTGACGGTCAATGAGCTCGATCGCGGTCCTTGTACGCCGGTCGAGCGGCAGGTCCTCTGTTGGGAATTGGCGACTCGAGGAGGGCTGTTGGCTTCTTTGCACGTCGACGACTTCGTGACCACCCAGGAGCTTTGGCTCGAGAGGGTTGAAAAGGCCGTTCAGGCTCGCGGCGTCTCTCCGGGAAGTTGGGCTCTCCCCTTGGATCGCCGCGTCATCCCTCCGCTGCCGCGGTGACCAGGAATGCGGTACGAGCACCCCCTTCGCTTCCGGCGAGACACAGGACCTCGGGAGCTGGAGCGAATCCCCGGCGAAAGGCCTCGCAAGCGTAGACAACCTGCCAAGCGGCGGCACTCGCCCCCAAATGACCCAGGCGTTGGCAAGGGGTATCGAGTACTTGGGGCGGTCCGAGGCCCTTTTGCAAGCGAGTGAGAACCGTCTGAAGCTCGTAGACTCGAAACATTTCGAATGAAACATCGCTTTGGAGCCAGCCAATGGCTCGCTGTGTGGGTTGATGATGAGCGCTGGCCTTGCGCGCAGCAACGGTCAGGCCGGCAGCTTCGAAGCTGCTGTGGTCGTTGTCCCAACGCGCGCTCTCTACGGTCATTTCAGCAGGGCTGAGCTGGCAGGTGCCGGGGACTTTGGTGGTCCGCGCTGTAGACGCTAGAGAAAAAGCGAGACTGACGCTGGCTTCTCCCGGAATGATGCCGTCGAGCTGGTCGCTGGAATACAAGCGTTGAAACTCGGACAACCGGCGGATGCGCGGCACGCTGTAATCGCTATGAACGGAGAGAAGTAGAGCGAATTCGTAGCGTCGTTCCGAGAGTCCAGTCCGGATCCGATTGGTGGCTTCCCCGAAACCGGCGGCCCCCGTGGCGTCGATTTCGAGCGGAACGCTTTGGCCGATCGCTTCTTGGATCTTACGTCGAGCCAAGGTACCGAGGACCTCGGCGGGCACTTGGCCTTCCGTGTCCGGCTCGGCGAGACCCTCATCGAGAAGAAGGATCACTTGAGTCCGTTGTCCGGCGAGCTCGGGCGCTTCTGCCAGAAGGTTGTCGATGCTGATTTCGAGGAGGCTTTGCAATCTTTCCGTGCCGAGAAGCCAAGGAGAAAGGGTAGGCACCGAGCAAAAGGTCACTGGCTGGTCCTCGGGGTCGACCAGAGCGCTCTCGCGCAGTCCCATGTTGCCGGCCCGATAAGCCATCGCCGCCTCATAGGCGTTTTCGCCCAGGGAGGTGACGGCGCCGAAGCGGGTCACCACGAGCGGCTCCGTACCG
>CAYTRQ010000214.1:0-5920 GCA_964440025.1 uncultured Polyangiaceae bacterium | reverse complement strand
GAGCTCACCATGCCGGAGCTCACCATGCCGGAGCTCACCATGCCGGAGCTCACCATGCCGGAGCTCACCACGCCGGAGCTAACCATGCCGGAGCTAACCACGCCCCACCTCCCTGACGATCGTGAGGGAATCATTCATCTTGCGTGGTGCTCGCACGTGGGCGCGCCAGACCATCTCGACGGCGATCGGTTTTTCGTCGTTGGTATTCCAAAGATCGACGAGGACGGTATCAAGGGGGGGCAGAATGGTCTCGGCGGCTCGACCTCGGATCTGGAATTCGATGGCCAGGGCGATCGAGGGAAGAGTAAACTGGATCGGCCCCCAGGGATGCATGTTCAAGAAGGCACATTCCTCTCCCCCGCGAAGGTGAGGTTTGGCGACGAGTCCCGGGCTAGCTACTTGAAAGAAGTCATCGCTTTCGTCTTTGGGGGGAAGCGGAGCGCGAAGCTCCTGCCAACTCTCGTCGTAGGTTCCTGCAAGATATCGTCGGGGCGCGAAGCTCCTGCCAATGGCGCCTACACCTGCCGGTGGTGGCTTGGTCGTTGCGGAACGAATTGGATGATCGGGATCTTCGATGTGCGGTCCAGGTTGATGGGTCAGCTTTCCCTGTTGGGAAACGACCCCCCTTCCGATTGGATTGCGTGCTTCCTCGCTGGGTCGCTCCGGATCCTCGAAGTCGTGTCCGCCCCAGGCATAGTCGTAGCGCAGTTCGAGGCTCGTGAAGGGGCGAGCCGAGCTCAGGCCAGCACCTCGACTTTCCCAAACGCGCAGGCCATACACTTTCAACGCCTTTTTGAGCTCTCCAACTCGCGCGTAGCAGTCCAGCTCGGGAGTTTGGTTGGGAGAGACGGCACTGGCCACGATGATGACGTCGGTTCCCGGCTTTTGCGGACAAATATCAGAAGGGTATTGAATACTTTCGATTTCCGGCTCTCCCCAGGGTTCATCGCTCATCCGAACCGGGCGTGCACGGTCCGAGGGTGCGAGTGAAAGTGGCTGGCCGTGTTCGAGAAGCTCGAACGTGGCCTTGACCACGGCGATCAGTCGTTCGCCGTCCCGCGCCATGATAAGCTGGGGGTGAAGTTCGAATTCGGTTTGATTGTCGACAGGAGGAGAATCCACGGCTCGGTACCCATCACATCACTTGAGGAGCGGAACACAAGAGGATCTTGAGCAAGAGGTGCTCCGCTAATTGAGGCGGAGAGCGCGGCCCACCAAGCGCAGAACACCGCGGGAGGCCGCGCTGATTCGTGTGCCGAGCAGTTCAAGAGAACCGTCGGAACTAAGGCGGAGAGCCGCGCGGCCACTTCGAAGGGTGATCTGCTTGACTCCTTCGAAAGAAAGCTCCTGAGCTTGGAATTTGGCCGTATGGGGAGCCCGTGTTTGGAGGATCCCGACGACGAGGGCTTCGGCCGCGGGGGCTTCGGAGGAGTGCGTCGGTGAGCCCTCAGCCGCTCGCTCCTGCGTCGCCGGGGACTGTGTCGTCGGAGTGATCTCGACTAGGGCGACGTAGCCATCGTTGCTCATCTCCTCGATGAAGTCGAGATCGACTCCAGGCGCGGGGCGGACGACAAAAGCTTGGTCCGGGCCCCCCGGAAGACGGGCCCAGAGCTGGCCGTGCTCGCGGTTCAATTGCGCAGTTCTCAGTCCCCAAGGTGCCGTCGTTGTCGTTGGAGAGGCTGAAGCTGTCTGGGGATCTCTGGTCGATTGGTTCTGGGAGTCCGGAACATCAGCCCCTTCTTCGTGGTGGGGGCCTTGGGATCCAAGAGCACTCCGATCGGCTCCCTTCTCGGGATCCACGAGATTGAACAAGCGATCGAGAGTGCGAGACGAGGAGGTCGAAGAGTCAGCCGATTGGCTCGTCTCCGGAGCCTCGGGGCGCTCCTCACCGCCGTTTGCCTCGCTCGGATGAGCTGTGGCTGGGTCTCGCTCGGTGGTGGAAAGTCTTCTAGCCATCCGACACGGCCTTGGTGGCTTTGACCCCGGAACCCGTCAAGGACAGAGTCGGTGTTTGGATGGTGATTCCGCTGCCATCGATCACGATCGAGCTGGCCCCACACTGGATGGTGAGCTTGGATTTAGCCTTGATGTCATGCATCGACCCGGTGAGGGCTGCCGAGGCACCTGCTTCGATGGAATAGTCACCTTTTACCGTTTCCATGAGTGCGCCACCGATGTTGAGCTGCTGCGCGCCCTGTACCGTATGAACTTCTCCACCTTTGGCGACGACGACGAGCCCTGGGGAGGTCTCACTGGACGCCGCTTCTACGCTTTCGGCCCGATCTCCCACGATGAGTTCGATGTGGGCGGCCCCAACGTCTTCTGACATGTTGCCGGTGATGTTGAAGTTGGTCGCCTCTACGCTCGCGGCAATGCGGTTGCCACCAACGGTTTCGCTATGATCTCCTGCCACTTTGTACTGACTGTAGCCGGGGCCTGCAGTGGTGTCCGATTCGGAAAAGCCGGACAAGGCTCCCTCGGGACCACTGACATTTTCTTGAGATTGACCCCCGGCTTCGCCCCCGCCCGTACCCAGAGCTTCACCGATTGCGTTTTTTGCTGCTCCACCGGCGCTCGAGAGGGTGCCGCTCACGGCCGAACTGATGGCCGAGCCCAGGGCGATGCCACCGGTCGACGTTTCCGTCCCTTCGGCGGCTCGACCAAAGGCAGGTCCTTGGCCGATTGCGCGGGTCAGATCGGCGGCAGTGGGGAGCGCGATAGCGCCACCCAAAACACCGGCTGAGGCCGACAGCTTCCCCTCTGCTACCGCATCCATCTCTGATTGGATTCCTTGTGCCTGGTCCATGAGTCCCTGAATAGGACCAAGAGCTTGACTCACAGCGCCTTGCGCCGCTCCGCTGACCTCGTTGAAAACGTGTTCTGCCTGCTCACTAGCGACAGAGGCGGCCTTGGCGGCGCCTAACGCGATCAGGGCATCCAAGGGGCTTCCGATCATGGATATCCAGTTGCCGCTGATCGATGTTGATGAGCTTCCTCCCACAGTCAGTCCATACACGGCATTGACCTCGCAGGTACGGTTGCCTCCGACGCTCAGCGACTGGTCCGCCCCCACGGTGCTCTCGAAGCCACCAGTGATTTGAACAGTTTGATCAGCACCGACGGTGCAGGCCGAGTTGTTTCCGACCACCTGTGTCCAATTTTTCTGGACGGTTTTCTTCCGGTTGTTCGCGGCGTTGACGATCGTGTTGTACTGAGAGTGAATCATCACTTCTTCGGCACCAGCTGCGTCCTCGAGACGAATTTCGTTCGTGCCTCCTCCGCCGGGACTGCTGCTCGTTTGCAAGGAAGTGCGGGTCCGTCCCTCGGGGAGCTGGTAGGGAGGCATGAATCGACCGTTGAAGAGGCGGCCACTGACGAGTGGTCGATCGGGATCTCCCTCCAAGAATTCCACGACGACTTCCCAATTGACGCGCGGCAAAATCATCGAGCCGCTCGTTTGGAGTTGCCCAACGCGCATCCAGCAGCTCGCCGAGTCGTCGAACTTCCCGTATCTGTCCCAATGGAACTGGACCTTCACACGACCGTATTTGTCCGTATGCAGCCCCTCCGGTTCGGTTCCCGAGGGAGCCACTACCGTTGCCGTTTGCGGTCCGAGAATGCGAGGGCGACTGTGCCTCCGGGGCGGCACGAAAGGGACTTTTGCATCGATCGCGGTGGCAAGGATGGAAAAATCGTGACCTCCGGGCGCAGTAGCCTTCGGATCGGCCGAGGCCTCTGAACCAACGACGGAAGGGATAGCGCCGGAAAGAGCATCGCCGGAAGCATCGCTGTGAGCGCCGCTGTTTCTTCCGTCCTGGACATAGGTGAGCTCGAACTGGGTGACGAAGTACTCTGTTTCACTTCCGTAGTTGTCGACGGCCACAAGGTGGCCGACGTTGATTTCGAGGCTATCAGTTGTGAGTCTCCGATGAGTTGCTGCCGCCCGCGCTTCCTTCTGGCGGAGCTCGGCGCGCCGCTGTCCTTCGGAGGGTTCGAAGAAGTTCTCGCTCACGCTGTAGGACTCGAGCTCGTCCCACCTATCGTCACTGAAGGCGCACTCCAGGGACAGATCCGGCCGCTGGAAATCAAAGGAATTGAGCGAGTGCTTTCCCGTAAAGATCTGCTCACTGGTTTCGATCGTGTACACAGCAGCGCCTTCGGCATTCTGGCCACTGGACCGTCTGAGTGGCAGGACCTCGGAAGGACTGCTTTCGGCCGAGGGGCTGTCGTCGGCGAAAACGATCTTCTCCTCCCCCTCCTCGGTCGTGATCACATAAAAATAGATGCCGTCCTCTTCGAGGAGGCGACCGATGAAGTGGAGGGCAGATTCGTTGTATTGTGTGCAGTAGATGCGCGTGGGATACGAGCCCGTCAAGTTCCATTCGAGGTTTGAGAGACCATGTAAATCGAGGACCTCGGTGACGATCTCCTGGGTTGTTTTCTCCTGGAAAATGCGTGAGTCGACGCTGCGTTCGAGCAGGCCCAGGGTCGAGACGATGCTGAGCTCGTGAACGGGTGCTACGCGGCTCTCGAGCTCCTCACTGGGGGTTCCCTCCACGGCGACTTCCTCGATGACTCCCCGGAATCGCCTAGTTTGACCCTCGTGAGAGCCGATGACGAGCTCTGCTGGTTGGCCGAGGAGCGAGCTCAACTTGGTTTCTTCGGGGAAAGCCACTTTGGCATCAACTCGTCCGGGTTGGTTGAGCACGTGCCTCTCTTTGACCGCGAGCACACGTCGGCTCAGAACAGGGCCGGCTCGCAGGAGAACTTCGATTTCACGATCCATGATTCTAGTTGTTCAGGTTGAGAGGAGAGGTTTGAACGAGCGTCCCGTTGAGTTTGACGTTGGCTCCGGAAATGGTCACCGAGGCAGGACTCATGACGATGGAAGCTCCGCCCATGGTTAGCGTGACGCTGATTTGGCCCTCGATGGTCACGTTGTTGGCTTCGATTTTTTCCGCGCCTCCTGCCGTCTCGGACCAGACGGCTCCTGCGGAATCCGAGCGATCCCCTTTTGCTTTGACGAGCATCGCTCCACCGATTTGTGTGGTTTGGGCTCCAGCTTCGACCGCTCTGGCTCCTTGGGCCACGATCACTTTCGCTCCTCCTGTCGTTTCGGCTCGAGTCGCTGCGACGGCCAAGGACCGGCTTCCGCCAACGATTTCGAGCAGCGCAGCCCCCACTTTGTGGTCCATCCCGGCTCCCGCATCGAGATCCGAGGAGCCAATGGCCGCGCTGAGCGCATTGCCATTGACGGTCAGTTCCGAGGAGCCGTCGACCGTACGCCGGTGATCCCCCCCGATCATCTGCATGCGGTTGCCGCCGACAGAAGCGGAATGATCGGCGGCCACATCGTCAACGCCGAGGGTTGCGATACTTTGGGTTTGGTTGCCCGAGACTTCAATGGTTTGATTGGAGCCCACGGTGGATTTGCTGCTGTCGATGATCGTGACCGATTGATTGGAACCCACGTCGACGGATTGGTCGTTGCCGATGCTCTCTGTGGTGTTGTTTCCGATGTCGACGGACATGTCGTAGGAGGCGTTAAACATCATGTGCTCATCGCCCTTTGTGTCGCACATGCGGATCTCGTTGCTCGTTCCATCACCGGGCGTGGTCGCGGTCTGGATCGAGGAAGTCACGGCCTCATCAGGTAGGGAATAAGGCGGCATGGTCTGGCCGTTGTAAAGCCTCGACATCACGACGGGGTGGTCCACGTCGCCCTCGTGAAAGGCCACGGCAACTTCCCAGCCAACCCGAGGCAGTAACATGGATCCTCCCGTGGGGAGCTGGCTTGTTCGCATGAAGCGGCTCGAGTTCTCATCATGCGAGCCCAAACGGTCCCAGTGAAAATGAACGGTCACCTCGCCACCCTCGTTGGTGAGGGTCGAGTCGTCCCGGTAGTTGCCGCCCACCACGC